>DASZLB010000164.1:0-14177 GCA_035552575.1 Solirubrobacteraceae bacterium | reverse complement strand
GCTATCTATGGCTCAAGCGCCGAGCGCACGGCTGCCCTTGACGGCTGGCTGTGGACCTATAACCATCGACGACGACATCAGGCCATCGGGCGACAGACACCCATCAGTCGCGTGAATAACCTGCTCGGGTCTTACAGCTAGACGGCACCCTGCGGGCACGCCGCGCCGGCCGCCGGCGAGGACTTCGGCGAACCGGTTTCGGTGCTGTGCGGACGGGTAGGCGTTGATCATGGACAAGGCGCGGAACAACGGCTCCGACGGGGTCGGGCCGGTTCGGATCGCAGACGCGTTCGGCTGGTTCAGCTCGCTGCTCGGTGCCCCGATGCTCCTGACGCCGCGCCGGTTCTTGAGAGCGATCGGGGTGCAGGACGATGGGAGGGCCGTCGCTTGGACGGTCGGCGTCGGAGTCCGCGAGCAGATCGCGATGTTGAACATCGTCGCCAACCGGCAGCGGCGGATCGGGATGTGGTCGCGCGCCGCCGGCGACACGATGGACCTCGCGCTGCTGCTCGGCGCCTACCGCCTGCGCCCTCGCGACAAGCGGCGCTTGCTCGAGACGATCGCGGGCGCGGCGGTTGTGGGCGCCGCGGACGCCGCGGTGGCGATCCTGCTCAGCCGAGCCGACGGCAGCTTCGAAGGCGATGGCGGCTCGAGCGAAGGCGAGGGCGTCGCGCACGACAGCTCGGGCGGGCCGTCGCGCGTGCGCACCGCGATCACGATCAGGTGCGGCGAGGACGAGGTCCGTCAGGCGTTTCGTGAGCATCAGTGGAGCGCCTTCGATCCAGATGCGCTCGAACGCGACGGCGAGGCGAGGATCGTCCCAGCTCCCGGCGGACGCGGAGTCGAGCTTCACATCGATCACGACCCGGGTTCCTCGGGTCGCCTCGGTGCGATCGCGGCGAAAGCCACCGGGAGCTCTCCCGATCAGCAGATCGACGACGAGCTGAGGCGCTTCAAATCGCTTCTGGAGACGGGCACGGTCGCTCGTTCGGAGACGAGTCCCGACGGCCCGTCCTCGCGCAGCCAGATCCTCCACAAAGCACAACCGGCGCAGCCGGTCGCGGAGCAGAGCTGATGCGCGCGAACTGCTGGATCGGCCGCAACACGGTCGAGGTCCAAGACGTGCCTGATCCGCACCTGCTCGACGACCGCGACGCGATCGTGAAGATCACCTCGACCGCGATCTGTGGCTCGGACCTGCACCTCTACGACGGCTACGTCCCGAGCATGACCAAGGGCGACATCCTCGGGCACGAGTTCATGGGGGAGATCGTCGAAGTGGGTTCCGGCGTCAGCAGTCTGGCGGTCGGCGACCGGGTTGTCGTCCCGTTCCCGATCGCCTGCGGCAGCTGCGGCATGTGCGCGAAAGGACTGTTCTCGGTGTGCGAGAACTCGAACCCCAACGCGGGAATGGCGGAGAAGATGTGGGGACATGCCCCAGCCGGGATCTTCGGCTACTCGTCGCTCACCGGCGGATACGCCGGCGGGCAGGCCGAGTCCGCGCGAGTGCCATTCGCCGACGTCGGCCCGATCAAGATCGAGAACACCGATCTCAGCGACGACCAGGTGCTGTTCCTATCCGACATCTTCCCGACCGGCTACATGGGCGCAGAGCTCTGCGACATCCGGCAGGGCGATGTCGTCGCCGTCTGGGGCGCGGGGCCCGTCGGCCTGTTCGCGATCGCCAGTGCGCTGATGCTCGGCGCCGAGCAGGTGATCGCGATCGATCGCTTCGACTACCGGCTGGACAAGGCGCGCGAGGCCGGAGCGACCGACGTGATCGACTATCAGCAGGTCGACGTGCCGGTCGTGCTGAAGGAGCTGACCGGCGGGCGCGGCCCGGACGCCTGCATCGACTGTGTCGGCTTGGAGGGCCATCACTCCCACGGACTCGTGCACGGCTATGACCGTGTCAAGCAGGCAGCACGCCTCGAGACCGATCGCGGGCCCGCTCTACGCGAGGCGATTATGTCGTGCCGCAACGGCGGTGTGGTCTCGATCATGGGCGTCTACGGCGGACTGATCGACAAGTTTCCGATCGGCCCGTTGATGAACCGCGGTCTGACGGTGAAGACCGGGCAGGCACATGTCCACCGCTACCTTCGCCCACTCCTCGAGCGCATCGAGCAGGGTCAGATCGATCCGAGCTTCGTCATCTCTCACCACATACCGCTCGAGGAAGCTCCTCGCGCATATGAGATGTTCAAGCACAAGCAGGACAACTGCACGAAGGTCGTGCTGAAGCCCTGAGCCACCGCCCTTCGCGGGTTTAGAGCACGCGCGTTACGGCTAACTCGACAGTAGGACTTGGCGGCTCTTTGGTAGGAGTCGGCAAGCTGTGAAAGACGGCGCGACGAACAGCGATCGCAAGGCGCTTGCTCGGAATGCCGTACATGTCGTCCATGTACGGAGAGCACGATGCCACAGGCCGGAAATCCTTCATCTCATCTGTCGAAGGCCGAAGCGGCAATTGGACGTTGCCTGCACGAGCAGACCGACGCCCGGATCACAGACGGTGCTGACGGAAACTCAACGCCTCCCCCCGCGCGTCTCCGTAGCGCATTTGAAATCACACTTAGAAAGGAGCACCTGATGTCAGAAACGTCCCCGATCGGCACCCAACCCGATCAACACAGTGGGATCGATCCCCAAGCCAAGGCGACGGAGGTCGCGGGCCAGGCGCAGGAGAAGGCCCAGCAGGCAGCGGGTCAGATCCAGGACAAGCTGCGCGAGCAGCTCGATCAGCGCTCCTCGCAGGTGGCGAGCCAGATCAACGAGCAGGCGTCCGATCTGCGCTCGGTCGGCACTTCGCTGCGCGAGCAGGGGAAGGACGGTCCCGCGAAGGCAGCCGAGCAGCTCGCGCAGTACGCCGAGAAGGTCGGTGGCTACCTCGCAGAGAAGGACTCCCGTGGCCTGCTTTCCGATGCCGAGGACTTCGGGAGCCGCCAGCCGTGGGCGATCGCTGCCGGTGGACTGGCGCTGGGCTTTGCCGCCTCACGCTTCCTCAAGGCCTCCAGCAGCCAGCGCTACCGGGGCCGTACGACCGTCCCGCGCCCCGCGGGTGTGTATCCGGCGCCGCCGGCTTCAGCGGGCAACGGGAGGAGCGAGCTGTCCGCGCCCGGCGCGCCACTGTCCGACTCGGGATTGGTGATGTAAAGCGATGGAGACCGAAAGCCCAGACAACGGGCTGCGCGAGCAGCCGATGGGGGAGCTCTTCAAGCAGCTCTCCGACGATCTCTCCACGCTCGTGCGCCAGGAGCTGGCGCTCGTGCAAGCGGAGATGACGGAGAAGGGCAAGAAAGCCGGTATCGGCGTCGGCATGTTCGGCGGGGCCGGAGCAGTCGCGCTGCTGGCCCTTGGCGCACTGACGACGTGTCTCATCGCAGCTCTCGCGACCGGAATGAAGGTATGGATCGCCGCGCTGATCGTGACGCTGCTCTACGGAGCCGTGGCCGGCGTGCTGGCGCTGCAGGGGAAAAATCGGGTGAGCGAGGCTGCGCCTCCCGTGCCCGAGCAAACTGTCGAAACGGTAAAGGAGGACGCACGATGGGCCAAGACCCAGCTGCCATCAGGAAAGAGATAGAGCACACGCGCGAGCACATGGGCGAGACGGTCGATGCGCTTGGCTACAAAGCCGACGTGCCGGCACGAGCAAAAGACTCCGTGTCAGACAAGGTCGAATCGCTGAGGTCGAGGATCACGGGCGCCGGCTCGCAGTTTTCAGACGCGACCCCCGGCGCGGACGAAGTCAAGCGTGGCGCTCAGCAGGCCGTTGGAATCGTCCAGGAGAATCCGCTTGGATTGGCCATCGGCGCCGCGGCGGTCGGCTTCCTCGCGGGCATGCTCGTCCCGAGCACCAAGATCGAGAACGAACGCATCGGCCCGATGGCCGACGAGGTCAAGGAGCAGGCAAAGGAAACCGGTCAGGAGGCCCTCGAGCACGGCAAGCAGATTGCCCAGGAGACCGCGCAGGCCGCGACGCAGAAGGCTCAGGAAGGGGTCGAAGAGGTGAAGCACTCAGCTCAGGAGAGTGCGCAGACACACGCCCAGGACATCAGTGAAAGCGCGAAGGAGTCTGCCGAGCAGGTGCGTTCGGAGATCGCGAACTAGAGATTCGCGCGCGGCAGACGCGCGTGCCCTCGCAAGGGTGCGCGCGTCGCCCCGCGCGCCCGCCGGCGCACGTGGCTCGCTCGCACCCGTCAAAGTTGCTCTGCCTTCCTGCTCCGGACCCGGCGCGAAGCTCGCGTCCTCGTGCAGGCGGCTTCACTCGCTGGCGATCGCATGGGTCGCTGCGCTGCAGCGTGCGAGCGCCTCCGCGCAGGCGCTCGCGACGACGGTCGGGCGCGAGAGCGCTGCCGGCAAAGCCCACAACAGCGCTGCCGTCGCGCTGCAGCGAAAGAACGCTCTGCGACTGCTGCCGAAGCTGCGTGGCGCCTTGCGCGCCCAGGGCTCGGCCGGGTCGGCGCTGGCGTCTCTCCTACGCTGCCTGCATGTGTCGAGTGCTCTCGACGCCGCTCAGGCAGCAGCGGCGGTGGCAGCCGTGGAGCAGGGACTCGCGCATCGCGGCCTGCCAACCGCCGAACTGGAAACGGAGGCGGGGTCAAGCCTCGCGGCCAAGCCTGTCGATCTGATCGCGGTGCTCGCCAGCCGCATCGGCTGACGAGGGCAAGTCCGTGGTTCTCCGTGGGAAGTCACCCTCGGAGCGGAGAGCGGCCTTGTTTCCGCGGGCGACGCTGCGGGCAGTCCTAATGCATGGGCGACGAGAGCGTGACGATCACCGCGTATCAGGACGGTCCTTATCTCGTGCGCGGGCCGTTCAGGATGCTCGACCAAGAGGGGCGGCAGATCACCATGCAGAGGCGGACCGTCGCGCTCTGCCGCTGTGGAAAGTCGCGGCTGCGCCCGCTGTGCGACGGGACCCACCGCGCGATCGGATTTCGCGCGTCGAGCGGCACGGAGAACCAGAGTGGGATAGAGAACCAATCCCCTCCCGGGCAGACCCAGCCGATCCAGGCAGTGGATCTGTCGAGCAGTAGCCTGGCCGCAGAAGACGAACTGCGGCGTGCACAAAGAGGTTCGACGGTTAACGCAAACGGTTCGCGACCGAGACCTGTCAGCCGCGGGACGCTGCTGGGGCTCGTCCGGGACGCCGAGCAATGCCTCTATCAGTCGCTGGAGGGACCTTGCACGGCAACGGACTACGCCGCGATGTCGTTGGCCGAGCCGCTCTTGACCGCGGCGCGAAGATTGCTCGAGTGGGGGGTCCTGAACGCGCGGCAGACAATTTCTTCGGGACGGTCGAACGGTCACGGATCTGCCCGTCTCGGCCGGCCAGGCAGCACGGAGCTGGTCGCCCGTGCCCTGGCGAGCGCGCAGCGTCTGCAATCTCCTGCAGATCCGAGGCTTCACCAGGTACGGTCGCTGCTGACGGACGCGAAGCGGGCATTAGTGTCATGAGCGTCACCCTTCGGTCTGTCGATGACAGAGCGCTTGTGGTCCCCGGGCCGCGCGGCCCGTGGAGTGAAGAGCTGCTCGGTGCGCTCGTCCATGCTCCGGGGACAGACATCCCGATTCCCAACGAGGAGCCTGTCGACCCGCTCGGCGACGACGATCTGCAGCTGGCGCTGTACGTCTGCTACGAGTTGCACTACGCCGATGTCGCGGGCGTCGAGGACCGCTGGGAGTGGGCCCCCGCGCTGCTGGCGTTTCGCCGGCAGCTCGAGGATCGAATGGAGGCGGGCCTGGAGCGGCTGACGCCGACGGTTCTCGGAGCGGAAGCCTCTGAAGTCGGCAACCTCCTTCAGCAGATCGTCGCCGAGGATGACGGCCCCCCGCTGTCGCGCTACCTCGAGACGCAGGCAGAGCTCGAGCAGGCGCTCGAGCACGTCGTGCATCGTTCCGCCTACCAGCTCAAGGAGGCCGATCCTCACTCCTGGGCGATTCCACGGCTCAGCGCTCGTCCGAAGGCTGCGCTGCTCGAGGTCCAGTTCGACGAGTATGGGGCCGGGCGGCCCGAGAGGATGCACTCTGTGCTCTTCGCCGAGACGATGACCGCGCTCGGACTCGACGCGAGCTACGGCGCGTACATCGATCTACTCCCGGGCGTCACGCTCGCAGGCGTGAACCTGATCTCCTATTTCGGTCTGCACCGGCGTCTGCGAGGCGCCCTCGTCGGTCATCTCGCCGCCTTCGAGATGACCTCGTCGATTCCGAATCGACGCTATGGCAACGCTTGGCGTCGTCTTGGCTACGGCGCCGACGTAACCAATTTCTACGACGAGCACGTCGAGGCCGATGCAGTGCACGAGAGCATCGCGGCATGGGACCTCGCAGGGGGGCTCGCCAGGGTCGAGCCGCACCTTGCCGAGGACATTCTCTTCGGCGCCCGTTCGTTGCTGGCGCTGGAGGCGCGCTGGGCACAGCACCTGCTCGACGCTTGGCGCGACGGGCGAAGCTCGCTGTTGCGCTCGGTGACGAGCGGGTCGCGCGGTGGCTGACGTCGCCTCTTTGACCTACCTTTTGCCGCTGCGGTGGGTCTCCGGGACCGAGCGCGCCTCGCTCGCCGATTACCTGCGACGCATCGCGACGGCGTGTGACGAGGTGATCGTCGTCGACGGCTCGCCCGCTGACGTATTCGAGGCCAACGGCCGCGCTTGGGGACGCGACGTGATCCATGTTGCGCCGTCCGCGAGCGAGGCCTGCTTGATGGGCAAGGTCGCCGGGGTGAACACCGGCGTGCGACTCGCGTCCAACGAGCGGATCGTCGTCGCCGACGACGACGTTCGCTACGAGCCGGAGCAGCTGGCGCGCATGTCGGCGCTGTTGGACGAGCACGAGCTGGTGCGTCCGCAGAACTACTTCGTCCCGCTACCGTGGCATGCCCGCTGGGACACGGCGCGAACGCTGCTGAATCGCGCGCTCGGCGGCGATTTCCCCGGGACTCTCGGCGTCAGGCGGTCGATCGTGCTGCGCGGCGGAGGCTATGACGGCGACGTCCTTTTCGAGAACCTCGAGTTGATCCGCACCGTTCGAGCGCGTGGCGGGCGCACGATCGCGCTACTCGACCTGTACGTGCTTCGCCTGCCACCGAGCGCCGCTCACTTCTGGGGACAGAGGACGCGCCAAGCCTACGACGACTTCGCCATCCCTCTGCGCATGGCCTGCTGGTTGGCCCTGCTGCCCGGCGTCGCGATCGCGGTGATGCGAGGTCAGAGGACGGTCGTGCTCGGGACGATCGCGAGCGCCGTGGCGCTCGCCGAGACCGGGAGACGGCGCGCCGGCGGCGCCCGCGTGTTTCCTTTGAGCTCTTCGCTGCTGGCTCCGGTGTGGATCCTCGAGCGCGCCGTCTGCGCGTGGCTCGCCGTGGTCCAGCTCGTCAGGTATGGCGGAGTTCGATACGGCGAAAGCGTGATTCGCACGGCCGCGCACTCCGAGCGGACACTGCGGCGCCTGGTGGCCGAAGACGAAGCGCCGCGGGACTCCGGCGACGAGCGGGACGAGCGCACCGCGGCATCCGCGACGGACTTGCCGGCTGCTGCTCCGTACTTGCCGGCCGCTACTCCGGCCGCGTGAAGCCGCCGGCACGTTTGGGCTGAGGCGACCGGACTGCTCTCGAGGTTCACAGCCGCTGCTCTGTCGCCGCGTCTGCCAACCCGCCGAAGTATCGATCGAGAACCTGCGCGAACAGCGGCTCATCTGGAGCGGCAGCCGCGAACAGCGTCATCGACGAGCAAAGCTTGACGGCGTCGATCTCGCCGAGGATCTCGGCTGCGCTCCTTCCTTCGAGCTCTACGAGAGCGCGCGCGCACTCGATCAGGCGGCGGCCGAGCAGCGGGTCGGCGAGATAGGCCCTCGCCTCCGCGAGCGAGGAGATCGCGTAGGTCCGAGCGTTGCTGCTATGGCCAAGGCCCGCGATCTGAGGGAAGACGAACCAGATCCAGTGGCTCCTCTTGCTTCCGGCGCGCAGCTCGGACAGCGCTCGCGCATAGGCTCCGGCGGCGTCCTGGGCAGCGACGAACCGCTGCAGGTCGTACGGGTCGTCAGTGGTGCGAGGTGTCATCTTCGGCAGGTTGCCCTGACGCCGTCCAGCAAAGCGAACTTTCACGATACTGCGGCGATGCCGTTCGCCGAGACAGCCGCCGAGCGCGCCGCTGCGCAGGTCGAGCTGGTTCGCGACCGGCCCGACGAGCGCTTCTCGCTGTGCGCGCGCACGTATGACGATCCGCCGGACGCATCGTCCCCGCATCTCCGCTTCCGCCGCGCTGCACTGTCGTTCATGCGCTGGCAGCTCGAGCGCGGCCTGCTCGCGCCGCTCGACGCCGAGGTCCCGGGCAGCCGCTGGTGGCGCGCCGTCAACGAGCGCCTGCTGCGCGACGGCTGCGAGATGGTCGCTCGCAGCAGCGGGCTTGGCGGCAAGCCGTCCTCGGCCGGGATCGCGCTGTGGATGGACTTCGCAGCCCGCCCGACGGGCGCGAGCTGGTACAGGGCCCACAACGCGAGCATCGTCGCCGCTTATATAGAGCATCGCGATCTCGCCGAGCACGAGGGCGCCGTGGAGCGCTTCTTCATCAACGTCGTGCTGCTGCGCGTGCTCTACGCGCACGCGCTTCTTGCCGCGCCGCGGCTGTCGCTCGGGCGCTTCGCACCGCTCGGCGGATTGCTCGGCGATCCGCGCCTCGGGATGGCCGGTGCGTTCCTGTCGCTGTCGCGCATTCTTCCTGTGCGCTATCCCGTGGAGGATGACCTTCGCACGTACGTCGAGGCCGAGAACAACCTCGGGCGCCTGCTCGACTACGGCGTGATCCTGCCGCGGCTCGAGCTGCTGTACGAGTGGTCCGCCGCGGAGCTTCGGCAACCGGCGCTCGCCGAGCTCGTACGGCAGGGCACCCCGGACTATGCCGCGCCGATCGAGGCAGCACCGTACTGGCGCCCGACACCCGCTCCGCTGGCCGTGCGGCTGCTGTCGCGACTGACCAGAGCGCGGCCCGAACGGCGGATCGAAGAGGCGAGGCGGCGAGTGGCCGGCGCTTCGTCCGCCGACTCGCCGGGCTAGCGATCGGCTAGCCGAGCGCGTAGACGAGCGAGACCTGCGCCGTCAACGTGCAGCTCACGGCCGTCGCCTTCTTCGCCACCGGCCTCTTGCGCTTCTTCGGATGCTTCGGCGTGAGCCTGCGCACCGGGCGGGCCGAAGATCCTTGCTTGGCCGGTGCCGAGGTGGCGCTCACCGGAGCGTTCGCGAGCGATGGCGACGGCGCCGTGCCGAAGTCCGGTTCGACGCCTCCGTATTCGACGTAGGATTCTTCGCCGCTGCTGCAGTCGATGTAACCACCGCCTTCGACGATGCTCTGCACGGCCGCGACCGTCCCGCCGGCCTTGCTCGCGAGGAAGCTCGCCTTGCCCTGCGCGTCGGTGACCGCCGCGGCCATCGCTTCGCGATAGACGGCAGTCGCCGTTGGCCCGTCGGCGAACTGTCCGACCGGCAGCGTCGCGACACCCTCGACGCTGATCGTGCGAAGCGACGTGACCGTCGGTGCTTCGGCGACCGCGACGCTCAGCATGTTCGCCGCGAAGAACGCGCCGACTGCTGCGACGAGCGCTGCAACTGTGCGTTTCACCAAACCTCCTCGGTCAGCTCGAGACGCGACGCAGCGAGTTTAGCGCCGCGCTCAGCAGCTTGGCTCGCGCGCCGAAGCCGCTTCGGCGATCGCCTCGCACAGCGCGAGCGCGACTTCGAGTCGCTCGCCGAGCGACGGCGCGTAGACGAACTCCTCCGGCGCGTGCGCGTGTCCACCGCGCGGCCCGAGCCCGTCGACTGTGACAGCGACGACGCCCGCCAGGTGGCTCGCGTCGCTCGCCCCGCCGCGCGCCGCACCCACGATCGGGCGTCCGAGCAGCTCGCCGGCGCGCGCGAGCACGCCCGCCGTTGCCTCGCGGCTGTCCATCCCCGGCCAGCTGCGAATCAGCTCGGGCTCGATCCTCGCGCCGTGCGAGGAGCGCGGCAGCGCCTCGATCACCTGTGCGAAGGCCGCGCTGCTGCGTGCGCGCATGTCGATCATCAGCTCGCCACTTGCCGGGACGACGTTGATCGCACCGCCCGACTGAAGCCGGCTCGGAACGACGCTCAACTGCTGCGCACCATGCGGGTCGTGTAGCGCCGCCGCAGCTTGCGCCACCTCGGCCAGCGCGAGCAGCGCGTTCGCGCCTGCGTCCGGGTTCGAGCCGGCATGGGCCGCGCGTCCGCGAGCGCTGACCTGCAGCGTCCCTGCGGCCTTGCGTTCGACGACGACGGCCTCCTCACCCGCGGGCGTCCGCTCGCCTGCCTCGAAGCACAGGCACGCGTCGAAGCTCGCGAACGGCTCGAGGTGAGCAAACGGCTGTAGCCGCCACTCCTCGTCGACGACGAACAGCACGGCGAGCTCGCAGAACAGCTCGCGACGCTCGGCCAGCCAGCCTGCCACCGAAAGCGCCAGCGCGACGCCGCCCTTCATGTCGACCGCGCCCGAGCCACGCCAGCGATCGCCGTCGCGCTGCAGCGCGACGTGCTCGGAGTGTGCCACGACCGTGTCGAGGTGTCCGAGCAGCAGCAGCCGCGCGCTGCCGCGGCCGGAGATTCGCGCGAGCAGGTCTGGCGCGTGCGCCGGCGAGGAGCACGGCGGACGCTCGATCGCCGCATCCTGTGGCAGGTGCGTTCTGCACAGCGCCACGGCACGCTCGGTGCCCGCCATCTCACCGGATGGCGTCGAGATCGCGACGAGCGCCTCGAGCGTGCCTGCCGCCTCGCCGACGAGCGCCTCGAGCTGATGCTGCGAGGGACCGCTCAACGTCTTGGCTGAAGCTCTGCCATCGCGCAGCAGGCTATCCAGTCCGTGCCCTCGCGCGTGTGGCGCGACAACGCGCGCGAGCGTCGTCGATCAGCCGGCCGGCTGCGGGCCGGCCAGCGCGCTCGCCGGTGGCCGCTTAGCCCACGACGGCTCGCGCGGGTGCAGGCGCGCCAAGACGCGCCACGTCGCCGGGCCGAGGACTCCGTTCGCCGGCAGCCTGTGGCGCGCCTGGAAGGCCGCGACCGCCCTGCTGGTCTGCGCTCCGTAGAAGCCACCGACGGGCAGGTGCGCTCCGCCGGCGTTGAGCAGCTCCTGTGCCCAGATCACCTCGTCGCCGTCCGCCCCCGCGCGCACCGTCGGTGCGAGGATCGAGCGCCGCCGCAGTCGCTGGGCCTGTGCCGCAAGCGAATCCAGCAGTGGCGCCTGCGCGCTGTCGAGGTCGAAGAAGCTCACGCCGCGCTCGCCGAGCGCCGTGGCGAGCGCCCGGAAACGGTTCACTTCGGCGACCGTGACCGGGCCGAAGATCTGTCCGACGGGGAGGATCGGTCGCGCGTAGATCGAGTTGATGCCGATCGTCGCCGCATATGTTGCGTCGACGCTCGTGCCGAGTTCGTGCCAGTACATCTGCGGCAGGTCGAAGTCGAACGCGCCCGGGGCGAGGAAGACCGAATACGGGAACGTCGGGTGCTGCAGCACCTCGGCCTGTCCCGCGAGGCCGATCGGGAATCGGACGCCGAGCTGCGAGCGCAGCGCCTTGACGAACGCCTGCGCTGCACCGTAGCGACCGTCGTACTGGCCCTCCGCGTCGACCACCAGGCACTGCGCACCGTCGTGAACCGCGGCGAGCGCAGCATCCGCTTCGGCGGCAGGGTTGAGCCCATAGGCGAATGTCCACGCACAAACGTTCAGGCCCGATGTGCGCAACGCGGCGACGAGGCTTGACGAGAACTGCGGTTCCGCGGTCGATCCGTCGGCCGCCTTGACGAACAGCGTGTGCACGCCCGCCGCGCTCGCCGTTGCCGCAAGCGCCGCAGTCGGGGTCGTGGCCGGTGCCTGCGCGACCCACAGGGCAGTGCCCGAGAGCGGCGAGGAGACGCCTGCCGCCGCTGCGGGGTCTGGCGTCGCTGCGGCGCCGACGCTGCTTCCGGCCGCCGCGAGCGCGCCGGCGAGTACGAGAAATGCTCGCTGGGCGCGACCGGCTCTCGCGCCGTCGGACGATCTCCGCAGGACAGCGCGAATGGGGCAAGCTCCGCGGCGGCGGGTCAGGCAGGAGGGGCGCACGGAGCGATTCTAGGACGAGGCGCTCCTACGATTCGTTCGATGGCAGACGTGCGCATCAGCGAGATCGCGATCGCCCGGACGCGCGCGCTGCGTCAGTCGATCCTGCGCTCGCACGAGACGCTCGAGCAGATCGCGGCCGGCGAGCCCGAGGAAGCCTTCGCTGCCGGCGCGTTCGACGGCAGGCGCCTGATTGCCGTCGGTTTCGTCGCGCCGAGCGTCGAGCCCCGCCGCTGGCGGGTGCGCGGCATGGCGACCGTCGCCGGCGAGCGTGGCCGCGGCGCCGGCCGGGGCGTGCTCGATGCCTTGCTCGATCACGCCCGCGCGCGCGGCGCTCAGCGCGTCTGGTGCAACGCGCGCGTGCCCGCGCGGAGCTTCTACGAACGCGCCGGATTCCACCCCTGCTCGGGCGTCTTCGACCTGCCGCCGATCGGCCCGCACCTGGTGATGGAGCGCGAGCTCTCGTGAGCCGCTCCGTCGCGCGTCGCGCCCCTTCGGCTTTGTCGCCGCTCCCGGACGCCTTGCGGCCTAGACTTCGGTCAACGACACAGCGCGCGGCCGTGCAGCCGGCGTTCCCAGCGGTCAAGGAGGCGGCATGACGCATCGACCACTCAGCCTCGCGCTCGCATCGCTCACGATCTTCGCGGGCTCGGCGCTGGCCTCGCCGCTCGTCGGTGCGGCGCAGGCGGCCAAGGCAGTGACGCCGGCCGTTGTGCAGGCCGCCTCGCCCGCGGCGACGCCGGCCGCCCGCGTCGGTGCGACCCCCGCGACAGCGCCTGTCGAATTCAGCATCGGGCTTCAGCTCGGCGACCCCGCCGGAGCCGTCGCGCTCGAGCAGGCTGTCTCGGACCCGTCGAGTGCGAGCTACCGCCACTACCTGACGCCCGCGCAGTGGGAGCGCCGCTTCGCCCCGAGCAAGGCGTCCGTCGAAGCCGTCAGCGCGTGGCTGCGGTCGCAGGGCATCGCCGTCGAAGACGTCACGCCGGACCGGATGACGATCGAAGCATCCGCTCCCGCGGCGACGATCGAACGGGCTTTCGCGACGACGCTCGGTCAGTACGAGCGCAAGGGCAACGTCGTGCGCCTGAGCGCGAAGGCGCTGAGCGTGCCGAGCAACGTCGCGCCGCTGATCAGCGGCGTCGTCGGGGTCGATCAAAGCGTGGCCACCCCGAGCGGGCTCGACGGAGCCGAAACGCGCCCTGCCGCCAAGCGCGCGAGCAAGGAAATCCCTCAGCCGCCGGGCTTTCGCAACGCGCCGCCGTGCTCGACGTACTACGGCGAAAAGAGCGACACGACGGACCCGTCCTACGGCGAAGGCTTTCCCAACTCGCTGCCTTATGCGGTGTGCGGCTACGTGCCTGCGCAACTGCAGGGTGCCTACGGCTTGACATCGCAGATCGCCGCCGGGATCGACGGCAAAGGCGTGACCGTCGCCGTCGTCGATGCGTACGCCTCGCCGACGCTGCTAGCCGACGCGCAGGAATACGCGCGGCGCAACCAGCCGGCGCAGGTGCCAAGCGCCGCCCAGTTCAGCGAGCACCTGAGCAAGAACTTCAACCAGAGCGAACTCTGCGAAGCCAGCGAATGGTTCGGCGAGCAGACGCTCGACGTCGAGGCCGTCCACGCGACCGCGCCCGGCGCGAACATCCTCTACCTCGGCGCGAAGAACTGCCTCAACCCGCTGTACAAGTCGGTGCAGGAAGTCGTCGACAAACACCTCGCGGACGTGATCACGAACTCGTGGGGCGACGACGGCGGCGACCTGCTCGACAGCAACGGCTCACGCCGCGCGTTCGACAACGTCCTGCTGATGGCCGCAGCGACGGGCATCACTGTGCAGTTCTCCGCCGGCGACGAAGGCGACGAGTTCGCGAACCTCGGCGCGACCGTCGCCGACTACCCGCCGTCGAGCCCCTACGACACGGCCGTCGGCGGCACGAGCCTGCAGGTCGGCCAGACCAACTCTCGCGTCGGCGAGGTCGGCTGGTCGACCTCCAAGAGCACGCTCTGCACGACGCTCTTGCAGACCGAACGCTACCCCGGCTGCAAGGCCGCGAAGAAGCTCGACACGTGGACGCC
>DASZLB010000163.1:0-6564 GCA_035552575.1 Solirubrobacteraceae bacterium | reverse complement strand
CATGCCGCCGCCGGCGCCGCGGTCCTCCGGCGGCAGGCTGTTCATCACGGCGGCGCGGTTCGGCGAGGCGAACAGGCCCATCGAGATGCCCATCAGGAACAGGATCGCGGCGAACGTCGGGAAGGCGAAGTCGATCGGCAGGAGCGCGAGCAGCAGGAAGCTGAGCGCCGAGCCGATCATCCCGCCGGTCGCAAACGGACGCGCACCGAAGCGATCCGACAGATATCCCGATGTCGGCCCGGCGATCAGCATCCCGAGCGTCAACGGCAGCATGTAAAGACCCGCACGCAGCGGCGTGTCGACGTAGTCGACGCCGTGCTCCGGCAGCCAGATGCCCTGCAGCCAGATGATCACCATGAACATCAGCCCGCCGCGCGCGACGGCCGAGAGGAACGTCGAGAGCGTGCCGAACGTGAACGCGCGGATGCGGAACAGCGGCAGTCGGAACATCGGGTTCTCGACGCGCCCCTCGATCACGAGGAACGCGATCAGCGACGCTACGCCGGCGGCTAGCAGCGCGAGCACGCGCGGGCTCCCCCAGCCGGTCTGGCTCGCGCCATACGGGCGGATGCCGTAGGTGACCGAGACCATGATCAGGATCAGCCCGAGCGCGAACGTCAGGTTGCCCCGCCAGTCGACCGGTGCGCGGCGGGGCTTCGAGCGCTCCTCGAGCTTCAGGTAGGCCCAGACGGTGCCGAACAGCCCGACGGGCACCGAGATCAGGAAGACCAGGCGCCAGTCGATCGGCGCGAGCACGCCGCCAAGCACGAGCCCGACGAACATCCCGCTGACGCCGACGATGTTGTTGATGCCGAGCGCCATCCCGCGCTGGTTCGACGGGAACGCGTCGGTGATGATCGCCGAGGCGTTCGCCAGCAGGAACGCCGCGCCGACGCCCTGCACGATCCGAAAGACGATCAAGTACAGCGCGCCAGACTGCCCCGTCAGCCAGTCGATCGTCAACAGCAGCGAGGCGACCGTGTAGATGACGAAGCCGAGGTTGTACATCTTCACGCGCCCGTACATGTCCCCCAGTCGCCCGAGGCTGACGATCAAGACGCTCGAGACGACGAGGAAGCCGAGGATCATCCACAGCAGGTAGAAGCTGTTCGCGGGCTGCAGCGGGTCGAGGTGGATGCCGCGGAAGATCGCCGGCATCGCGATCAGCGTGATCGACGCGTCGAGCGTCGCGAGCAGCACGCCGAGCGTCGTGTTCGACAGCGCGATCCACTTGTAGCGGTCGTCGTGCATGCGCGCCGAGCCGTTTGCGTTGATCTCACGCGGTGTAGGAACGATGTTCGCCATCCATTAAATATATACAGGAAAACTGCGCAGTTCCCCTGCCTTTATTTCGATATAGTTGTTATGTGGCAACGCAAGTCGACACGACGATGCTCGCCAGCCGGCTGCGGCTCGTGCTCGGGCATCTGGTGCGCCGGATGCGCGCCGAGCACCGCTTCCCGCTCTCGCAAGGCGCCGTGCTCGGTCGCCTCGACCGCGAAGGCGCTCGCTCGATCGGCACGCTCGCCGCGGCCGAGCGCGTGCGCCCGCAGTCGATGACGCAGACGATCGCCGACTTGGAGGCCGACGGGCTGATCTCGCGCCGCCCCGACCCGACCGACGGCCGGCGCACGTTCGTCGAGCTGACCAAGCAGGGCGTGACGACGCTCGAAGAGGATCGCCGCCACCGTGAGGGCTGGATCGCGAACGCGATCGCCGAGGACTTCTCCGCCGAGGAGCAGCGGCTGCTCGCCGACGCGCTCGTGCTGCTCGAACGCATCTCCGAGAGCTGAGCGAGCGCCCGGCGCAGCGCGCGCGACCGGCGAGCTAGGTATACAAAAGGTGCGATGAGCACCGCCCACCAGGCGTACTTGCTCCAGGCGCGACAGATGCAGGCGCTGTCGTTCTCGGTGCACATCCCGCTCGTCTGCTTCGGGATCGCGTTCCCGGCGATGGTGCTGTTCGCCGAGTGGCTGCACCTGCGCACAGGTGACCGCCTCTACCTCACGCTCGCGCGCCGCTGGACGCGGATCATGGCGGCGCTGTTCGCCGTCGGCGTGATCACCGGCACGATCCTCAGCTTCGAGATGGGGCTGCTCTGGCCGAACTTCACCGCGACGTTCGGCAGCGTCTTCGGGCTCGGCTTCGCCGTCGAGGGCTTCTCGTTCTTCCTCGAGGCGATCTTCATCGGGATCTACGTCTACGGCTGGAACCGGCTGTCGCCGCGCGCGCACTTCCTCAGCGGCATCCCGGTCGTGATCGCGGGGATGAGCGGGTCGCTGATGGTGATCGCCGTCAACGCGTGGATGAACCATCCGACGGGTTTTCGCTACGTCAACGGGCACGCCGTCGACGTGCATCCGCTGCAGGCGCTGTTCGGCAACAGCTTCCTCTGGCCGGAGCTCTTGCACATGTACATCGCCGGCTACATCGTCACAGGCTTCCTCGTCGCGGGCGCCTACGCGATCGGCAAGCTGCGCGGCAGATGGGGCCGCTACGAGCGCACCGCGCTCGCGATCCCGCTGACGATCGCCGCGCTCGCGGCGCCCGTGCAGGTGCTCGTCGGCGACTGGGCCGCGCGCGATGTCGCTACGCAGCAGCCCGTCAAGCTCGCCGCGTTCGAGGGGCTCGCGCACACGACGAAAGGCGCCTCCGAGCACATCCTCGGCTGGTATGACGGCGAAAAGGTGATCGACGGCATCGCGATCCCGAAACTGCTCTCGTTCCTCGCCTTCCACAACCCCGAAGCGACCGTTCAGGGGCTCGACACGGTCCCGAAGGACCGCCAACCGCCGATCAACGTCGTGCGCTTCGCGTTTCAGACGATGGTCGGGATCGGCACGCTGCTCGCGCTGCTCGGCGTAGTGCTGCTCGCCGTGCGGATCAGGCGCAAGCGGCTGCCCGAGTCGGTCTGGTTCTACCGCGCCGTCGCGCTCGCCGGGCCAGCGTCGTTCGTCGCGCTGATCGCCGGCTGGGTGACGACCGAGGTCGGGCGCCAGCCGTGGGTCGTCTACCACGTGATGCTGACCTCAGAAGCCGTCACGGGCGCGGGCGGCATCGTCGTCGGCTACACCGCGCTCGCGCTTGTCTACCTCGGCGTCGCCTGCGGCGTCGCATGGATCCTCCGCCGCCTCGCGCGCGCGCCGCTCGGCGATCACGACGACGCCGCGCGCGGGCACGACCCTCCCCCACTGCCGCCCTCGATCGCACCGGCCGGCTGAGATGCACCTCTACGAGATCCCGATGATCTTCGTGCTGATCGGGCTCGTGCTCTACGCCGTGCTCGCCGGCGCCGACTTCGGCGCGGGCTTCTGGCAGCTGCTCGCCGGCCCCGGCGAGCGCGGCGCGCCGATCCGCGACCACGCGCACGAGGCGATGGCGCCCGTTTGGGAGGCGAACCACGTCTGGCTGATCTTCGTGCTCACCGTCACCTGGACGGCCTATCCGGCGGCGTTCGGCGCGATTGCCTCAACGCTCTGCGTGCCGCTGTTCGTCGCCGGCCTCGGCATCGTCATGCGCGGCGCCGCCTACGCGCTGCGCACCGGCACCTCGAGCGTGCGCGAGCAGGATCGCGTCGATCTGATCTTCGCGCTCTCATCCGTGCTGACGCCGTTCGCGCTCGGCACCGTGATCGGCGCGATCGCGGCGCGGACCGTTCCCGTCGGCAACGCCGCCGGAGGGCTGTTCTCGAGCTGGACCGGCGCGGTGCCGCTGCTCGGCGGCGTGCTCGCCGTCGCCAACGGCGCCTACCTCGCTGCCGTCTTCCTCGCGGCTGACGCCAAGCGCACAGGGCGCCCGCATGAGCTGCAGGAGGCGCTGCGCACGCGCGCGCTCGCGATCGGCGCCGTCGCCGGGCTCGTCGCCGTCGCGGGGCTGGTCGTGCTGCACGCCGATGCGCACTTCCTCTACGCGCGGCTGCTCGAAGGCGATGCGCTCGCGGCCGTGATCGTCTCGGCGCTCGCCGGACTCGGCACGCTCGCGCTCGTCGCCGGGCGCTCGTTCGAGCTCGCGCGCTACAGCGCCGCGCTCGCCGTCGCGGCCGTGATCGCCGGCTGGGCGCTCGCGCAGCGTCCGCTGCTGCTCAAAGGGCTCACCGTGCAGCAGGCCGCGGCGCCGCACGACACGCTCGTGCTCGTCGTGATCGCCGTGCTCGGCGGCGCGACGATCCTGTTCCCCTCGCTCGCGCTGCTGTTCCGGCTCGTGCTCGGCGGGCGCCTCGACCACGGCGAGGGCGTCGCCGCGAGCCCGGACGCCGCCGCGAGCCGCCTTGGGCTGCTCGCGCTGATCGCCGCCTCGCGCACGGATCTGCTCGCGCGCATCGCCGGCGCCGCGCTGCTCGCCGGCTTCGGCTTCCTCACCGTCGCCGAAGCAGGCTGGGCGCACGCCGTCGGCGTCGTCGCGCTGTTCGTCTTCATCGGTTGCGGCTTCCTCGCCGTCGTGCCAGCGCAACTCGCCGGCTACGAGCACGACGAGCGCGCCGGGCCGCCGTAGGTCAGGCCTGCTGAGTCCGGCGCGGGCGCCAGCAGTACGAACGACTTGGCGATCGTGCGCGTCAGTAAGCCGGGTACGTGTACGGCGGCGGCGCAGGCGTCGTCGTCGTGGGAGTCGTCGGCGTAGTCGTCGCGACGGGTGGGCTCGGTTCGGCGCTCGGCGCGGGCGTGCTCGCCGGATAGCCCGGCGCTTCCGGCTGCATGCTCGGTGGCGTCGCCGGCGCGCTCGTCGCTTCGCTGCTCGACGCCGTCACGGCGTGCCACTTGCCGCCGAAGCTTTCGATGCCCTGGCCGTGGGCCTGGCCCTTGGCGCTGTCGCCCGAGAAGCGGTACAGCGGCTCGCCGCGCAGCGTCACCTGCAGCGTGCCGTTGCTGCGCCGGATGACGCCGAGATGCCCCTGCACGCCGGAGGCCGCCTTCAGCTTGGCCTTGCTCGACTTGACCGTCAGCGGCGGCCAGACCTTGAAGCATTCCGCGCTCCTGCACAGCAGGTGCCTGCTCGTCTCCGGGCTTAGCGCGTAGAGCGTGCGGCCCTGCGGCGAGATCACGACCGGCTTTCCGAGCGTTGTGTTGGCGGATGAGCCGAGCGTCAGCGCGGAGCTCGTCGCGAGGGCCGTCGCCGCGATCGTGCCTACAAGCAGTGCCGCGAGCGCCGCGAGCATCAGCGATGCCCGCGGTCGTCGGCTGGGGCTTTCCTGTCCTGCTCGTGCTACTCGCGCTGGCCTGGGCATGTGCTCCCTTTCGCTTGGGCTGTCCACTACTCACCCAGACGTCGTCGGAGCTACAACCTTCCCGGTTGGACGCGGTTCGGGTGCTTCGATCGTCATGCCGAGCAGCCCGTCCAGTTCAACGCTCGCCGATAGCAGCGTCTCGACCAGGGCCGTGGCAAAACGGCCTTCCAGCTTCTGTGTGCGCATTGCGACCTTATTGAGCGACGCCGACTCGTACGGCGCCAGCCTGAGCCAGGTCAGGCGATCGGGATTGTTTAGCGTGTCCTGGGGCTTAGGCGATTCGGACGTCTCTCTCGGAGGAGCGTGGTCGATGCTGGCGAGTTTCCTAGTGGCGCTGGGGAGCGTCTTGAAGCCAGTGGCAGCCCACGCCTTGAAGTCGCGACAAAGACTGGGCATCGGCACGTGGAAGTTCGGAAGCGTGGCGACGGCGCCTCGAAGAGCGGTGTGATCCAGCTTTCGGGCCGACGATCGCAGCTTGCGCAAGATTCGTTCGTCGTTGATTAGCCGGGTCTTGACGACGCGCGCAAAGATCGCCCCGAAGGCGTCGATTTCCTCTTGTACGAATTCGAGCGACTGCTCGCCGCGGGGCACCCCGACGAGTACGTTCGGGCATTCCTGAGCAACCTGTGCGACGTATCGCTTAACGGCTTCCTGCGCCGGCGAGACGCCGTCGGCCATTGCGCGATCGAGCAGGTATCTGCTGTGCACATATACGCGTATCGCGGAAATATCGGAGGAGCCCGCCGCCTTGCTCACCCCGGCCGAGAAGGAGACGGCAAGCAGGACGAAGATGCACGCGGACATGCGCCTCACGTCGCGAAGACTAATGATCGGAACTCGTCGGCTCCGTGCGGATCACGACGTCGGCAATGCCCGAGACGCGCTGGCGGAGCTCCTCCTCTAGCTCGCTCGCGAGCCGGTGCGCGGCCGTCAGCGAGTCGTTCGTGTCGACGTCGAGTGTGAGAAAGACGACGCGCCCGGCCTCTGTCGACAGCAGCTTGACGTGCTTCGGCTCGCGCTCAGTGCGCTCGCGCACGAGGCGCTCGATCTCACGCGTCGCGTGCAGGTCCGCGCTGACGTCGGTCGCGCGCGAGGCGAGCGTTCGCTCGAGCGGCTCCAGATGCGTCTGCACCGCCGAGACGCGCGGGCGAGCGAGGATTGCGCGCTCGACGCGGTCCGCGATCTCAGCCGCTTCGGCCAGCGGCAGCTCGGCCGGGAACTTCAGGTGCAGCGAGACGTTGACCGAGTCCTGCTGCTCGAAGATCGTGATGTCGTGCGCCTCCATCACGAGCGGCTCCGCGAGCGCGATCGCGAGGATCCGCTCGCGCAGGTCCAGGCCGCTG
>DASZLB010000162.1:0-14489 GCA_035552575.1 Solirubrobacteraceae bacterium | reverse complement strand
CGGCGAGTGCCGGTCGTTGGATCTTCTCGGTGGCGTTGCGCGGCATCCGCTCGATGAACTGCACGTAGCGCGGGACCTTGAAGCTCGACAGCGCCGCCGCGCACCAGTCGAGCAGCTCGACCGCCTCGAGCTCGGCTCCGGGACGCGCGACGACGTACGCCTTCGCCTCCTCCGTGCGGATCGGATCGTGCACGCCGATCACCGCGCACTCGGCGACGTCGTCGTGGGCGAGCAGCCGCTCCTCGACCTCCTCCGCGGAGATGTTCTCGCCCGAGCGCTTGATCATGTTCTTCACGCGCCCCTCGAAGAACAGGCGCCCGCGCTCGTCCATCCGCCCGAGGTCGCCGCTCAACAGCCAGCCGTCCCTGAGCGTGCTCGCCGTCGAGACCGGGTCGCGCCAGTACTCGCTCATCACCGCGTCGTGGCTCACCGCGAGCTCGCCGATCGTGCCGTGCGGCAGCTCGCGAAGGTGCTCCCCGGCCGTGTCCATCACGCGCACGTCGGAGTCGCCGACTGCCCAGCCGATCAGCTTCGGCTCGGCATGGGCATAGTTCGGCTTGCTGTAGACCGCGATCCCCGCGCTCTCGCTGAGCGACCAAGTCGTCACGATGTCGACGCCGAAGCGGTCGCGGAAGGCCTCGTCGACGTAGTGCGAGCAGGCGACGCGCAAGCTGTTCTCGCGATCGTCGGCGCGCTCGGGGACCGTCAGCAGCATCGACATCATCGCCGGCATCAACAGCCCGCCGGTCGCCCCGCTCGCGGCGACGTCCTCCCAGAAGCGGCTGACGCTGAAGCGCGGCTGGAACATCACCCTGCAGCCGCGCGCCATCGCCGGCGCCAGGCAGTAGTGCAGCCCGCCGACATGGTAGAGCGGCAGCACGCAGAGGATGCAGTCCTCCGGCGAGTACGACAGGCGGTCGGCCTTCACGTAGCCGGCCTTCGCGAAGCTGCGATGGGCGAGCACGACGCCCTTCGGCCGGCCCGTCGAGCCCGACGTGTACATGATCGCCATCGGCTCGTCCGGGCTCACCTCGGCGGGCTCCGGCGGCGGTGCGCTCGTGTCGAGCGAGACGAAGCCGGCGGGCGGGGGCTCGCCGATGAACAGGCACAGCTCGACGCTCGCGAGCTCGACGCGGTCGAGCTCGAGCACGCGGGTCTCCTCGGCCGAGACGATGAACGCCCTGACCTCGCCGTGGTTGACGACGTAGGAGACCTCGTCCGGCGTCGAGCCGGAGATGATCGGCACGTACACGCAGCCCGCGCGCGCGAGCGCGAAGAACGCGTACAGCAGCTCGATCCCGCTCGGCATCGCGATCGCGACCCTGTCGCCGGCGCGCACGCCCGCCGCGTGCAGCGCCCCCGCGAAGCGCTCGGCGCCTTCGATCGCCTGCGCGTAGCTCAGCTCGGCCTCACGCGAGCAGATGAACTGGTCGCCGAGCTGCGCCGCGCGCAGCAGGAACTGCCAGACGGTCAGCCCCGCCGCGCTGTCAGCTGGGGCCAAGCCGAAGCGCTCCATCGATCCTGACCACCTCGCCGTTGATCATCTCGTTGCGCAGCAGGTGCTCGGCCAGCGCCGCGAACTCGCTCGCGCGACCGAGCCGCTGCGGGTAGGGCACCTGCGAGGCGATCGAGCTGCGCGCCTGCTCTGTCAGGCTCGCGAGGATCGGCGTTTCGAAGATCCCCGGAGCGATCGTGTTGACGCGCATCCTGTGGCGCGCGAGCTCGCGCGCGAGCGGCAGCGTCATCGCCGCGACGCCGCCCTTCGAGGCCGAGTAGGAGGACTGGCCGATCTGCCCGTCGAACGCCGCCGCCGAGGCCGTGTTGACGAACACGCCGCGCTCCGGGCCCTCGCGGTCGTCGTTGCCCGCCATGTAGCCGAGCGCATGGCGGATCACGTTGAACGTGCCCGTCAGGTTGATCGCGACCGTCTGCGTGAAGACCGAGAGGTCCTGCAGGCCGCCGCGGCCGAGCATGCGCCCCGGGCGGCTGATCCCGGCGCAGTTGATCACGCCGTGCAGGTCGCCGAACGCCTCGACGGCGCCCTGCACCGCCGCCGCGACGCTCTCGTCGTCGGCGACGTCCGTCTGCGCCGCGCGCACCTGCGCGGAGCTCGCGACGTCCTCGACGCGGATGTCCGCGACGAGCACGTTCGCTCCGATCGTCGTGAGCTGCTCGACACAGGCGGCGCCGAGCCCAGAGGCGCCGCCCGTGACGATGAATGTCTTGCCGCTCGGATCCATCTACGCCTCCTGCGCGTCCGCTGCGGCGCTCGTATACGGCGCCCAGCCGTCGTGGCGCCAGGCGTCGAAGTCCGGCTTGCGCTTGTTCATGAACGCGTCGCGCGCCTCGGCCATCGAGTCCGGCGGCACGCCGAGCGACATCATCTCCAGGCCGTTGACCATGCTGTCGTAGGCGAGGTTCCACCACAGGTTGCTCGACGCCTTGGCGATCTGCAGCGACTGCGGGTGCAGCGTCAAGAGGCCCTCCGCCCACTCGCGCGTGACCTGCTCGAGCTTGTCGTCGTCGGCGACCTCGTTGACCCAGCCCCACTCGAGCGCCTGCTCGGCGCTGACCTTCTGCGAGTAGTAGACGATCTGCTTCGCGCGCTTCTCGCCGATCTGCAGCGAGAGCATGTTCGTGCCGCCGACGACCGGGCACGCGCCGACGAGCGTGCCCGCCTGGCCGAGCCGCGCGCTGCGCGCCGCGATCGCGAAGTCGCACGCGATCACGATCTCGTTGCCGCCGCCGACCGCGACGCCGTTGACCATCGCGATAACCGGCTTGCGGCAGCGGCGGATCGCGCCGATCCCGCGCAGCGCGTAGATGCCCGTCTGCACGAGCCCCTTCTTGTCGAGCGTGCGCACGTCGCCGCCGGCCGAGAACGCCTTGCCGGCGCCCGTCAGGATCACGACGCCGATGTCGGGGTCCGTCGAGAGGTCGTCGAGCAGCTGCTCGAGGCGGGCGAACTGGTACGGACCGAACGGATTGAAGCTCTCAGGCTGGTTGAACGTGATCCACGCGAACGGTCCATCGCGGCGGATCAGGATGTCCTCCTCCTTGCCCGGATAGTCGGCAAACGCCATTTCAGACCCCTTCTGTGATTGTGGTTGACATGCATTGCTCGACGCGCTCGCGCCGCAGCTCGGCGCGCTGGCGCTCGGTCGCGGCGAACGAGACTGCGCCGTCCTCGAGCACGACGCCGTAGGCCGACAAGGCGGCCCCCGGCGTGACGATTCCCTCCTGGACGTCGTCGAGCACGCTCAGCGGATCGCGCTCCATCGGATCGCCGAAGCCGCCGCCGCCCGGGTTCGTCATCACGAACACCTCGGCCTCCGCGCCCTTGTGCAGGAAGCGTTTGCCGTGCCACAGCGCCTTCGACGGCAGCGACTCGAAGCTCTCGCCGTAGTGGTCCTGGATCTCGCTGCACGTCTCCAGGTGCCCGCTTTCCAGGCCCTTGCCGACGGGCGTGCCGGCGATCGGCCCGTAATAGACACCAGAGGACGGGTAGCCGCCGTGGATCCCAGCCGTCGGCACCGCGTTGCGGCAGGTGCAGAACGTGCCCGTCTGCGGGCTCGACTGCTCGCCCCAGACGACCACCGCCGCCTTCACGCCAAAGCCTCCGCGCCACGTGCCCGGCCCTCCCGAGTCCGCCCAGATCTCACGCGAGAGATAGAGAAACGGCTCGTGCGCCTCGTGCGCCTCGATGCTCGGGATCGAGCCGTACAGGCAGACGTTGTTGCCGCGGCCGCCGTCGTGGCGCGCGATCGCGCCCTGACCCTCCGCGCCCGGTCCGTCCATGTTGAGGAAGATCGAGTACTCGCCGTGCTGGTTGGAGTCCCCGCTGAAGATGAACACAGGGGTTCCTCCACCCGCTTGCGCCGCGGCGCGATCGGCCAGGTAGCGGTCGCCCGAGGCCTGCAGCGCCAGCGAAGCCGCGCCGAACGCCGCATCCGCGACCGCCCACGCGCCGTACGCCGTCGCGAGGCCCAGCGGCGTCGGGAACAGCGCGTCGATGAACGAGCCCTGATCGGACTTGATGTGCAGCGGACGCATCGCCCCGGCGTTGAACGGGATGCCGGTCGTCAGCTGCTGGATCAGCGGCCCCATCGCGCCGCCGACGAGCCCCGAGCGCGTGCAGTTGAGCAGCGCAGGAGCCGCTTCGGAGCTGTCGCGGTAGTCGAGGAACAGCTCGTCGCCGGCGACGACGAAGCGCACCATCGCGCGGTAGACGCGGTCGTCGACGTAGCCGTCCTCGATGTAGTCGGCCCACTCGTACACGCCGTCCGGGATCTGGCGCAGGCGCGCGCGGAACATCTGCTCGGAGAAGTCCTGCAGGCCGCCCATCACCGTGCGCAGCCGCTCGACGCCGTACTGGCGCGCGAGATCGCTGATCGCGTCGATGCCGAAGTGCAGCGAGCCGACCTCGGCGCTCAGGTCGCGGGCGATCTGCGTCGGGATCCGCGTGTTGTTGAGGAAAGCTCGCACGACGTCCTCGCGGTAGTCGCCGGCGGCGTAGATCCGCGTCGGCGGGAAGCGCACGGCCTCCGCCAGGCAGTCGCCGGCGCTCGGCGAGAAGCTGCCCGGGACCATGCCGCCGACGTCGGCGAAGTGCATGTCGCAGAAGACCCAGCCGATCAACTCGCCCTCGGCGAAGACCGGCGCCGTGCAGCCGACGTCGTTGGAGTGCACCGAGCCGCCCGTGTAGGGGTCGTTGCTGATGAACACGTCGCCCGGCTTGATGTTCTCGCGGCCGTAGTGCTCGTAGATCCACGGGATGATCTGGACCTCGTGGCCGAGGTGGGTGATCACGGCGCTGCCGAAGGCGACGATCCGCCCGTCGGCGTCCATGAAGGCCGTCGAATAGTCGCCCGCCTCGCGCCCGACGGCCGTGCCGGCGAGCTGCTCGAGCGTGCGGGTCATCAGGCGCATCAGCGTCGTCAGGCGGTTGTGGACGACCTGCAGCGTGACCGGGTCGGCGACCGGGGCGTCCGGGCTCGCGCCGTTCTCGAGCACCGAGCTGACCGGGTTCTGCTCCTCGCCGTCGTCGGCGATCTTCCACGTGCTTGCGGGGGTCAAACGGAGGTTGCCGTACTGGTCGGCCGCGGCCGTCTCGCCCGGCCCGACGAGCACCGTCGTCAGCTCGCCCTCGATCACCGCCGGGCCCTCGATCACGACGCCCGTCGCGAGCGCCGTGGCGCGGTGGACCTCCGCCTCGAGCCATTCGCCGAGGTAGATGCGCCGCTTCTCGCCCGTCGCGCTCGTCGCACCCGCCTCGGGGTCGGGGCGGCTGGCGAGGTCGGGTGAGGGGATCTTGCCGACGCCGACGGCGCGGTAGTTGATCAGCTCGATCGTGCCCTCGTGCCACACGGCGCCCTCGCCGTAGACACGCACGTACTTGTCCTTCCACTCCGCGATCGCCTCGCCGAGCTGCGCGCCCGACCAGTCGCCCTGGATCGCCTCGTAGGGGATCGCCACGGAGAGCTGCAGCTCCTGCCCGGAGTAGCGCAGGTCGAGATACAGCGCGACGTCGCGGTCGGCCTCGGCGACGTTCTCCTCCTCGAGCAGCGCTAGCGGCAGCTTGGCGGCGTCGCGCAGGCGCTCGGCGACGTACGCCGACTTCTCCTCGAGCAGCTCCGCCGAGGCGCCCTCGACGGGCACGTGCACGCTGTCGTCGGTCAGGTTGTAGACGTGGCGGATGTCGGTCGTCATCAACCCGTAGGCCGAGAAGACGGGGAAGAACGACGGGATGATCACCGTGCCGATGCCCAGGCGCGAGGCGATCGCCGAGGCGTGCGCCGGCGCGGCCGCGCCGAACGCCATCAGCGCGAAGTTGCGCGGGTCGACGCCGTTTGAGATCAGCGAGTCCTCGACGGCATCGGCCATCCCTGCGGTGACGACCCGGTAGACGCCCCAGGCCGCCTCGACCGGGTCCTGGCCGAGCGGCTCGGCGACGTGCTCGCGGATCGCCTCCGTCGCGCGGTCGATGTCGAGTGAGATCTCGCCGCCGAGCTCGACGTTCGCGTCGAGGATCCCGAGCACGAGGTTCGCGTCGGTGACCGTCGGCAGCTCGCCGCCGCGCCCGTAGCAGGCGGGACCGGGCGAGGAGCCCGCGCTCTCCGGGCCGACGCGCAGCCGGGCCAGGCCGCCGGCCTTCTCGACGACCGCGATGCTGCCGCCGCCGGCGCCGATCGACTCGACCTCGACGCCGGGGACGGCGATCGGGTGGCTGCGCACGGTGAAGCCGCGGTTGAGCTGGATCTCGCCGTCGACGATCCGGCTGACGTCGAGGCTCGTGCCGCCCATGTCGATGCAGACGACGTTCGACTCGTCCATGTGCTTCGCGATCGACGCCGCCGCGACGGTGCCGCCGGCGGGGCCGCTCTTCAGCAGCGTGACGGGCCGGCGCACGACCTCGGTCAGCGGCGCGACGCCGCCGACGAGCTGCATCACGAGGATCGGGACCTTCAGGCCGTGCTCCATCAGGAAGTCGTTGACGCCGTTGGCCTGCTCGTCGACGCGCTTGCCGACGTACGCGTTGATCACGGCCGTCGCCAGCCGCGTGAACTCGCCGAGCGTGCCGCTGATCTCCGCGCCGACCGTGACGTGCAGGTCCGGGTACAGCTCGCGCGCGATCTCCGCCGCACGGCGCTCGTGCTCGGGCGAGCGGTGCGACCAGAGGAACGAGACGACGAGCGCTTCGACGCCCTGCTCCTCGACGAGCTCGCGGATCGCCGCCGTCGTCGCCTGCTCGTCGAGCGACACGACGACGTTGCCCGCGTAGTCGACGCGCTCGGGAACCTCTGCGATCCGCTCGCGCCGCACGAGCGGGACGAACGTGCTCTCGACGGCCTCGCGGATGTCGTGGAAGCCGCCGCGGTCCATCTCGGCGATGTGGTAGACGTCGCGGTGGCCCTTTGTCGTGACGATCCCGACGGTCGAGCCGGTGTCGGTCAGCAGCGTGTTCAGCGCGTGCGTGCTGCCGAAGCAGAACAGCTCGACCTGCGCGAGGAAGTCCTCGAGCGAGTGGCCGAAGTGCGCGGCCGCCTTCTCCAGGCATTTCGCCACGCAGCCGACCGTGTCCGGAGTCGTCAGGCTCTTGAACTCCGCGACGGTGTCGTCGGAGGTGTCGTACACAGCGAGATCGCTGAAGGTTCCTCCGACGTCTACCCCAAGTCTGAACACGGCCCTCTCCCTTAATCGTTTTGATCGCTCAACCGAATGCCCACTGCTCGCTCCGGTCCTGCCTGCCCTGTCGCGCCTCCTGCTCAGTGCGCCGTCCAGCCGCCGTCGACAGCGAAGAACTGCCCGGTGATGTAGCCCGCGTCCGGGCCGACGAGGTAGGCGACCATCGCCGCCTGCTCGCGCGGCTCGGCGAGGCGGCCCATCGGCACGGCCTCGGTGAACTGCTCGTGCATCTCCTCGGTCAGGTTCTTGAACATCCCCGGCGTCCCGGTGATCCCCGGGCCGATGCAGTTGACGGTCACGTTCTGGCGCGCGTACTCGATCGCGACCTGCCGCGACATCGCCAGCACACCGCCCTTCGACGCCGAATAGGCGCACAGGTTGATCAGCCCGAGGACCGACGCGAGCGAGGCGATGTTGACGATCCGCCCGCCCTCGCCGTCGACCATCTGCGGCAGCACCGCCTTCATCCCGAGCCACGGGCCCTTCAGGTTGATGTCGACGACGCGCTGCCAGTTCTGCTCGTCCTGGCCGATCGCGTTGTCGGGCACGAGCGAGCGCACGCCCGCGTTGTTGACGAGGATGTCGACCGGGCCCGTGTCGGCGAGCGACTGCTCGACGATCTCTCGCCAGCGCGCGAGGTCTGTCACGTCGTGGGCGTGGCCGACCGACTTGCCGCCCGCCTCGACGATCTCCGCTGCGGTGCCCTCGGCGTTCTCGACGTCCGTGCAGATCACGTTCGCGCCCTGCCCGGCGAGCTTCAGCGCTATCTCGCGGCCGATGCCGCGTCCCGCCCCGGTGACCAGGGCGCTCTTGCCTTCGAGTTGCATGTCTCTCCGCTTCTTCTTCTCGTGGATCGGTTGTCTAGGTGAGCGCGAGGCCGCCGTCGATCAGGACGACGTCTCCGGTTGCGTAGGAGGAGCGGGCGAGGAACAGGCACGCCTCGGCGATGTCCTGCGGGCGGCCCGTGTGCCCGAGCGGCGCCGTCTTGATGTAGCCCTCGCGGAACTCGCCCGGCATCGAGGCCGTCAGCGGCGTGTCGATGAAGCCAGGCGCGACCGCGCTGACGCGGATCTCCGGCGCGAGCGTCCGCGCGAGCAGCCGCGTCAGGTGGTTCGCCGCCGCCTTCGAGACGGCGTAGGGGATCGAGCTGCCCGACGGCCTGATCCCGGCCGCCGAGGTGACGTTGACGATCGCTCCGCCGCCCGAGCTGCGCAGCAGCGGCGCCGCGGCGCGGCAGACGTGCCAGATGCCGAGCACGTTGACGCCCAGCGCCGCCTCCCAGTCGGCCTCGGTGACCGCGTCGAGGTCGGCGAGCGGCACGAGGCGCGTGACGCCGGCGCAGTTGATCACGTAGTCGAGCCGGCCCCACTCGCGCGAGGCGGTCTCGACTAGCTGCTCGGCGCCCGACTGCTCGGCGACGTCGGCCTGCACGAAGCGCGCGTTTGCCAGCTCCGCGGCGAGCGCCTCGCCGGCACCGGCGCCGCGCGAGTTGACGACGACCGACGCACCGGCGGCCGCGAACGCGCGCGCGACAGCCTCGCCGATTCCGCGGCTCGACCCCGTCACGAGCGCCACGCGACCCGTGAGCGCTGGCTCTTCCAGAACTGCCTGAACTGGCTCTTGCGCCGAAATCGGACTCATCCCTCTCTGCCGAGGCCGCTTGGCCCCTCCCCATGCCTTACATTGGACCGATCGGTCGGTCCAGCGCAAACGACACTATACGCTGGGCTCCTTAACGTCAACCCCGAGGTGGCGAGCGCCTGAATCGAGGCGTTCGGCAAGCTCCGGGGCGGCAAAAAGCGTGCCGCCAGACTTGAGCGTCGCGAGCACGCGCAGCCGCGAGATCCGGTCCGGCTCGACGACCCGCGGATCCTCGTCGAGGATCACCAGATCGGCGGGGCGCCCGAGCGCGAGCCGTCCGTCGCCGGCCCCGAGCACGGCCGCCGCGCCGTGGCTGATCAGGCCGAGCGCCGCGTCGACGCCGACGCGCTCGCTCGTGCTCTCGCCGCCGCGACTGACCGCCGCCTGGGCGGCGAGCAGCGGTGCGCAATCGGTGACGGGCGCGTCCGAGCCGGCCGCGACGAGCATGCCGCGATCCAGCAGCGAGCCGATCGGATACAGCCACGAGCGCTCGAGCGCGCTCAGCTCGTGTGCGTACTTGCGCGCGCGAGCGAGCAGGAACACGGGGTTGCTGACGACGGCGACGCCCGCGCGGCGGACCTGCTCGAGCTGCTCCGGCAGGCACAGCGCGAGGTGCTCGATGCGGTCGCGCCTCCCGTGCGGCGCGGGGTTGGCCGCAAGCGCGCGCAGCGTCGCGTCGAGCTGCTCGGGGTCGAGCACGTGCACGGCGACGCAGAAGCCTGCGCGACGCGCGCCGCCGATCGCGGCGTGCAGCCGAGCCTCCCAGTCGCTCGCGTCCCCATGGCGGGGGATCACCTTCGCATGGCCGATCGAGACACTCGCGCGTTCGCCGTAGGCGAGTCCCTGCGCGGCGAGCTCGGCGACATGCTCGGCGCCGGGCATGAACACGACGTCCTGGCACAGCACGCCGCGCTCGCGCATGCCGCGCAGCGTCGCCAGGCGCGCGCCGTCGTTGGCTGCAGTCGCGTCGCCGACCGCGACGACGCCGGCGCGCGCGAGCTGCTCGCTCAGCCTGCCGATCGCCTGCTCGAGCGCGATCGGCTCGAGCGGCGCGAGCCCGTCGGGCAGCGACTCATGAGGGATCGGCCGGTCGGCGCTCGCCACGACGCCGCGGCGCTCGAGCTCGGCGCAGGCGCGACGGTTGAGCAGCGCGAGGTGGCCGGTGCGATGGCGCAGCACGAGCGGATGCTCGGGCACGGCCGCGGCGAGCTCCGCCGGATCGGGCGCGCGGCGCTCGAGGAGCAGCGCCTCGTCGTAGCCGAACGCGCGCAGCCACGTGCCGGGCGGCCTCGCCGCGGCGGCCGCGCGCAGCGTGTCGAGCAGCGCGGCGAGGTCCGGCGCGCGCTCGGCGCGGCAATCGATCGACAGCGACGCGGCGGCCATCCCGAGCAGATGAACGTGGGGGTCGCGAAAGGCCGGCTGCACGAGCCAGCGCTCGCGCAGGCGCAGCTCCGGCACGCCGGCGGCGACGGCCGCGCTCGCCTCGGCCTCGTAGCCTTGGACGCGACCGTCCTGCACGAGCAGTCCCGCACGGTCGCGCCCTGCCCGCACGTCGGGGCGGACGCGGCCGAGGATCGCGAACGTGCGGGGCATGCCGCGCAGCGGCTCAGCGCCAGGGGTCGAAGTTCGGCGTGCGCTTGTTCGTGAACGCCTCGCGGCTCTCGTCGAGCGACTCGGCCGGGATGCCGAGCGCGAGCGCGTGGATGCCTCCGACCATCGACTCGTAGGAGGAGTTCCACCAGACGTTGCTCGCCTGCTTGTTGATCTCGAGCGACTGCGGGTGCAGCGCGAGCAGGCGCTCGGCCCATTCCTTCGTCGTCTGCTCGAGCTTCTCGTCGTCGACGACGGCGTTGACCCAGCCCCACTCGTACGCCGTCTCGGCGGTCACTTTGTCGCTGAAGAAGACGATCTGCTTGGCGCGCTTTTCGCCAATCTGCAAGGGCAGGATGTTCGTGCCGCCGACGACCGGGCCGGCGCCGACCTTCGTCCCGGCCTGGCCGAGCTTCGCGCTGCGCGCCGCGATCGCGAGGTCGGCGGCGATCACGAGCTCGTTGCCGCCGCCGATCGCGAAGCCGTTGACCATCGCGATGACCGGCTTGCGGCAGCGGCGGATGCTGTTGTAGCTGCGCAGCGCGTAGAGCCCGACTTCGACGAGGAACTCCTTCGAGAACGACGTCACGTCGCCGCCGGCCGAGAACGCCTTGCCGGCGCCGGTCATCACGACGACGCCGACCTCGCGGCTGGTCGAGCAGTGGTCCATCAGGTCCTCGAGGCGCTTGAACTGCTGCGGCCCGAACGGGTTGAACTTCTCCGGCTGGTTGAACGTGATCCAGGCGATTCGGTCCTCGACGCGGAAGAGGATGTCGTCGTCTGAATATGGGTAGTCCTCGAGTGCCATCTGTGCGTTCACCTCATGGGGTCGAATTTTTGATGATTTATCTCTCGCCGATCGTCAGGCGCCGTCTGGCGCCTCTGCGACGAGCACGCGGAACGGCTCGGGCGGCGGCTCGTAGACGCGCTCGCGCTCGCCGAACAGCTCGGCGCTGCGCGCGGCGATCTCGCTTGGCGACCAGCCGCTCTCGCTCTGCAGCGTCTGCACCGGGTGCCAGCCTTCGTAGAGCTGCAGCAGCGGGCCCTGGATGCCGAACACCTGCCCGGTGATCTGCGCGGCCTCGTCGCTCAGCAGGAACACGCCGAGCGCGGCGACGCTCTCCGGCGCGAGCGGATCGACGGCGCGGTCGGCGAACTCGGGCAGCCCGGGGAAGGCCGTCTCGGCCAGGCGCGTGCGCGCGCCGGGGCTGAGCGCGTTGCAGTTGACCCCGTAGCGGTGCATCTCCATCGCGAGGATCTGCGTCATCGCGGCGATCCCGGCCTTCGCGGCGCCGTAGTTGGTCTGGCCGACGACGCCAAGCAGGCCCGAGGTCGAGGACGTGTTGACGATCGCCGCGCGCGTCGTGCCGTCGCCGCCCTTGGCGCGCTCGCGCCAGTGCGCGCACGCTTCGCGGCTGACGAGGAACGTGCCGCGCAGGTGCACGCGCACGACGGCGTCGAACTCCTCGACGGACATCTTGAACAGCATCCGGTCGCGCACGATGCCGGCGTTGTTGATCACCCCGTCGACCGTGCCCCAGCGCTCGATCGCGCTGCCGATCAGCGTCTTTGCGCCCTGCTCGTCAGAGACGTCGCCGTAGTGGGCGATCGCTTCGCCGCCGCTCTGCTCGATCGCCGCGACGACCTCGTCGGCCGGGCTGCTGTCCTCGCCGCTGCCCTGCAGGTTCGCGCCGATGTCGTTGATCACGACACGTGCGCCGGCGGCAGCGCATGCCTCCGCATGCGCGCGGCCGATCCCGCGCCCGGCCCCGGTGATGACTATTACCTTGTCCTCGAGCATCCCTCTCCCTTTCTCTGCCTATGAACTCGTCAGCGACGGTGCGTCGAGCGTCTCGAGCACCTTGCGGCGCATCAGCTTTCCGGTCGAGGTGTGCGGCAGCTCCTCGACGAAGTGGATCCGCTCCGGGCGCTTGAACCCGGCCAGGCGCGTGCGGCACCGCTCGATCAGCGCCTCCGCCGAGACCTCGTGCGCGGGCGCGGCGACAACGGCCGCGACAACGCGCTGCCCCCACTCCTCGTCGGGGACGCCGACGACCGCCGCGTCGGCGACGCCCGGATGGCCGAGCAGGATCCGCTCGACCTCCTGCGGCGCGATGTTCTCGCCGCCGCGGATGATCATGTCGCCGGCGCGCCCGACGAGGAACAGATAGCCGCCCTCGTCGAGGTAGCCGAGATCGCCCGTCTGCATCCAGCGCTCGCCGGGCTCCTCGGGCGCCGCGCCGGCCTCGCCGCGCTGCTCCCCGCCGCGCTGCTCCCCGCCGGCCGGCCCCTCGCCGAGCGTCGCGTCCTCGCCGAGATAGCCGCGCATCGCGCGCGCCGAGCGCAGGCAGACGCGGCCGACCTCGCCGGCCTGGAGCGGCTCGCCGTCCTCGCCGCGGATCTCGAGCTCGACGTCGTCGAGCACGCGCCCGACCGAGCGCAGGCGCTTGCGCTTCTCGGCGACGTCGCCGTCGCTGCCCGACAGCTCGTGGTCCTCGGGCCCGAGCACGGTCACGGTCGAGGTCGTCTCGGTCAGCCCGTAGGCGCCGATGAAGCCGGTCGAGGAGGGGAAGCGCTCGAGCGCTCGAGCGATCACGGTCTCGGGCATCGGCGCCGCGCCGTAGCGGAGCATCCGCAGGCTCGAGAGGTCGTGCGCCTCGACATCGGCGTCGAGCACGCGCTTGAGCATCGTCGGCACGAGAAACGCCTCGCTGACGCGATGGCGCGCGACCGCCTGCAGCCACCCCTCGGGCGTGAACTCGCGCTGCAGGTACGTGCGCCGACCGGTGAAGATCGAGACGAGCAGCGTCGTCAGCCCGGCGACGTGGTAAAGCGGAACGGCGATCAGGTTGCTGGCGCGCTCCTCGCCGTCGGCCATCTCGCCGGCGGCGAGCGCGAACGAGCTGAGCGCCTCGTGCGTCAGGCGCACGCCCTTCGGCAACGCAGTCGTGCCGCTCGTGTACATCAGCACGGCGTCCTCGCCGGTGCTCGCGAGCTCGCCGAGCGGCTCGGCCTCTGCCAGCTGCGCCGCCAGCTCGCCGTCGAGCAGCAGCAGCGGCGTGTCGCCCTGGCGCGCGTGGCGCAGGTCCTCGAGGTAGCGCTGCTCGGTGAACACAAGCTTGGCCTGTGAGTCGGCGAGCAGGTGCGCGACCTCGTCGTGGCGCGCGCGGTAGTTCATCGGCACCGCGACCGCTTCGATCGCGGCGGCTGCGAACAGCACCTCGGCGACGCGCGCCGAGCTCGTCGCGAAGATGCCGACGCGATCGCCGGGCCCGACGCCATGCGCGAGCAGCAGCGAGGCCAGGCGCGCGACCTCCTCGCGCAACTGCGCGTAGGTCAGCTCGCGCTCGTCGTCGAGCAGGATCGTCTGATCGCCGGCGACGGCCGCCGGCAGCTCGAGCAGCATCGCGATGTTCATCGCCGCCCGCCCGCGCTCATCGCCGGCCCTCCCCGCTCATCGCGGCTCATCCGGCGTCGCGGAGCCCGGCTCGATGCCGAGCTCGGCGAGGACCTCGGCGGTGTGCTCGCCTGCCAGCGGCGCGCGGCTGCCGACGCGCCACGGCATGTCCTCGGAGACCCACGGTGCGGCGATCTGCGCGAAGCGCTCGCCGAGCTCGGGGTACTCGACCTCGGCGAACATGCCGCGCTCCTGCCAGTGCGAGTCGGCGACGTTCTCCTCCGGGCGGCGCACGGCGCCCCACGGCAGCCCGGCGGCCTGCCCGGCCCCCATCACCTCCTCGGCGCTGCGCATGATCGCGAACGTCTGCATCACCTCGGTGACGTGGCCCGCGACGTCGGGGGCGCTGCGGAAGCGGACGTCCTCGTAGCGCGGGTCGGTCAGGTCCTCGGCTGCGTCGTGCGACTCGAGCATGCCGACGAACCGGCCCCAGTTCGCGCCGATCGCCGGCTGCGCGACGACCCAGCCGTCGCCGGTGACGAACTGCGCCTCCTGGGAGATCAGCGGCCACGCGTGGCGGCCGGTCTGGCGGAAGATCGGGGTCTGTTCGTAGATCCAGAAGGGAACCGCGATCTCGGCGCAGCCGGCGCACGCCTCGTGCACGGAGAAGTCGATG
>DASZLB010000161.1:0-11542 GCA_035552575.1 Solirubrobacteraceae bacterium | reverse complement strand
CCCGAACGTGTAGCACAGTGCCGCCGGAATCAGCAGTATCGCGATCGCCTCGAGAAAGTTGGTCAGGCCCGTGGGATTCTCGAAGGGATGCGCCGAGTTGACGTTGAAGAAGCCGCCGCCGTTCGTGCCAAGCATCTTGATCGCCAGCTGCGAAGCGGCCGGGCCCATCGCGATCGACTGCGTCAGGCCGGTGAGGGTGTGAGCGGTGAGGTACGTCGAGAGGTTCTGGATCACGCCCTGGGAGACGAGCACGAGCGCGCCGATCACCGAGATCGGCGCGAGCACATAGACGATCGTGCGCACGAGGTCCTGCCAGAAGTTGCCGAGGCTCTTGCCGCTGCGCGAGACGATGCCACGGATCAGCGCGACCGCGACGACGATCCCGACGCCTGCCGAGAGCCAGTTCTGCACCGTCAGCCCGATCATCTGGCTGAGGTAGCTCATCGTCGTCTCGCCGCTGTAGAACTGCCAGTTCGTGTTCGTCACGAACGAGGAGACGGTGTTGAACGTGACGTTCCACGGCGCCGAGTGGTAGCCGAGCGGGTTCAGCGCGTGGGGCACGAAGAACGCGTTCTGCGTGCGCAAGATCGCGTACAGCAGCAGCCAACCGGCAAGCGAGAAGATCAACAGGCTCTTCGCGTATGACTTCCAGTCCTGCCCCCGGCCGGGGTCGAGGCGCAGGACTTTGTAGAGAAACCGCTCCGGCCCGCCGAGCAGCGGTGAGAGGAATACGCGCTCACCGCTGTATACCTTCGCCATGTAACCGCCGAGCGCCGTCGCGAGCACGCTGAGCAGGACGACGAACAGGAAGATCGTCAACCAGCCGGAGAACGTCACAGGTTCTCTCCTCGGATCAACGCGTAAAAGAGGTAGCCGATCACGAGGACCGCCACGACGAGACCGAACGCGTCGGCGGCGCTCATATCCGATCGACTCCCTCGATCAGCAGGAGCAGGATCATGAAGGCGACGATCCCGATCGCGATGGCGGCAATGTCCATGAGCCGACTATTGCCGCGCGAACGTCACAACCGCATGACGATCGCGCCGGCGCACATAACGATTTCGTGACGGCTCAGAGCGAGAAGCGGTACCCGACGCCGGGGTCCGTCACGATGTAGCGAGGCGCCGCGACCCCCTCCGGCTCGATCTTCGCGCGCAGCCGCGCGATGTGGGTCCGCAGCGGCTGAACGTCATCGACGTACTCGGCACCCCAAACCTCCGCGATCAGCTTGCGGTGCGTCATCAGCCGCCCGCGGTTGCGCAACAGCACGCGCAGCAGCTCGAACTCGATCGGGGTGAGATGCACCGGCGCGCCGTCGCGCAGCACGATGCGCCCGGCCAGGTCGACGTCGAGGCCCTCGACGGTGACGACCGGCTGCTCCTCGGCAGGCGCCGCGCGCCGAAGCGCCGCCTCCAGCCGAGCGACGAGCTCGCGTGTTCCGAACGGCTTCGTGATGTAGTCGTCGGCACCGGCCTCGAGCGCGCGCACCTTCTGCTCCTCCTCGCCGACCGCCGAGAGCACGAGGATCGGCATCTCGCTCCATTCCCGCAGCCGGCGCGTGACCTCGACGCCGTCGCCGTCGGGCAGCACGAGGTCGACAATCGCCGCATCCGGCGGGCGCACCACTGCGAGGTCGAGTGCTCGTGCGGCCGTCTCGGCCGGCACGGCCTCGAAGCCGGCCTCGCGCAGCACGACCTTCAGCGCGCGCACGATCTGCGACTCGTCATCGACGACGAGCACTCGCTTGACCGGCGCGCTCGCCGCCTCGGCCCTTGAAGGAGCGCTCACGTGCCGGACGCCCGCTCGCGCCGGCTGTCCTCGGGGGCGCGCGTCGCTTTGGCGCTGGCGGGCACGCCGTCGCGCGGAGGCTCGACCGCCGGCCGGGCCTCCTCGTGCTCCTGAGCCGCGCTCGCCGGGTCGCGCAGCGGCAGCTCGAAGACGAACGAAGCGCCCTGACCGGGCAGCGACTCGACATACAGCGATCCAGAGCTCGCCTGCGTGAAGCCGCGCGCGATCGCGAGGCCGAGACCCGAGCCGCGGTGTCCGCTCGAGCTCGTCCCGGCGCGATAGAACGGCTCGAACACGCGCTCGAGCTGGGCTGGAGGGATACCTGGACCGCGATCGACGACGCGCACGATCACGCGCCCGCCGGCAGGACGCGCTCGTGCTGCGCTGGTGATGGGCGACGCGCCGTCGTCCTCGTTCTCGCTGCGCGCGGGCTCGGGCACGCGTACCAGACCTCGCACGGCCCGCGCACGAACCGACACCGGATGTCCGCCCGAGTGCCTGCGCGCGTTCTCGAGCACGTTCACGAACGCCCGCTCCATCTGCACCGGGTCGACGCTGACGAGCGGCAGGTCCTCGTCGATCGACAGGCTGAAGTCCTCAGGGTCGGCGCCGAGCTCGGACAGCGCCGCGCGGATCAGCTCCTCGACCGAGGTCCAGTCTCGCCGCGGCTCGGCCGCGCCCGCTTCCAAGCGCGAGAGGTCGAGCAGGTTGTCGACCAAGCGCGAGAGACGCTCGGCCTCCTCGCCGATCACCGCGACGAGCTCGTCGTGCTCGGGCTTTGACAGCGACGGCGATCCAAGCGCCTCGCCAGCCGCCGAGATCGCCGTAAGCGGCGATCTCAGATCGTGCGAGACGGCGCGCAGCAGCGCCGTCTTGACCGTGTCCGCGCGGCGCAGCGCGGCCGTCTCGACGACGCCGCCGAGCAGGCTCTCGCGCTCGAGCGCCGCGCTGAGCAGCGCCTCGAGCGCCGGCACGACACGCTCCTGCAGGCGCCTGAGGCTCGCCTCGGAGGTGTCTGCGCCGACGAGCAACGTGCCGAGACGCGTCGTGCCGTCGCGCAGCGGGAAGGCGATGTCGCGCTCGCCGCCCTCGACCGTCTCCATCTCGATCGCCGCCGAGCTCAGCTCGAGCGCTTGCGCGAGGCGCGAGGCGGCCGTCGGCAGCGCGCCTGTGAGATCGTCGCCGCGCAGCAGCAGACGCGCCATCTCGGCCGCCAGGTCCGCCTCGCGCCGGCGCGCGTCGGCCTCGTGCGTGCGGGCGCGCGTGACCTCTGCGACAGAGCTCGCCAACCCGGCGACGACGAGGAACGCGACGAGCGCGACCCAGTTGCTCGACTGCCTGATCGCGAAGTGCCCGACGGGCTCGAGGTGGAAGAAGTTGAGCGCCGCCGCGCTGAGGACGGCCGTCGCGACTCCGAGCCAGCCGCCCCAGATGATCGAGACGACGAGAACCGCCGGCAGGTAGACGACCGACAGCGAGACGACCGGCGCGACGTGCTTCAGCGGATAGACGATCAGCGTGCACAGCGCCACCGACACCGCCGCGACGACGAGCCCCGCACGTCGTGACGGCGGCGAGGGGGCGAGCAGGAAGCCGAACGACGACGACATCGCCCGCTCAGCCTAATGGCGCACGCCCCGACCGGCGCGCCGCGGCGCGCGACAACATCCGTCTGTGCGGCGCTTCACCGGTCAAGACGGCGTGTAGATGCACCGAGCCCAACCACAGACGCCGAACGATGAATGCACAACCCCAACACCGCTCCCACCTGGCGACGGTCGCTCGCCCGCTGCTTGGCGCGCTCGTCGCCCTCGCCGCGCTGCTCGCGCTCGCGAACGTCCTCACGGGCACGGCGGCGGCGCGCGCGCTGCCGATCAGCCCGTCCGAATATGGCGTCAGCGCGCTCTGCTCGACGCCGGCGCCCGGCTACTCGGGCTGCCTCGGCCTGCGGCTCGTCGCCGACGACCCGGCGAACGTCGCGAACGCACGCGTCGGGCCGGACAGGACCGTCGGCCCCGAAGCACAATCGCAATCGATCTCGACACCCGCAGGCGCGGCCGGCCCCGGCTCGGACCCCGAAGCGAGCGAAGACATCGAAGGCGTCGAAGGGCAGTCTCTGCCGACGGTCGAATACACCGAACCGATCAGGGGCAGCCTGAGCCCGAGCAACATCCTCAGCGCATACGGGCTGACGGGCGCCACGCCGCCGACTGCGCAGACGATCGCGCTCGTCGACGCATACGACGACGCGACGATCGAACACGACCTCGACGTCTTCGACAAACAGTTCGGACTGCCGACTTGCAGCGCGGCGAATGGCTGCCTGCGCAAGGTCAACCAGAGCGGCAAAGCCACGCCGCTGCCGGAATCGAGCGGCGAAAAAGAACGCGGCTGGGCGCAGGAGATCGCAACCGACGTCGAGGTCTCCCACGGTGTCTGCCCGAGCTGCCGGATCGTGCTCGTCGAGACGAACTCGAACTCGAACTCGAGCCTCTACGCCGGCGAGCAGACTGCGGCCGCGCTCGGCGCGAACGAGATCTCGAACTCGTGGGGCGGGCAGGAGCCGAACGCCGACAACGCGGCGTTCAACCACCCCGGCATCGTGATCACGGCTTCCTCGGGCGACTACGGCTACCTCGACTGGTTCTCCGAAGAACCGGCGCAGGCGGCGAACTACCCGGCGAGCTCACCCCACGTCGTCGCGGTCGGCGGCACGCGCCTGACGTTGAGCGCGGCGAAGACGTGGGAAAGCGAGACCGTCTGGAACGACGGCGGCGCGAACGCCGGGAGACTCGAAGGCTCGGGCGCCGGCGGCGGCGGCTGCAGCGCGCGTTTCGGCGCACCGGCCTGGCAGCTCGCGCTGCCGAACTGGGCGGCGGTTGGCTGCGGCTCGATGCGCGCCGTCGCCGACATCTCCGCCGACGGCGATCCCTACAGCGGCGTCGCCGTGTACGACTCGACCGAAAGCCCGCGAGGCGAAAAGGGCTGGGCGGCGATCGGCGGAACGAGCGTCGCCTCGCCGATCGTCGCGGCCGCGTTCGCGCTCGCCGGAGGCAGCCAGGGCGTCGCCTACCCGGCGCGCCTGCTCTACGAAAACCTGCAGCAGGACCCGGCGTCGCTGCACGACGTCGTCTCGGGATCGAACGGCGAATGCCTGAAGAGGTTCAAGAAAAACTCGGGCATGTCGGGCTGCACCGTCGAAGAAGAGGCGCGTACCTGCACCGCGCAAGCGATCTGCCTCGCCGGCAGCGGCTATGACGGGCCAAGCGGCGTCGGCACGCCGAACGGACTCCGCGCCTTCCAGCCACCGGTGCCCGGGGGCGATTCGGGCGGCGGCGTCGAACCGGCGATCGCACCCGCGCCGAGCGTCGTCTCGCCGCCGGCGAGCGGCACGAGCTCGCCCGGCAGCGCCGCCGCAGCGCCCGCGCCGGCGCCGATCGTCTCGGCGCTGAAGCTCACACGCAGCGCGCTTGCGGCGCTGACACGCCCGCGGGCGAAAGTCTCGAAGGTCGGCTACTCGTTCACGATCAACGCCGCCGCACGCGTGCGCGTGACGATCGCCAGGCGCATCCGCGTGCACGGGCATCTGCGCTGGAGGACGATCTCGGCGCCAATCACGTTCACGACCGCGCGCGGCTCGCACACCGGCCGCCTGACCGGCCGCACGGCGCTGGCGCGCGGGCAGTACCGGCTCACGCTGACGCCCGAACGCGGCACGGCGCGCTCGATCGCCTTCCAGATCGGCTGAAGACGCAACCTCGCGCCGCGAGCCGAGGGCGCCTTGCACGAGCGCGCCCGTCGCTTGAGATCGCGAGAACGCCGGGCTAGCTTGGCCGGTTCATGCCCAGCCCGGGACATCGCCCGCCGCAGCCGATCAGCGTGCGCAAACGCGCGCGCCGACGTGCACGGCCGATCGGCGCGATCGTCGTCGGTCTCGCGCTCGCGCTCGCCTTCGCGATCGGCTCGGTCGCCGACGGCTCGACGCCCGGCGCGCTCGAAAGCAAGATCGGCGCATCGCGCTCGAAGGAAGGCGAGGTCCGCGCCGGGATCCACTCGGACAGCGCGCGGATCGCGGGATTCCAAGGCAACATCGACGATCTGCAGTCGAGGCTCTCGGCACTCGAATCGAGCCTGTCCGTCGAGCGCAACCTGCTCGACAGCATCCGCTCGCAGCTGAGCGTCGCGCGGACGCAGCTCGCAGCGTTGCAGGTTCAGCTCGCGCACGACCGGCGCGTGCTCGTCGCGCAGCTCGTCTCCTCCTATGAGTCGCCGCCACCGGACATCGCGACCGTGATCCTCCAGGCGCACGGCTTCGCCGACCTGATCGAGCGCGTCGACGACCTGCGCGCGATCTCGCGCGAGAACGCGTCGGCGACGACCGACGTGATCGAAACGCAGAAGTCCGTGACGGCGCAGGCCAAGCACCTCGCGGCACTCGAGAGCACGCACGCCCAGGAGACGCGAGCGGTCCAGGTGCAGCGCGACGAGGTCGCCGAACTGCACCTCGCGCTCGTCAAGCGCCAGCTCGAGTTCATCCACGCCCGCGACGAAAAGAGCTCCGAGCTCGAATCGCTCGAGTCGCACAAGCACTCGCTCGAACACGAGCTCGCGCACGTGCAGGCGAGCGAACTCGCGGCATCCGGAAGCTTCTCCGGGCCGATCGGCGAATACACGGGCACGCCCGAAGGCGACTACGGCTTCTTCCCGGCGCCAGGCACGAACTACAGCGTCGGCGAGGAGCCGACGCTCGCCGAACACCTCAACACGCTCGGCAAGGCGCTGCACCTGCACCTGATCGGCATCTCCGGCTACCGCTCGCCGCAGCACTCCGTCGAGGTCGGCGGCTTCGCCAACGACCCGCACACGCGCGGCGAAGCATCGGACACGCCCGGCGTCGAGGGCGTCTCGGAGGCGACTCTTGCGCAGTTCGGCCTGATCCGTCCGTTCCCGGGCGCGGCCGAGGCCGACCACATCCAGCTACTCGGGAGCAAGTACTAGCGGCCACGCTCCGGGCTGCACTACGCAGCCGGGGCTGCCGGCGCGAGCCGTGCAGGAGCGCCGTGCGGCACGAGCACCTCCGGCAGCTCGACGATGCCGTCCTCTTGCTGGCCGTTCTCCAGCAGCGCGACGATCGTGCGCCCGACGGCGACGGCCGTGCCGTTCAGCGTGTGCGGCGTCTGCGTCGCCTTGCCGCTGCCCGAGCCGCCGTCGCCGCGCATGCGAATGCCAAGGCGACGCGCCTGGTAGTCGGTCGTATTCGAACACGACGTCAGCTCGCGATAGCGCTTCTGGCTCGGCAGCCACGCCTCGCAGTCGTACTTCTTCGCGGCCGAGTTGCCGAGGTCGCTGACGGCGATGTTGACGACGCGATACGGCAGCGCGAGCTCGCCGAGGATCTCCTCCTCGATCGCGAGGATCCGCTCGTGCTCTGCCGGTGACTCCTGCGGCGCGACGAAGCTGAACATCTCGACCTTCTCGAACTGGTGCACGCGGAAGATCCCGCGCGTGTCCTTGCCCGCCGCGCCGGCCTCGCGACGAAAGCAAGGCGAGAAGCCGGCGTAGCGACGGGGCAGCTTCGCGGCGTCGAGGATCTCGCCGTCGTGCAGCGAAGCGAGCGCGACCTCGGAGGTGCCGACTAGGAACAGTTCGTCCTGCGGGAGTGCATAGATCTGCTGCTCGGTGTCCGGCAGGAAGCCGGTCCCGTACAGCGCGCGCTCGCGCACGAGCACGGGTGGGATCACCGGTTCAAAGCCCTTGCCGCGGAGCTTCTGCAGCACCCAGCCGACGAGCGCGAGCTCGAGCATCACGAGGTCGCCGCGCAGATAGGCGAACCGCGAGCCCGACAGGTTCGCGCCGTGGTCCATGTCGATCATCTGTCCGGCGAGCTCGAGGTGGTCGCGCGGCTGGAAAGAGAAGCTCGGCGGGTCCCCGACCGTCTTGACGAGCTCGTCCTCGGGGCCGTCGGCCGCGCTCGGGTCCGGCAGGTTCGGCAGGCGCGCGACGAGCCCGTCGAGGCGCTCCTTTGCGGCCGTCGCCTGCTCGGCGAACTGCTTGACCTGCCCACTCAGCTCCTGCATCGCGGCGCGCAGCTCGGGCGCGTCCTCGGCGCGCGACTTGGCCGCGCCGAACTCCTCCGAGCGCGCCTTCTGCTCGGCGCGCAGGCGCTCTGCCGAGGTTGTCGCCGCGCGCCACTGCTCGTCGGCGCTCAGCAGCTCGTCGATCGCCCCGCTGAGGCCCTCGCCGCGACGCGCGAGCGCGGCGCGGACTGCATCGGGGTCCTCCCTGATGCGCTTGAGATCGAGCACGCCGCGCCGTCCCGCGCGCGTCTTATTTCGTCGAGAGCTTGATCGGGGTGTCCGGCGCGATCTGCTTCTGACTGCCCGAGTACTTGCCGAGGAAGTTGGCGACCGCCTTCGCGTCGTCGCCGAGCACGATGTTCTCCGGCATGATCGCGCCGGAGAAGCCGCCGTTCTCGATCGCGTAGAGAACCTGTTCGGGCTTCTCTTCGCGGATGTTGAAGTTCGGGCCGTTCGTGCGCACGCGGTTCTTGATGCTCGTCGCCGAGCCTTGTGCGCCGACGATCGACAGCGTGTGGCAGCCGGAGCAGTGTTCGCGGAACAGCACGGCGCCGCGATAGTACGGGCTGCTCTTGGAGATGCTGACGCCCTGCGAACCGCACGCGCCGAGCGCCAGTGCAGAGACGAGCAGGACTGTGATCGTGACGGCGATCTTCGCGCGAACCCTCATGCAGGGGCGGAATATATAGGCCTGCGGCTCAGAACCCGTGGGCGGTGCCGGCAGCGCGCAGCGCCAGGAACACGACGACGAAGGCGGAGAGCGCCATCACGCCGATCTCGCGGCGCACGATCTCGATCACGACGCCGCGCTGCTCGTGCTCGGGGAGCGCGCCGACGGCCTGAGCGTCGTCGAGATCGCGCTGTTCGAGGATCGTCTGCGCCGAGGCGACGCGCAACTGCTCGGCAACGACGCCGATCGCGAGCGGCAGCAGTGCGTACAGGTAGAAGAGATCGTCGCTCGAATAATGACTGGCTGCTGCGAGCGAGCCGACGGCGAGCGCGAGCGCCAGCGCCGAGCCCTGCGCGACACGCAGGATCAGCCAGAACGCCGCCGCTTGGCGCTCCCCGGGCGCACCGTCGTACCAGAGCCAGGCACCGAGCAGGCCGGCGAGCAGGTTCAGCGAAGCGACGGAGATCGCGCCCGCGACGACCGCCTGCGTCATGTGCCGGCGCGCGGCGTGGCAGAGGCCGCGCTCGGGCGTGTTTCTAGCCTTGATATCGAGCCGTTTGTCACTATGTAACAGATTGCCACAAGCGGTGATATAACAGCGTCCGGTGCTGCGCAGCTATCTACCGGCGATCGTATTTCTGGTGCTAGGCGGCGCCGTGGGCGGCGCCTTCGCGGCGCTCAATTCTTACATCGGGCCGCGGCGCGAGACGCCGCACAAGCAGGATCCGTACGAGTGCGGCCTGCCGTCCGAGGTCAAACGCGGGATGCGCTTCGGGATCAGCTTCTACCTGATCGCGATGCTGTTCATCCTGTTCGACATCGAGGTCGCGTTCCTCTACCCGATCGCCGTCGAGCTGCGCGCCTTCGGCGGCTTCGCGCTCGCCGAGACGATCGTCTTCGTCGTGCTGCTGTTCGTCGCCTTCGTCTACGTCTGGCGTCGCGGAGCGCTCGAGTGGAAGTGAAACGCGAGCGGATCGGCGGCGTGCGCGCTGCGGGCGAGGCGGACGGCTCGAGCCCCTACGTCGACCCCGCCGGCCTTCGCGTGCGCGAGATGAACGCGCGCCAGTTGCTGCGCGGCGGCGAGATCCAGGGGCCGACGCGCGGGATCGAGCTCGAACGCAACGAGGACTTCGACCTCGAGCGCCACGTCGAAGAGCGCGTGCTGACGACGACGCTCGACAAAGCCGTCGCCTGGGCGCGCTCGAACTCGTTCTTCCCCGCGACGTTCGGCCTCGCCTGCTGCGCGATCGAGATGATGTCGATCGTCGCCGCGCGCGTCGACGTCGCGCGCTTCGGCTTCGAGGCGTTTCGCGCTTCGCCGCGCCAGGCCGACCTGCTGATCCTCTCCGGCCGCGTCTCGATCAAGATGGCGCCGATCGTCAGGCGCATCTACGACCAGATGCTCGAGCCGAAGTGGGCGATCTCGATGGGCGCGTGCTGCTCGTCGATGGGCGTCTTCAACAACTACTCGCTGGTGCCCGCCGACAAGTTCATGCCGGTCGACGTGCACGTGCCCGGCTGTCCGCCGCGCCCGGAGGCGCTGATGCACGGGGTGCTCAAGCTGCGCAAGATGGTCCAAGACGACCCCGACATGGGTTGGCGCGAGCGCTACGACGCGGTGGGCACTGAGGAGACCCTCCGCGGTGCCTGACGCGACCGGGCTCGAGCTGATCCGCCAGGAGCTGGGCGACGCCGTTCTCGACACCAGCTTCTTTCGCGAGCGCGCGACGCTGGAAGTCTCGCCGCAGAGCATCCGTGCGGTGCTCGGGCGACTGCGCCTGAAGGGCTACACGCACATGGCGAGCTTGCACGGCGTCGACTACTACCCGGACGAGCCGCGCCTCGGCGTGATCTACGAGCTGCTCGACATGGGTCGCGTCGACCGCATCTCGGTGAAGGTCCGCGTGCCGAGCGATGCGCCGCGACTCGACTCGGTCACGCTCGACAGCGGCGAGCACGGCGGCTGGCCGACGGCGAACTTCCAGGAGCGCGAGGTCTACGACATGTTCGGCGTCGTCTTCGACGGCCACCCGGATCTGCGCCGGATCCTGATGCCGGAGGACTACGAGGGCAACCCGCAGCGCCGCGACTTCCCCGTCGGCGGCGAACCGGTGATCTTCACCTACAACGAGTCGCCGAAGCTCGAGGCTGCCGAGTGAGCGTCCCGACGCCCTCCTCGGAGTACCGCCGCCGCGAGCAGAGCATCACGCTCTCGCCGCTTGACGATCCGCTCGGCGAGCCGCCGGAGCTCGGCGAGACGCAGGAGCTCTTGACGCTCAACTTCGGGCCGCACCACCCGGCGACGCACGGCGTGCTGCGGCTGCTCGTGACGCTGCGCGGCGAGATCGTCCAGGACATCAAGCCAATCGTCGGCTACGTGCACACGGGGATCGAGAAGACGGCCGAGGACAAGTCCTACTGGAAGGTGATCCCCGTGATCGAGCGGATGGACTACCTCGCCTACCACTTCAACTCGCTCGCCTACATCGGCGCCGTCGAGAAGCTCGTCGAGGTCACCGTGCCGACGCGCGCGGAGTACCTGCGGGTGATCCACATGGAGCTCAACCGGATCATGTCGCACCTCGTCTGGCTCGGCACGAGCGCGCTCGACCTCGGCGCGATCTCGATGTTCTGGTACTGCTTTCGCGAGCGCGAGCAGATCAACGACCTGTTCGAGATGTCGACGGGTGCGCGCATGCATACACGCTACTTCCAGATCGGCGGCGTCGTGGAGGACGTACCGGTCGGTTGGGCGGAGAAGCTGCGCGGCTTCGTCAAGCGCATGCCTGAGAGCCTCGAGCAGTACGGCGACCTGCTCAACAGCAACGAGATCGTGCTGCAGCGCCTGCGCGGCACGGGCGCGCTCGACGCCGAGACGCTGCTCGCTTTCGGCGTGACCGGCCCGCTGCTGCGCGCTGCCGGCAACCCGTGGGACCTGCGCAAGGCCGCCCCGTACAGCTGCTATTCGGATTTCGACTTCAAGATCCCCGTCGGCACGGTCGGC
>DASZLB010000160.1:0-6498 GCA_035552575.1 Solirubrobacteraceae bacterium | reverse complement strand
TCGCTGCGCTCGCCGGCGGCTTGACGGCCGGCGTGATCGGGATGCTCGTCGAGGATTCCGGCCCCGTGCTGCTCGTCGTCGCCGTCTTCGCGCTCGGCTGCGCCTGCGCCTATCTGTGGGGGCGCCCGGCGCCGCGCCCGGCTCCGGCGCTGGGCCCGGATCCCGCACGACGCCCGACTCCCGAACGACGCCCGACTCCCCCAGCGGCGAGCACGCCCGAGCCGTAGTACAGCGCGACCGCGATCGCGACGATCGCCGTCGACGGCGGCAGCGAAGGGATCGCGTAGGAGAGCGTCACGCCGCCCCACATCGCGACGAGCGCGAGCGCGGCGGCGAGCGCGATGCCCGCGAACGGCGAGCGCGCGAGGCGATGCGCAGCCGCGGCCGGCGCCGCCAGCAGGCCGAGCAGCAGCAGCGCGCCGACCGCCTGCGTCGCCTCCGCCGCGACGGCGCCGAGCAGCGCGACGAAGCCGATCCCGAGCACGCGCGTCGGCACGCCGCGCGCCGCCGCGACCTCGGGCGCGATCGAGCAGAACAGCAGCGGGCGCCCGACCGCCGCGACGAGCAGCGTCGTGGCGAGCGCGATCGCCGCCGCGAGGCGCGCTTCGCCGGCGCTCAGGCCGAAGATCGAGCCGAACAGCGTGTGCGCGCCGATCACGCCCGAGCTCCCGGCCGAGCTCGTGCTGACGCGCGCGAGGAAGAACACGCCGAGCCCGAGGATGAACGTGAACGCCGTGCCGATCGCCGTGTCGTCGGCCGGCGCCGATCCCGCCGAAGCCGTAGCCCCGCGCGCGAGAACGCCACGGCCGAGCAGACCGATCGCCGCGCCGACGGCGACCGTCGCGACGAACAGCCCGATCCGCTGATCGATCCCTGCCGCGGCCGCGGCGAGCGCGCCCGGGAACGCGACGTGACTGAGCGCGTCGCCGGCGAAGACCTGCCCGCGCAGCACGACGAACCAGCCGATCACGCCGCACGCGAGCGCGACGAACGTGCCCGCGAGCAGCGCGTTGCGGATGAACTCCTGCGAGAGCATCAGGCGATCACGCCCTCCGGACACGGCTCGTGCCCCGCTGGCGGCTGCATCTCGCTCGCACGCAAACGCGCACGCGCGGCCGCCGCCAGACGCGCCAGCACGTAGACCGCGAACGCGACCGTCGTGATGAAGAAGCCCGCCGGGTACGTCGAGAAGTACGAGATTCCGAGGCCGAGCCAGGCGATCGCGAGCCCCAGCGCGACCGTCAGCAGCAAGCTCCGAAGCGGCCGCGTCGTCAGCGCCTGCGCGCTCGCCGCCGGCGCGACGAGCAGCGCGAAGACGAGCAGCACGCCCGTGATCTGGCTCGTCGCCGCGACCGCGAGGCCGAGCAGCAGCAGGAACGCGAGCGACAGTCCCTTGACGGGCACGCCGCGCGCCGCCGCGACGTCGGCGTCGACCGACGCGAACAGCAGCGGGCGCGCGAGCGCAGCGAGCAGCGCAAGCGTCACGAGCGCGACCGCGCCGAGCAGCAGCACCTGCCCGTCGCCGACGCCGAGCAGATCGCCGAACAGCAGGCTCTCCAGGTCGCCGAGCACGCCGCCGTAGAGGCTGACGAAGAGGAAGCCAAGCGCGAGCGCGAGCGCCTGCACCGCGCCGATCCCCGCCGACTGCTCGCTCCAGGAGAAGCGCTCGCGCCCGGACAGCCGCGCGATCGCCCCCGCGCCGGCGCCGCAGAAGACGAAGTAGCCCCACGCGCCCGGGATGCCGATCAGCGCCGCCGCCGCCGCGCCCGGGAAGGCCATCATCGAGAGCGTGTGCCCAGCGAACGCCTCCTCGCGCAGCACCATCAGCCAGCCGACGAGACCCGCCATCACCGCGACGATCGCGCCCGCCAGCAGCGCGTTGACCATGAAGTGGTATTCGAGCACCTCGCTGACGTCGTGCACGACGTTCCAGCTCAGCGTCGGGTTCGCGATCTCAGCCGGCACGCGTGGGGTCGCCGCGCTCCGCGGCGTGGTCGTGACCGGCGTGGTCGTGCGAGTGGCGGTCGTGGTGATGCGCCGGCGGCTCCGGCTGGCCGACGACGACGAGCCGCCCGTCGGAGGCGCGCAGCACCTCGATCGGCGCGCCGTACAGCCGGCTCAGCGTGTCCGTCGTGACGACCTGCTCCACGGGCCCTTCGACGGCGTGGCCGCCGGCCAGGTAGACGACTCGGTCGAGATACGGCAGCAGCGGGTTGACGTCGTGCGCGACGAGCAGCGTCGCGACGCCCGCCGAGCGGCAGACGTCCGCGACGAGCGCCGCGACGGAAGCCTGGTTGGCGACGTCGAGGCTGTCGAGCGGCTCGTCGAGCAGCAGCAGCTGCGGGCGGCGCACGAGCGCCTGCGCGATCAGCAGCCGCTGCTGCTCACCGCCGGAGAGCTCGCCGATCGGTCGCTCGGCATACGAGCTCGCTCCGACGAGCTCGACCGTCTCCGCGACACGCGCGCGCCGCTCTCGCCCGCGCGCCCGAGCGGCGCCCCACGGCAACGGCAGCGACAGGCCCCAGCGGTCTCCGTCGAGGCCGAGGCGGACGATGTCGAGTCCGCGCAGGCGCGTCCCGGCGCCGAACGAGCGCCGCTGCGGCAGGTAGCCGATCTCGCTGCCCGACGCGCCCGGCGGGCGGCCGAGCACCGCGATCCGCCCCTGCGAGAGCGCCAGCGAGCCGAGCACGGCCTTCAGCAGCGTCGACTTGCCCGAGCCGTTGGAGCCGAGCAGCGCGACGAACTCGCCGCGGCGCATCCGCATCGACACGTCGCTCCAGATCGCGCTGCGTCCAAGCCGCACGGCCGCGCCGTCCAACTCGATCGCCACGCCGTCGCTCACGGCTCCGACAATAGCAAGACTGATTCTCGTTATTACTATTAATAGATGGTCTTTCGGCTCGCGCAGACGGCCGCCGGATCGCCGATACTCACGGCGTCTTGCCCTCCCCGCGCCGAATCCGGTCCGGGCGACGGCGAGCGGCCCTCGACCAGCAGGAGGCACCCATGCACAAGCTCGACCTCGACTCCGAGGAGACCGTCTCACCGACGTACGCCGGCCGCTCGTTCGCGCACGAGATCCCGAAGTACCGCCTGCCCGCACAGGGCATGAGCGCCGACGCCGCCTACCAGCTCGTGCACGACGAGCTGAACCTCGACGGCAACCCCGCGCTCAACCTCGCCTCGTTCGTGACGAGCTGGATGGAGCCGCAGGCCGATGTGCTCGCCGCCGAGACGCTCGCGAAGAACCTGATCGACCAGGACGAGTACCCACAGACGGAGGTCGTCCACCGCCGCGTCGTCTCGATGATCGGGCGACTGTTCCACGCCCCCGCCGGATCCGGCTCGACCGGGACCGCGACGATCGGCTCCTCCGAGGCGATCATGCTCGCGATGCTCGCGCACAAGCGCACGTGGCAGAACCGCCGCACGGCCGCCGGCGAGCCGACGGACCGTCCGAACCTCGTGATGGGCGCCGACGTGCACACGTGCTGGGAGAAGTTCGCGCGCTACTTCGAGGTCGAAGCGCGCGTCGTGCCGATGGAGGACGGCCGCTACACGATCGGCGCCGGCGAGATCGAGCCGCTGCTCGACGAGCGCACGATCGGCGTCGCCGGGCTGCTCGGCACGACGTTCACCGGGCAGATGGACGACCTCGCCTCGATCGACGAGCTGCTCCAGCGCGTCGCAGCCGAGCGCGGCTGGCAGATCCCGCTGCACATCGACGCCGCCAGCGGCGGCTTCGTCTCGCCCTTCTCAGAGCCCGATCTGGAGTGGGACTTCCGCCTGCCGAGCGTGCGCTCGATAAACGTCTCGAACCACAAGTTCGGCCTCGTCTACCCGGGCATGGGAACGGTCGTCTTTCGCGAAGCGAGCGACCTGCCCGAGGAGCTCGTCTTCCACATCAACTACCTCGGCGGCGACATGCCGAACTACTCGCTGAACTTCTCGCGGCCGTCGAACTCGGTGATCCTGCAGTACTTCGCCTTCCTGCGCCTCGGCCGCGAGGGCTATCGCGAGATCGTCGCGAACACACTCGCCAACGCGACGGCGCTCGGCGAGCAGCTCGCCGCATTCGACGGCCTGCAGCTGCTCAACGACCCGTCGCGCTTCCCGATCGTCTGCCTGCGCGCCGAGGACCCCGAGCGGCTCGACCTCGACCTGCTCTCCCAGCTCCTGCGCGAGCGCGGCTGGATCGTCCCCGCGTACACGCTGCCGCCGAACGCCGAGCAGATCAAAGTGCTGCGGATGGTGATCAAGGAGAACTTCTCGCGCGACATGGTCGACCTGCTCGCGCACGACGTGCACGAGGGAATCGGCGTCGCCGAGCACGGTCGCTCCGCGCGCACGCGCCGGGTCCGGCACCGCCCGCACTGCTGAGCGCGGTACGGCTGAGCGCGTGCTCGAAGCGGTCAGTCGCGCCGGCGGCGGCGGTTGACCGCGAGCACTGCGACGACGATCACGATCACGGCCACCACGACGCCGCCGACGATGTAGCGGATTTTGTGGTGCGCCGGTTTCTTCGCTTTCGCTTCTTTTTCGGCGGCCGACTTCGCGAGTACCGTCACGGCGACACCGTGTGCTCTCAAGCGCGCGGCCGTCTGCGGCTCCTGCTTCTTCGGGTAGCGCGCGAGCACATGGCGGCCGTCGGCGAGCGTCACGCGCATCGTGCGCAGGCGCTTGTTGATCTCGACCGACTTGACCTGCTTGGCCGCGAGCTGCTTGGCGAACTCGGCTTCGCTCTCGTGCGTGTAGACGACCGCGCCTTCAGCCGCGAGCGCGAGGCCCGAAAGCGCGAGGCTCGCGGCGAGCAGAAGCGCGAGAACTTGCCCGGCGAGGGCTTTCGTCGATCGGAGCACGCGGCGTACCCTAATGCCTAGACCCGTCCCGTGTCGCGGCGATACGCGCGAACCGCGAGCGAGCTCAAGACGCCGGTCCAGAGGGCGATCACGAGCCACGCCTTGCCCGGCCACGCGCTGCCTCCGAGCGCCACGTGGCTGGCCTGCACGAGCCAGTAAGACGGCAGCAGCTGCCCGACGTCGTGCAGGAAGCCGTGGTTGCCGAGCGGGAACCACGTCCCGCCGAGGAACGCCAGCAGCGACACGCCGCCGCCCATCGTCGGGCCGATCGAGTCCGGCGTCAGCACGTGCCCGAGCGCGATCCCGAGCGCCGCGAACGGGATCAGCCCGACGAGCAAGAGGCCCGTCATCTCGAGCCACTCGCGCGCCGAGAGGCTGACGCCGAGCGCCGCGCCGGCCGCGTACAGCGCCGCGACGCTGAGCAGCGCCATCATGTAGGACGTCAGCACCTTCGCGCGGAAGTACGTGCGCGGCGGCAGCGGGCTGATCCGCAGCTGGCGGTTCCAGCCGGCCGCGCGCTCCGTCGCGATCCGCGCCCCCGAGGAGAGCATCGCGCTCATCGTCCCGAACGACGCGAGCCCGGCCATGAAGTACAGCGGCGCAGAGATCCCCGTGCCGCCGATGCTGTGAACCCCTTTGCTCGCGCCCGCGATCAGGAAGTAGAGGACCAGCGGGAAGCCAAGTGAGAGGACGAAGAAGCGCCGGTTGCGAAGCGTGCGCAGCAGCTCGAAGCGGATGTACGTCAGCCCGATCATCGCTGCACCCTCGTCTGCGTCGACACCGACGCCGGTCCCTGCTCGCGCGAGGCCTCGTCGACATCGCCGGTCAGCGTGAGGAACGCCTGCTCGAGTCCCGCCGCGATGATCTCGATGTCGCACGCACGCGGGTAGGCCGCGAGCAGCGCACGGATCGCCTCGTCGGAGTCCGCGCACGTCAGCATCACCGCTTCGCCGCGGCGCTCGGCGGCGCTGACGCCCGGCAGCGCCGCGAGCGCGTCGAGGCCGGCCGGGTCGGCGCCCGGCAGCGTCGCGCGAATCGTCCGCGTGCCGACCATCGCCTTGATCTCGTTCGTCGGTCCGTCGGCGACGACCCTGCCGTGCGCCATCAGCACGGCGCGATCGGCGTACGCGTCGGCCTCCTCGAGGTAGTGCGTCGCGAACAGCACCGTCTTGCCACGCGTGGCGAACTCGCGCATCGTGCGCCAGAACGCGTGGCGCCCCTCGACGTCCATCGCGACCGTCGGCTCGTCGAGCACGAGCAGCTCCGGGTTCGAGACGAGCGCGACCGCCGAGCGCACGCGCTGGCTCTGCCCGCCCGAGAGCTTCTGCGTGCGCTGGCTTGCGAACTCGCTCGCGCCCGTCAGCTCGAGCACCTGCTCGACGCCGAGCGGCTTCGGATACAGCGACGCCATCATCGTGACGAGCTCGCGCACGCTGAGGTCGCGGATCAGCGAGCCCGTCTGCAGCATCGCGCCGACCGCTCCCGCCGCGACGGCCTCGGCCGGTGGGCGCCCGAACAGCGAGACCTCGCCGTCGTCGGGTGCGAGCAGCCCGAGCATCATGTCGATCGTCGTCGACTTGCCCGCGCCGTTCGGCCCGAGCAGCGCGACCGTCTCGCCGATCTCGATCTCGATGTCGAC
>DASZLB010000159.1:0-4183 GCA_035552575.1 Solirubrobacteraceae bacterium | reverse complement strand
CCGAACTCGGCGAAGGCGCTCGACGAGCTCGAGCAGATGCTCGCCGGGCTCGGCCGCAAGGTCGAGGACATCGAGCTGCTCGTGATCACGCACCAGCACATCGACCACTTCGGGCTCGCTTCGATCCTCGCGCGCCGCTCGGGCGCGGAAGTGGCCGCGCTCGATGCGCTCGTCCCGTTCCTCGCCGGCTACGGCCGGCAGAGCGACTTCGACGACGCCTTCGCGCAGAACCTGATGCTCGCCCATGGGATTCCGTCGGACATCGTCACGGCGCTACGCGCCGTCTCGGCGAGCTTTCGCGGCTGGGGCGCGCCGGTCGAGGTCACACGCCCGCTCGCGCCCGACTCCGATCTGCAGCTGCGCGATCGCACGCTGCGCGTACTGCACCGCCCCGGTCACAGCCCCTCCGACACGGCGTTCCACGACGAGCAGCGCGCGATGCTGCTGTCGGCCGACCACCTGATCGCGCACATCTCCTCCAACCCTTTGCTCGCACGCCCGCTCGGCACCGAGCCGGACTACTCGGGACCTCGCCCAAAAGCCCTGATCACGTACATGGCCTCGCTCGAACAGACGCGCGCGATGGACCTTTCGCTCGTGCTGCCCGGCCACGGCGCGCCGATCTCAGAGCACGCCGAGCTGATCGACGAACGTTTTCGCATGCACCGCCGGCGGGCGGAGAAGATCCACCGGCTGATCGCCGAGCAACCGCGCTCGGCGCATGAGATCGCACAGGCGCTGTGGGGCAACGTCGCCGTCACGCAGGCCTTCCTGACGCTCTCGGAGGTGCTCGGGCACGTCGATTTGCTGCTGCGCGACGGCCGCGCGAGCGAAGCCGAGCTCGACGGCGTCGTGCACTTCAGCGCGACTTAGCCGGCGCCGCGTGACGCGCCGCGCCGCGCGTTCGGTGCGGGCGCCGGAAACGGGCGCTGGAAACGGGCGCGAATACGGGCGCACCGGCCCAATTGCATCCATATGGTCTCCGGCCGGGTATTAGTCACGTATGAGCGCCGTCCAGCCCCCCGGCACAGAGCCGCCTCGGCGCCTTCGCCCGCGCCTTCACTGGGAGCTGTTGATCTGCAGCGCCGGCGGGCACGAGCTCGTCGGCACGGACGCGGCCGAGTTGCACCCCGCCGACGCGCTGTTCGCGCGCGAGGACGCCGGCGGCGGGCGCTGGTATCGCTGTCTGCGCTGCGATAGCTGGCTGCCGCTCGCCGCGCCTGATTCACCCGCGCGCGAGCGTCCGCCGCAGCGCGAGGAGATCGAGCTGCCGCTGCGCGGAAAGCCGTTGCGCGACAAGCTCGTACTGCGCCTGATCGCCCTCGACCGCGCGTTTCACTTCGTCGTGCTTGCTGCGCTAGGGGTGCTCGTGCTGCTGTTCGCCGCCGACCGCGCGACGCTGCGCCACACCTTCTACAAAGTGATCGCCGACCTGCAGGGCGGCGTCGCCGCGAACCAGTCCCATGCGACACATGGCCTGCTGCACGACGTCGACACGGCCTTCACGACGTCCTCCTCGCACCTGCACCTCGTCGGCGGCGTGCTGCTCGTCTACGCGCTGATCGAGGGCATCGAGGCCGTCGGCCTCTGGTATCAGCGCCGCTGGGCCGAGTACCTGACGTTCATCGTGACGACATCGCTGCTGCCGCTCGAGATCTACGAGCTCGCCAACCGCGCGACTGTGTTCAAGGCGATCGCGTTCGTGATCAACGTCGCCGTCGTCGTCTACCTGCTGCATGCGAAGCGGCTGTTCGGCCTGCGCGGCGGCGTCACGGCAGAGGATGCCGAAGCCGCGCTCGACCGAGGTTGGGACGCGCTCGAACGCACCGCGCCGCACAGCGCCGGCGCTCCCGAGGCTCAGGGCGCCGCCGGAGCTCAGGGGGCTCCAGGAGCTCAGCCCGCAGTTGCGCCACGGCTCGGTGGCTGACCACGCAGGCTGCCGGCCCTGCCGTCGTCTATCCGCTCGAGGCGCGAGCCCAGCCGAGGAACAGCTCGTGGAGGCGGTCATCCTCGCTCAACTCGCTGTGAAAGGCGATCGCAAGGATGCGTCCCTCGCGCGCGGCGATCGGATGGCTGTCGACCTCCGCGAGTATCTCGACGCCCGGCCCGTGCTCGGCGATCCACGGCGCGCGGATGAACAGTCCGTGCACCGGGCCTCCCGGCAGCCCCGCGATCTCGAGATCCGCCTCGAAGCTGCGTATCTGGCGCCCGAATGCGTTGCGCTCGGCGACGATGTCCATCAAGCCGAGGTGCGCGCGATCGAGCATGATCAGCCCCGCGCACGATCCGAGCACCGGCAGTCCCTCGCGCACGAGCCCCGCGATCGGCTCGGCCAGCCCCTCGCGCTCGACGCCGAGTGTCATCGTCGTCGACTCGCCGCCCGGGATCACGAGGCCGTCGAGGCCGTCGAGATCGGCGACGACGCGCACCTCGCGCACCCGCGCGCCGAGCCGCTTCAGGACCCGTGCGTGCGCCTCGAAATCGCCCTGCAGCGCGAGAACGCCGATCAGCGGCGCGTCAACTTTGGTCACTGCGCCCGGCGAGGCGGTCGAGGGTCAAGCGGATCAAGGACGCAGGGAGCGTGGCGTGCTCTGCACGCGCGAGCGACCGAGGAGGCCGAGCCGCGCCGGCCATCGATCGCCCCGTCGCTACCAGCCGCGCTGAGCGAGCAATTGCTCGCCCTCGAGCTTCGAGCTCTCGAGGCTCTCCATCGCCGGGCCGAGCCCGCGTGAGGCGGCCGCGACACGCTCGGGGTCCTGCCAGTGCGTCGTCGCCTCGACGATCGCGCGCGCGCGGATCGGCGGGTCCTCCGACTTGAAGATTCCCGAGCCGACGAAGACGCCTTCGGCGCCGAGCGCCATCATCAGCGCCGCGTCGGCCGGTGTCGCGATCCCGCCGGCGCAGAACAGCACGACCGGCAGCTTGCCGTCGCTTGCGACCTGGCGCACGATGTCAAGCGGCGCGGCGAGCTGCTTTGCAGCCGTCGCGAGCTCGGTGTCTTCGAGCGTGCCAAGCCGGCGAATCTCGCCGTTGATCTGGCGCATGTGGCGCACGGCCTCGACGATGTCACCCGTGCCGGCCTCGCCCTTCGAGCGGATCATCGCGGCGCCCTCGCCGATTCGCCGCAGCGCCTCACCGAGATTCGTCGCGCCGCACACGAACGGGACGTCGAACGCCCACTTGTCGATGTGGTTGGCCTCGTCGGCCGGCGTCAGCACCTCCGACTCGTCGACGTAGTCGACCTCGAGCGCCTGCAGCACCTGCGCCTCGAGGAAGTGTCCGATCCGCGCCTTCGCCATCACCGGGATGCTCACAGCCGCCTGGATCCCCTCGATCATCTCCGGGTCGGACATCCGCGCGACACCGCCGTCACGGCGGATGTCAGCCGGAACGCGCTCGAGTGCCATCACCGCGGCGGCGCCGGCCTGCTCGGCGACAGTCGCCTGCTCGGGCGTGACGACGTCCATGATCACGCCGCCCTTGAGCATCTCCGCCAGGCCCGTCTTGACCTGGAATGTCGCCTCGTCGCGCATGCGCCTCAGTTTAGCCTGAGCGCGCTGCGCTACTTCAGGCGAAATGCCTTGATGCGGTCGTCGTACTGCGCGGAGTCCTGCGCGTAGACGCCGTAGGCCAAGGCTTGGATCAGGCTGAGCAGCGCCGTGTGCGAGCGCACGTACGCGGGGCTGTTCGACGAGTAGTAGAGCTTGATCTGCGCGAGCTTCGCGACCTCGGAGAGCGTCGCGTCGGTGATCGCGGCGGTCTTCGCCTTGCGATGGCGCGCGAGCTTCATCGCGCGGACGACGAGCGGGTGCGGGCGACCGGCGGAGAGGCCGATCACGAGCGTGCTCTCGTCGATCCGCCCGAGCCGGCTGAGCGCCTCCTGCGAAGGGCTCGCGACGACATCGACGCGCAGGTCGAGCAGCATCAGCAGGTGGCGCAGGTAGCTGGCGAAGAAGGCCATCTGATCGGTGCCCGCGACGAGCACCTTCTCGGCGGAGACGACCGCCTCGATCAGCGACTCGACGGAGCTGCGCGAGACCTTGCGCGCGGTCTCCTCGACGTTCAGGTGGTCGGCCGTCAGCGCCGTCTCGAACTCGTTCTGATCGAGTGAGAAGAGCGGAGCCGAAGGCGCGCCGGCCGCGGCCTCGCCGCTCTTCGCGTGCACGCGGCGGTATTCCTCGCG
>DASZLB010000158.1:0-12872 GCA_035552575.1 Solirubrobacteraceae bacterium | reverse complement strand
GCCTCGTGGATCGCGCGCGGGATCTCCTGCGGGCGCGTGATCATGAAAGAGTGCTTGACGATCGGCATCGTGATGCCGATCGTGTCGGCCTCCTGGAAGCCGTCGGTGCCGAGAAGTTCGGTGCGCACCTGGCCGGTGATGAAGACGACGGGAACGGAGTCCATCATCGCGTCGGTGATCGGCGTGATCAGATTCGTCGCGCCGGGGCCGCTCGTCGCGAACGCGACGCCGACTTTGCCGGTCGCCTTCGCGTAGCCCTCGGCTGCGTGCCCGCCGCCGGCCTCGTGACGGACGAGGATGTGGCGCAGGCCGCCGTTGACGAACGCGTCGTACGTCGGCAGGTTGGCGCCACCGGGGAGACCGAAGACGACATCTACGCCCTCCGCCTTCAGACATTCCATCACGGCATCGACCGCGCGCATCTCATCGACCTCCTTCCGCTTCTCGGAGAGTTAGAAAACCAAGTGTACCAGTGGGTTTTTCGCGCAACGCGGCGTATTTCCCGCCTTCTGGCGGAGATCTTGCGGCCCTTCGCGCGGCGAGCAGACTCGGTTGCGGTGCGCCCGTCTCCCCGCTGGAGCCGATCTCAGGAAGAGCCGATCGCGACGCCGATCGCGAGCACGATCGCACCGCCGACGGTCACGACGAGCAGCGAAGAGCGCATCGAGACGGCGAGGAAGCGGTTGCGCAACCACGCGATGACGAACAGCTCGACGGCGACGACGGCGCCGGCGACGATGAGTGCTTTGTGAACGTCGGAGATGACGAACGGCAGCGTATGGAAGAGGCCGCCGAGCGTCGTCATGCCGCCGGTGATCGCGCCGCGCACGATCGCCGAGCCGCGGCCGGTCTGCTCGCCGGTGTCCGAGAGCGCCTCGGACCAGCCCATGCTGACGCCAGCGCCGAGCGCTGTCGAGAGCCCGACGAGCAGCGCCGTGTGCGAGCTCGAGGCGATCGCGGCGGCGAAGATAGGCGCGAGCGAGGAGACGGTCCCGTCGATCAGCCCGACGAGCGCCGGCTGCACGATGCGCAGCACGAACTCGCGCTCGTCGGTGAAGCCGGCGCGGCGGATCATGCGGACGATCCACGATTCGCGCGGCGGCGCGGCGGCGGGGTTCTCGAGGACCATCCGAGACCACACTAGGGCAACGTTTGGCTTAGGTAAGCCGAATTCGTGTTAGGCGAGCCTTACTCGTGAGCGGCCGTCGGCCGCTGCCACGATTCAGGCGCGAGCGCGGTCTCGGGGAAGTCGAGCTCGGCGCCGCAGCGCGTGCAGAGTGCGTCGTAGATCTTCGTCACGCGCCCGCAGTTCGGGCAGGCGCGGCGCAGCTCGTCGCGCTCGAAGCGGTACGCGATCGCGGCGAGCAGACCGAAGAACGGCACGGCGCCGGAGATCAGGAACCAGAGGATGAATGAGCTGCCCTTGAGCTTGCCGACGATGCCGCCGGCGAGCCCGAAGCAGGCGGCGATGATCAGATAGGCCATCGCGGCGCGCCCTACAAGAGGACGCGCAGAGCCCAGATCAGCGCAACGATCGCCACGACGACGACGAGAACGCTCGCGATCGCGGTGACGATGCCGATCACGAAGTGCAGCAGCAGCCAGGCGGCGACGAGCAGGACGAGACCCGCAACCACCGTCCGGCCGAGCGAGCGAGAGGAAGATTCGTTCATGCCTTCAGGGTACTCGGTCGTGGCGCGACTCGGCTGCGCTTCGGGCTTGCGGCCGGACAGGGAACCGCAACCCTGCCCGGCCGCACCCGCCCGCCCCCGGCCAGAGGGAAGCCGGAGACGGATTCGGTATGGACGCCGAAGCTACACCCGGTCGAGCCGACCGAGCTCGCGGGCGTTCCGATCGACAGCGACATCGGCCCGGCTCGTCCCGGGCCGCCGACCGACGCTGGAGTGGTAGTAGCGCCGTATCGGCGGTCGCTGACTGCGTCCATCCACCGACTCCTCCGGCAGCAGGATGAACCGCTGAGGAGAGACTGCACTGCTGTTGAGGGATGAGGGATTCATCTCGGCCATCTTTGCGCGGGGTTGGCCGGGTGGCATTGGCCTGGCGTCCAAAATGTCGGCAGCTCAGGCTTGCGAGTGTCCTCGAGCGGCCGAGGCGCGCTACGGGGCGCCGATTGACACACAAGCCAGCCGATGTCGGGCCGGCCTGTCGAACTATGCCTCGGTGCTCTTCCTGATTGATGTCATGCCCGCCGCCACTCAATGGCTTGCCCGGCCGTCGACGCTGATCGCGATATGAGCGTCATAGCAGTTCTGCTACGCTACCCGGCATGGCGGTTATCCCGCAAGGCAAGCTGCGTAACGAGATCGCCGCCGTACTCCGCCGCGCCGAACGCGGCGAGCGATTCACAGTGACGGTGGCAGGGCGTGCTGTCGCCGAACTCGGCCCGCTACCAGGGACGCGCTCCCTCTCCCCTCCGGAGCGCCTCGCGGCAATCCTCGCCGAGTCGCCACCCGATCCAGGCTTCACCGAGGATCTGCATCGCATGCGTCAAGAGGACCGAGAATCAGCCCGCGATCCGTGGGCAGCCTGATCGATACGAGCGTTCTCGCGGGCGCTCGCGATATCGGCGAGCTCAGGGATGATTGGGCAGTCAGCGTCGTGACGGTGGGCGAGCTCGAGGCGGGCATCATGATCGCCGGCGACAACGCGACGCGCGCACGCCGAGTCGCACTGCTGGCAGCGGTGCTCGCCGAAGCACCGGCACTCCCAATCGACCGCGCTATCGCCGCGCGCTACGGCGAGCTTCGCGCAAGCGCCGGTCGACGGCCCAGCAACGATCTATGGATCGCCGCGACCGCGCTGGCGCACGATTTCACACTCGTTACAGCCGACGAGCACCAAGCGTCGCTACCGCTTGTCCGAGCGACGCTTGTCGATTAAGACGGGCCCTGGAAGCTGGACTAGGCCCCACTTCCTGACAGAGACGTCCTCAGATACCCAGCTGCTCGTTGACGAGCCGCGTAACCTCGCCCCCGTCGGCGCGCCCCTTCGTCTCGCGCATCACGGCTCCGACGATCGGCCCGATCGCCTTCGCGTTGCCACCGCGCACGCGCTCGGCCGCATCGAGGTTCGCGGCGAGCGCTGCAGCGACGATCTCGGCGAGCTCGTCTCCCCCGCCAATCGCCGCAAGACCCTCTGCCTCGACGATCGCGGCCGGATCCCCGCCTTCAGCGATCAGCTTGTCGAGCACCTGGCGTCCGGCGCCGACGCTGATCTGCTTCGCCGCGACGAGGCCGACGAGCGCGGCGAGCGCAGCCGGCTCGACGCGCGAGGCGACCGGATCCTCGCCGTCGCCGAGCCGCGCGAGCAGATCGCCACTGACCCAGTTCGCGAGCGCCTGCGCGGGCGCGGGCGGATCGACGGCTGCAGCCAGCGCAGCCTCGAAATAGTCGCCGAGCTCGCTGCGGTAGGCGAGCTGCTGCGCGCTGTCGGAGCTCAGCTCGAGCTCCGCCTCGAAGCGCTGAGCGCGCTCGGCGGGCAGCTCGCTCATCGCTTCGCGCGCGGCCGCGAGCATCTGCTCGTCGATCGCGACGGGCAGCAGGTCGGGCTCGGGGAAGTAGCGGTAGTCGTGCGCCTCCTCCTTCGAGCGCAGCGAGGAGATCGCGCCGGAGGCGGGGTCGTAGTGAAGCGTCTCCTGCGTGACTTCACGACCACCTTCGATCACCTTTCGTTGGCGCTCGATCTCGGCCTTGATGCCGCGTTCGATGAAGCGGAACGAGTTCATGTTCTTCAGCTCGGTCTTCACGCCGAGCGTGTCGGTCCCGGCGGGGCGCAGCGAGATGTTCGCGTCGCAGCGCAGCGAGCCCTCCTCCATGTTCACGTCGCTTACGCCGAGCTGGCGCAGCGTCACGCGCAACAGCTTCAGCCACTCGCTCGCCTGCTCGGCCGTGCGGATGTCGGGCTCGGTGACGATCTCCGCGAGCGGCGTGCCGCCACGGTTGAAGTCGACGACGCTCGCGTCGGAGCCGTGAATCCGTCCGCTCTCGCCCTCGTGGATCAGCTTCGCGGCGTCCTCCTCGAGATGCACACGGTGAATCCGCACGTCACCGAGCCGCCCGCCGAGGCATAGAGGCTCGTCGAATTGCGAGATTTGGTAGCCCTTCGGAAGATCCGGATAAAAATAATTCTTTCGATGAAATATCGATCGCGGGGCCAGCTCGGAACCGAGCGCGAGCCCGATCATCAAGCCGAAGTGAACGGCCTTCGCGTTCGCCACCGGCAGGCTCCCGGGCAAACCGAGACAGACGGCGCACGTGCGTGTGTTCGGCGGTTCGCCGAAGGAGAGCTCACAACCGCAGAACATCTTCGTTCTGGTCGCGAGCTGGACGTGGATCTCGAGGCCGATGACGGGCTCGAGCGCCGGACCGGCGCCGTTCGATCCGGGCCGGCCGCTCGCGGCCGCCCCGCCGCTCAGCGTCGTCGCGTCCTCAGGCACGGGCTGCTCCCTCGGCGAAGCCGAGCGCCTGCTCGAACGCATGCGCTGCATCGAGCAGGCGGTTCTCGCTGAAGGCCGGCCCGGCGATCTGCAGGCCGACCGGCAGGCCAAGAGACTGCCGACTGCTGCCCCCGTCGGGCTGCCCCGAGCTGCCGCGTTCGCCGCCCGACTGCGTCGCGCCGGCGCCTTGGCCCGGCACGGCGAGCCCGCACGGGATCGAGATCGCGGGGATCCCGGCGAGCGACATCGGCACGGTGAAATAGTCGCTGAGGTACATCGACCACGGGTTCGCTGTCTTCTCGCCGAGCCCGAAGGCGACGTTCGCGGACGTCGGCGTCAGGATCAAGTCGACGCTGTCGAAGGCGGTCTTGAAGTCCTCGGCGATCTTCGTGCGCACGCGCTGCGCGCTGCCGTAGTAGGCGTCGTAGTAGCCCGAGGAGAGCGCATACGTGCCGAGCATGATTCGCCGCTTCACCTCCGCCCCGAAGCCGTCGTGGCGCGTGCGCGTGTACATGTCGAGCAGATCGGTCGCGCCGGGAGCGCGCATCCCGTAGCGCACGCCGTCGAAGCGCGCGAGGTTCGAGCTCGCCTCCGACGGCGCGAGCACGTAGTAGGCCGACAGCGCGTGCGGAGCGTGCGGCAGGCTGATCTCGTGCACGCTCGCGCCGAGCTCCTCGGCGAGCTTCAGCGCGCGCTCGAACGCGTCGCGCACGCCCGGCTCGACCTCGGCGTCGGCGAAGTCGCCGGCGGGCGCGCGGAGCTCGGCCGGGACGCCGAGGCGGATGCCGTCGAGCCGCTCCGCTGTCGGCTTGCCGATCGGCTCGGGGAACTGCAGCGAAGTCGCGTCGCAGGGGTCGTGGCCGACCATCCGCTCGAACATCAGTGCCGCATCGGTGACGTCGCGCGTCAGCGGACCGGCCTGGTCGAGCGAGGACGCGAACGCGATCATCCCGTAGCGCGAGACCGCCCCGTATGTCGGCTTCAGCCCGACGATCCCGCAGAGCGCAGCCGGCTGGCGGATCGAGCCGCCGGTGTCGGTGCCGAGCGCCCACGGCGCAAGGCCCGCCGCGACGGCTGCCGCGCTGCCGCCGGAGGAGCCGCCGGGCACGCGCGTGCGGTCCCACGGGTTGAGCGTCGGCCCGTACGCCGAGTTCTCCGTCGAGGAGCCCATCGCGAACTCGTCCTGGTTCGTCTTCGCGAGCAGCGTCGCGCCGGCGTCTTTCAGCCGGGCGACGGACGTCGCGGTGTACGGCGGGCGGTAGCCCTCGAGGATCCGCGAGCCGGACTGGCTCGGCACGCCCTCCGCGCAGAACAGGTCCTTGACGGCGAGCGGCACGCCCGCGAGCGGACCGCCGGCGATCGTCGGGTCCTGATCCTCCTCAGAGACCCACGTGAAGCAGTTCAAGCCGTCGCCGTTCGCGGCCGCATCGGCCTGCGCGCGCTCGCGGTAGAACGCGAACAGCTCCCGCGCCGAGAGCTCGCCGGCCTCGATCGCCGCGATCGCCTGCGCGGCCGAGAGGGGAAGCATGTCCGAAGCACTCATCGTGGGCACGCAGGGCAAGCTGGACAAGGACGCAGCGAGCGTGGCGCGCTCTGCGCGCGAGCGAGCGAGGACGCAGATCCAGCGCCGCCGTGCGTGTTCACGATCATGCCTGCGGGCTTGGGACGAGAAAACCATCCCCGCCGACGGCCGGCGCCTGCTCGAGCGCGACCTCGCGCGGGAACGACGGGCGCGGCTCGTCGGGGCGCAGCGCGCCCGTCAGCTCGACGACGTGCGACGTCGGCGGAACGTCCTCGAGCGAGAGCTCGGAGATCTTCGCGATGTGGTCGAGCACGGCCGAGAGCTCGCGCGCCATCGGCTCGAGCTCCTCCTCGCTGAGCGCGAGGCGCGCGAGGCGCGCCACGTGCAGTACCTCCTCGCGGTCGATCACGGCGCCGATTCTATGCGCCGCGCGCCGCACGGCCGGGGCCGCTCACGCGCCCGGCGTCGTCGGCTCCGCGGCATCGTGGGGCGAGCCGGCGCCATCGGCCTCGGGCGAGCTCGCACCGTCGGCCCGTGGCTGCCCGCCTGTAGCCGCCGCAGCCGGGCCACTCTCCGACGGAGCGCCGCGAACGGTCAGGCCGCTGAACGCCGCGGCCGGGTCCTGCGGCGGGGCGTCCTTCACCTTCTCCGGTCGCTCGGGCAGAGTCTGCACGTAACCACCGAGCGCGATCGCAAGCGCCGCGAGAAGCCCGAGCCAGATGCCGGTCTTGATCCCGTAGGAGACGTGCACCGAAGTGCCGCTGATGCTCGGACCGGGGTGATGCAGGATGCGGATCACGATCAGCACGCTCGCGAGCGTGCCGAGCGCCGCGACGATCGCGCTCAACGGAAGCGGGCCGTCGTCCTCGTATCCTCGCGACGGCGCGACGACGGAGCCGAGCGCGACGAGGATCGTCAGCAGCCAGACCCAGCGGCTGACGGTGAACGTCTGCCAGCCGGTCGTGCTGACCGTCGCGCCGATCACGTGCGCGCCGAGCGGCAGGCCCGTGACGCTACCGCCATACCAGTCGAAGAAGAACATGAAGACTGCGAGCGCGATCGCGCCGACGGCGACGATGCGGCGGGCGGCGCTCAACGAGATCGGCCGAGTGCTCATGCGTCGACCTACGGCGCCGGCCGCGCCGGCGGGGTCGCGGGCGGATAGAGCGAGCGGCGTTCGTCGTGCGTCGCCTGCCACGCGCCGAGCAGGATCGCGAGCGCGCCGGCGAGCGCGAGCCACGGACCGGAGCAGACTGCCGTCGCGTGGTCGGGGCGCTCGAGCACGCGCACGAGCGCGGCGATCGTCGCGACGAAGCCGAGCAGGATCGTCCACACGCTGACGGCGACAGGGACGGCCGTGCTGCGCTCGCTCAGCGTCGCGACGAACAATCCGAGCGCGCTCGCCGCCGCGGCGAGCAGCAGGAAGACGCCGGGGCCGAACGTGTCGAATGCCTTGCGCACTCCCTCGGGGCCTTCATACGAGGGCACGAACAGCGAGACGATCACGCAGGCGGCTCCGCCCAGCGCGAGCAGCTCGCCGGCGCGCACCTTGCGCGGGCTCATCCGGTGAGCCCCGCCTGCCGTTCGGCGGCCTGCAGCGTGTTGCGCAGCAGGAACGCGATCGTCGTCGGACCGACGCCGCCCGGTACGGGCGTGATCGCCGAAGCGACCTGCACGGCCGCGGCGAAGTCGACGTCGCCGACGAGCCCGCTCTTGTTACCGGCCTGCTCCGGCGTGAGGCGGTTCATCCCGACGTCGATCACGACCGCTCCCGGCTTGACGAAGCCGTCGCCGATCAGCCGCGGGCGCCCGACGGCGGCGATCAGCACGTCGGCGCGAGCGCAGACCTCGCGCAGGTCGCGCGTGCGCGAGTGGCAGACGGTGACGGTCGCGTTCTCGGCGAGCAGCAGCTGCGCCATCGGCTTGCCGAACAGGTTCGAGCGGCCGACGACGACCGCTTCGGCGCCCTCGAGCGCGACACCCGTACGCGCGAGCAGCGCCATCACGCCTTGCGGCGTGCACGAGCGGAGTCCGGCCAGGCCAAGCGAGAGCAAGCCCGCGTTGACGGGTGTCAGCCCGTCGACGTCCTTCTCCGCAGGAACCATGTTCGTCAGCGTCGGGCCGTCGAGGTGATCGGGTACGGGCAGCTGCAAGAGGATCCCGCTGACCTCCTCGTCGGCGTTCAGCCGCGCAAGCTCCGCGGCGACGGCCTCGAACGAGGCATCGGCCGGCAGGCGCACGTCGAACGGCTTCATCCCGACCTCGGCGCAGGCGCGCTGCTTGCCGGCGACGTAGACAGCAGAGCCGGGATCGTCGCCGACGAGCACCGTCGCGAGCCCCGGCACGCGGCCGGTGCGCTCGCGCAGCGCTGAGACCTGCTCGGCGACTTCGGCACGGACCTCGGCCGCGACCGCCTTGCCGTCGATGATCTGCGCCGCGCTCATCGGCGGCTCGCGGCGGCGTGCGTGCAGGTGCCTTCGGCCATCGCCTCCAGCATAGGCGCGCACTCGGCGGGTCCGGCCTCGCCCGAGGCCGGACCCGTGCCGCTCAGCCGAGCTCGAACGACTCGGTGCGAACCCGCCTGGACCGGCCGTGGCCGGTGACGAGCGTCAGCGTGTACGCGCCCGCGCGCAGGCGACGCGACGAGCGCAGCCGCAGGTGCAGGCGCCCGCGAGTCGTGCGCGCGATGCCGGCCGCGTAGACGACGCCGCGGCGCGAGAGCGTCGCGTGAGCGGACGCGATCGCTGCTTTCAGCGTCAGCGGCCCCGAGACGAGCTTCGTCGTGCACTTCTGCACCTTCTTGTTGCCCTGCTTGACCGTCGTGCACTTGACGAGCTGAACCTTGCCGTCGACGCCCGCCGGACCCTGCGGGCCGATCGGACCTGCAGGCCCGATCGATCCCGCCGCGCCCGCCGCGCCGCTCGCGCCCGCCGGGCCCGTAGCCCCGTCGGCCCCTTTCGGACCCGCGGCGCCGGCCGGCCCCTGTACGCCGGGCGACCCGGCCGTGCCGGTCGACCCGGTCGCACCGGCCGAGCCCGTTTTCCCTTCTTTGCCTTCGCCGCCGGCCGGGCCCTGTTTTCCTTCTTTGCCTTCGCTGCCCGCTTTCAAGAAGGTCGCCATGACTTCGGTCGGCGTGCTCAACGCAACTTCGCACGTTGTCGGAGCCGTGGCTTTGCAGCCGATCCATCCGGCGAATTCGTATCCCGCGGCGGGCGTCTCGGTGAGCGTGACGCTGCCCGGTTCGAGTTCGGCGGATTCCGTGAAGCAGCCGCCGGCGCAATCGATCCCGGACGGGCTCGAGACGACGGTGCCCTGCCCGTACTTGACGACCCTGAGCGGAACCGTCGTCGACTGCCCGAATTCGGCTTTCACGGCGACGGCGTGACTCGGCACGGTGAATTCGCACGCCGCTTCGGTGCTACCGGCACACTCTTCACCGGACCATTCGACGAATTTCGAGCCGCTTGCGGGCGCGGCCGTCAGCGTGACTTTCTCGCCTTCGGAGAATTCTGCCGAGCATTCGGAGCCGCAGTCGATCCCGGCTGGCGCAGACGTCACCGTCCCGCTGCCTTCGCCGATGCTTTCGAGCGAGACCGAGAAGCTCGGCGCCAGCGCGAACTCCGCTTTCACTTGCTGTGCTTCGGCGATTGTCACTTTGCATTCGCCCGTGCCGCTACAGGCGCCCGACCAACCAGCGAACGTCGAGCCCGCGGCCGGAGTCGCGCTCAACGTGACTTCCGCCCCTTCTTCGAATTCGGCCGAGCACGTTTCGCCGCAGTCGATCCCGGTAGGCGAGGAAGTGACGGTGCCGCTCCCCGTACCGGTCCGTTCGACGGTGAGCGGGGATTCGGACGTGCCACCGCCACCCGACGGTCCGAAGATCTCGACGTGAGCGCCGTCGGAGACGAACACCTCTCCCTGGGTCGGCCCAGCGGCGTTGCGAACCGCCACGCCACGGGCTTCTGTGAACGGTTTCGATTCGCTCGTGCCCTTGATCTGTCCTTCGTATTCCCAAGTGCCCGAGAACTCGTCCACGACCTCGTGCGCGGTGTCGAGGACGAGGACGTGGCCATCGGCTTCGTCGAACGCGATCCCGAGGGGTTCGAAAGATCCCGCCAGCGTTCCGGTCCCGTGGAGCTGTTCGATGAGTTTTCCATCCGGGCCGTACTTGTCGACCACTTCGTTTGGTGGTTCGGCGAGATAGACGTCGCCGGTGGAGCCGTCTACCGCGATTGCGCCCCAACCGTCCCCGTTGACCAGGGAGAATTCGGCTCCGGGAGGCGTCAGCGTTCCCGAGCCTTTGCTTTCCAGCTTGCCTTCGGCGGTCGGCGTATAGACGTGGACCTTCGTCAATTCCTGCGCGGAGATCACGTAGACGTCACCTTTGCGTGCGCTATTCGAGTTGTCGACGGCGACATATACGTAACCGCCGATTTTGAATTGCTGGATCAGTTCATATTCGCCCCCACCCTTCGGCTTGAAGACGAAGACTTCTTCGGACCCCGATTCGCCGACGTACACGACACCCGTAGTGTCGTTGACCGCGACGCTACGGACGAAGAACGCCGGAAGTTTGCCGGTGGGGAACCAGCTCGTGAATGAGTCGGTCGCATCGAACTGGTCGATCAGCCTCTTTCTCGCATCGGCGACCAGCAGGTTCCCGCTCGAATCGACTGCCATGCCCCACGGCTGCACGAGCGGTTCGCCGTTCGCTTCCGTGATGCTCGTCAAGAAGGGATGCGTAACTTCCGCGCTCGCGCTCGCGGCGCCCAGCGTCGCCGCCGCGGCAAAGGCGCAAGCCGCCAGCATGCCGGAAAATATGAGCCTTCGAACAGCAGACAATCCCCCACCCTCTCTCAGTAAAGCCGATGTCGAGGTCGCCCAGCCTGCGTATCGACCACGCCCGATCGGGCGCGCACGCGCCAGAATCCCCAAGTGCGACCCTCTCCATTGCATATCTACTTTTAGGTTGACGATTGGGCAAGCGCCGTCTCTGACTCAAACGCCTCCGCGCCAGGGGTTGACCCGTGCTCCAGACGCTCTCCCGCGCCCTAGGGGCAAGGCGTGTGGCGAACGCCGAACGCCGAACGCCCAGGCGCCGCGGCGATGGCTCAGCGGCGGCTGATCGGTGCGTACTCGGCCATCAGCTTGCGCTCGGCACCGTCGCGCGCGAAGCGCACGACGATCACGCCGTCGGGCTCGACGCCGGTGACAACGCCCTCGCCGAAGGCGGCGTGCACGAGATCATCGCCGAGGCGGAACGTGTTCGCAACAGCGGTCTGCGCGCCACCGGCGCTCGCCCACTCGCCGCCTGCGGTCCCGGACCCGTTTGCGGCATCGGAGGAGGCGCCGTGCAGCGCCGTCGCGCGCGCGCCCCGGCCGAGCCCGGCCGCGAAGCCGCCGCCGCCCCGCGCGCCCCCGGCGCCACTCGAGCCAATCCGCAGCCGGTCGGACGGCTCGACCTCGTCGAGCAGGTCCGCGGGGATCTCGCCGAGGAATCGGCTGCGCAGGCCGATCGTCTGCGCGCCGAATACGGCGCGGCGCTGCGCGTAGGTCAGGTACAGCTCGCGCATCGCGCGTGTCACGCCGACGTAGAACAGCCGGCGCTCCTCCTCGAGGCCGCCCTCGTCGAGCGCTCGCGAGTGCGGGAAGACGCCCTCCTCGCATCCGGCGATGAACACCGTCGGGTACTCGAGCCCCTTTGCGTTGTGCAGCGTCATCAGCGTGACGAGGCCCTCGTCGTCGCTGCGCGCGTCGGCGTCGGCGACGAGTGCGATCTCCTGCAGGAAGACCTCGAGCGTGTCGTTCTCGGGCTCCGCCGAGGCGTCGAACTCGCGCCCGACCTCGACGAGCTGCTCGAGGTTCTCCAGGCGACCCTGCGCCTCGATCGTGCGCTCGGCCTGGAGCGCCTCGACGTAGCCGCTCTGGGAGAGCACGGCCTCGAGCAGATCGCCAACCGGCACGCCGTCGCCCGCGTTGCCGGTCGCCGCGTCGACGTCGAGTGACAGCTCGTCCTCCTCGCGCTCGGCCGTGCCGTCGTCGCCGGCCGTGCCGGCGAGCTTGCGCAGCTCGGCCATCGTGTCCATGAAGCGCGTCAGCGCCTTGATCGCGGCCGTGCCGAGCCCCGGCACCTGCTCGGGCGCCGACGCGGCCTGCCAGACGGAGATGTCGGCAGCATCGGCGTGCGCGAGCACGCGCGCGAGCGAGGTCTGCCCGAGCCCGCGCCGAGGCGAGTTGGCGATCCGCGTGAAGCTGACGACGTCGAACGGGTTCGCGAGGAACAGCAGGTAAGCGACGGCGTCCTTGATCTCGGCGCGCTCGTAGAACTTCGTGCCGCCGATCATCTGGTAGGCGATCTCGCGGCGCACGAGCGTGTCCTCGATCACGCGCGACATCGCGTTCGTCCGGTAGAGCACGGCGATCTCCTCACGCGAAGCGCCCTCGTCGACGAGCCGCTCGATCTCACCGACGATGAAGCGCGCCTCGCCGTGCTCGTCCTCGAGCCCGCGCAGGTGGATCTGCGAGCCCTGCCCGAGCTCGCTCCACAGGCGCTTCGCGATGCCGCCGCGATTGTTCGCGATGACTGCGTTCGCCGCGCGCAGGATCGTCTCCGTCGAGCGGTAGTTCTGCTCGAGCTTGACGACGCGCGCGTCCGGGAAGTCGTCTTGGAAGTCGAGGATGTTGCGTACCTCCGCGCCGCGGAAGCTGTAGATCGACTGCGAATCGTCGCCGACGACGGCGAGGTTGCGATGACCGACCGGGCCGGAGTACGTCGGCCGGGTCGTGCTGCCATCGGCCTGCGCCGATGCCGGCGAGCGCCCGCCGCCGACGAGCAGCTGCAGCATTCGGTACTGCGCGTAGTTCGTGTCCTGGTACTCGTCGACGAGCACGTGG
>DASZLB010000157.1:0-1973 GCA_035552575.1 Solirubrobacteraceae bacterium | reverse complement strand
CGCCAGCGCGCCGTCTCGCTCGGGAAGCCCACGCGTCATCAGCTCCGGCGTCGCGGCCGTCGCGAGCACGTCCTGCAGCGACGCCGGAACGCAGGCGATCACGTAGCCGGCGCCGGCACGCATGCTCGCGTGCGCTGCCATGCGCGGAGCACCGGTCAGCCCGCGCGAGCCGCCCGCGACGAGCACCTGCCCGGAAGCGAACTTCGTCGATGCCGAGGCGCGGCGCGGCAACTGCTCGCCGACGGCCGGCGAGGTGAGCCCAACCCGCGCATCCAGCGGCGCGGCGCGCGGGATGCCGATGTCGACCGTGCGCACCTCACCGGCGCAGGCCTTGCCCGGCATGATCCACAGCCCCGGCTTGGCCGCGTGGAAGGTGACCGTGATAGCCGCCCGCACGGCACTGCCCGCGACGGCGCCGCTCGACGCGTCGACTCCGCTTGGCACGTCGACCGCGACGACCGCCGCCGCGGATCGCCCGATCATCCCGATCGCCTCCGCCACGGCGCCGTGCGGCTCGCCGGCAAAGCCGGTGCCGAGCAGCGCGTCGACGATCACCGCCGCCGCCGCGATCGCCTCCCGGCCCTGCGCAAGCGCCACCGGCGCCTCGCCGGGCAGGCGCTCGAGGTTGGCAGCCGCGTCGCCGCCGAGCTGCTCCGGCGGCGCGACGCAGACGACGCTCACCTGACGGCCTCGCTCGCGCAGCATCCGCGCGGCGACGAGCCCGTCGCCGCCGTTGTTGCCCTTGCCGCAGACGACAGCGATCGGGCCGTCCGAAGCGTGGACCTCGACGGCACGCGCGACGGCTTCGCCGGCGCGCTCCATCAGCTCGAGACTCGGCACGCCCTGCTGCTCGATCGCCCAGCCGTCGACGCGCCGCATCGCCTCGGCGTCCGGGAGCGGCGTCAGCCAGTCGGGCAGGCTTTCCACGCCAGCGATGCTAGATGGTCGCCACGCTGGCACGCACGCGGAGAGGTCCCCCGCGCCCGCCACGGCGCGTGCGTGCTACTCGACGGTGACTGTCTTCGCGAGGTTGCGAGGCTGATCGACGTTCAGCCCGCGCTTGCGCGCGATCTCGTAGGCGAGCAGCTGCAGCGGGATCACGGCGAGGATCGGCTGCAGCATCCAGTCCGACGCGGGCACGGGCATCGTCGCGTCGGCGTGCGGATCGACGACGCCATCGCCCTCGGTGCTGACGGCGATCACACGCGCGCCACGGGCGCGCGCCTCCTGGATGTTCGAGACGAGCTTGTCGAGCACCGGCGAGCGCGTCGCGACGCAGACGACAGGCGTCGCCTCGTCGAGCATCGCGATCGGTCCGTGCTTCATCTCTCCGGCCGCGTAGGCGTCAGTCGAGATGTAGGAGATCTCCTTCAGCTTCAGCGCGCCCTCGAGCGCGACCGGCACCCCGACGTGACGGCCGATGTAGAAGAAGAAGTCCGCGTCGAAGCACGTCGCGGCGATCTCTCGAGCCCCGGGCGTGGCCCACTCCAGCAACTCGGAAATGCTGTGCGGCAAGCGCTTGAGCTCGGCGACGAGCTCGGCGATGCGCTCGCGCGGCAGCGTCTCGCGCAGCTCGGCCAAACGCAGCGCAAGCAGGTACATGACCGCGACCTGGCAGACGAACGTCTTCGTCGCGGCGACGCCGATCTCGAGGCCCGCGCGGGTGTAGATCACGCCATCGGCCTCACGCGTGGACTGCGAGCCGCGCGTGTTCGTGATCGCGAGCACCTTCGCGCCGCGCTCGCGCGCGAGGCGCATCGCGGCGAGCGTGTCGGCCGTCTCGCCCGACTGTGAGATGCCGATCACGAGGTCGTGCGGCCCGACGACCGGATTGCGGTAGCGGTACTCCGAAGCGATGTCCATCTCGACCGGGACGCGAGCCCACTCCTCGAGTGCGTAGCGCCCGATCAGCCCGGCGTGGTAGGCCGTCCCACACGCGACGATCACGATCCTCTCGACGCCCTCGAGGATCG
>DASZLB010000156.1:0-5843 GCA_035552575.1 Solirubrobacteraceae bacterium | reverse complement strand
GACGATGCCGACACCCGCGCCGACGCCGAGGATCGCCGAGAGCAGGCCGATGCTGCCGGCGACCTTCTCGCGCGGGAACTCGTCGCGCACGATCCCGAACGCGAGCGGGAAGATGCCGCCGGCGGCGCCCTGGATGAAGCGCGCGACGATGATCACGCCGAGCGAGCTCGAGACGGCCGCGAGCAGTGTGCCGAACGCGAGGATCACGAGCGTCACGAGCAGCAGCCGCTCCTTGCCATACATGTCGCCGAGGCGTCCGAGGATCGCCGTGCCGACGGACGCCGAGAGCAGATACGCCGTGAGCAGCCACGTGACCCCGTTCTCGGTCGTGTGCAGGTCGTGCTGCATCGTCGGCAGCGCCGGGACGACCGAGGAGCTCAGCATCGCGTACGCGACGCCGGCGAGCGAGAGCACGACGAGGATCAGCGTCGGATGGGTGCGCGCCCGCGCGGCTGCGCTCATCTCACCTGGTCTGTTCGTTGTCATCGCGGGAGGCCTTGTCGGGTTCGTTGCGCGGCGTCACAGCGGCGGCGAATCGCGCCCGTGCTGCGTAGCGCACTACAGTAGCGGAATGAGCATTCCGCTCCTGGAGCAGCACGCTGGCCAGGGTCAGCAGGCTGGCCTGGATCAGCAGGCTCCCGCCGCGCCGGCCGCGAGTGGCTGGTCTTCGCTCGGCCCGCAGGAGAAGCGCACGCGGCTGCTGCTGGCCGCCGGCGAGGTTTTCGCGCGCGACGGGCTCGACGCGCCGATGCCGGCCGTCGCCGCCGCGGCGGGCGCGGGCGTCGGCAGCGTCTACCGCCAGTTCCCGTCCAAGCGCGATCTGCTCGCGGCGCTCGTCGTCATGCGCCTGCAGGAGTCCGAGCGCGGCGCCGAGGCTGCGCTCGCGAGCGCAAGCGATCGCTGGTCGGCGCTGACCGGGCTCTTGTGGACGCTTGCCGAGCGTCAGGCAGGTGACGACGTGCTCGGCGAGGCGATGGCGACAGTCTCAGAGCATCCGGCCGTCGTCGATGCGCTCGCGGCGACGCTTCACTCGCTCGAACGCCTGCTCGCCTCGGCGCGCGCCGAAGGCGTGCTGCGTGCGGACGCGACAGCGCTCGACCTGCGGCTGCTGTTCGCCGCCACGCGCGCGGCGTCGCAGCTCGAAGAGGGCGCCTGGCGGCGGATGCTCGAACTCGGGATCGACGCGCTGCGCGCGCCTGCGTAGCCGAGCAGCGCTCTCGCCGCGGACTCGGCTCAGGCCGGAGCGACGGTCAGTTCGTGGTTTGCGCTGATCGTTCCGTCCGGATCCCAGCGCCGCTTGACCTCGAGCAGGCGCTCGTGCGTCTCGGCCGGGAGGATCGTGTCGATCGAGCACGAGCGCTCGGCGAAGTTGAAGTAGCCGCCGTCGGCGCGCCACGGCGCCATCGTCTCGTCGAGATGGTCGAGGTAGCCGTCGATCGCCTGGCCGAGCTCGGGCGTCATCGGCAGTCCGATTCCCAGCATCAGGAAGTCGGCGTCGAGCTTCGCCAGCGCGCCGGGGTTCTCGCCGGTGCGGCCGAGCGCGCCGCCGATGTGACGCAGCTCGGCGAGCAGCAGCGGCGAGCCTGCCTCTGGGCCTACGGCGCCGACGAACGCGTCGATCGCCTCGTCGGGCAGCTCCGAGATAAGTGCGTGATGGCCGAGGCCCGGCACGGGCTGCTCGGGGTCCATGTGGATTTTCGACAGCGCTTCGGCGGGGATCTGCGCGAACGTGTCGATGATCGGCTCGCCGATCTCGCGCAGCGGCGCGAGCAGCCTTTCACCCTCGGCCTGCCCGCCGACGAAGGCCGCGTCGATCGTGATCAGCGGCCTGTCGCGCAGCGGCTCGGGAACGTCAGGCAGCGGCGGCGGGCGCAGGAAGCGCACGATCGAGGTGATCTCCTCGGGCGCCGTCGCCGTCCAGTCGCGGTACGCACGGATCGCGCCGGCGCCGAGCTCGGCCGGGAAGATCATGATCCCCGCATAGAGCTCGGCGATCGGCAGCAGTGCGAGGTGCAGCGCGGTGACGATCGCGTAGCAGCCGCCGCCGCCGCGCAGCGCCCAGAACAGGTCGCTGTCGTGCTCGGCGTCGACGCGCCGGATCTCGCCGTCGGCGCTGACGAGCTCGATCGCTGTAACGCGGTTGCAGGCAAAGCCGTAGCGTCGCCCGAGCCAGCTCAGGCCGCCGCCGAGCGTGTAGCCGATCACGCCGACGTCCGGCGCGGAGCCGGGCAGCGAGCAGAGCCCGCTGGCTTGGGCAGCCGCGCCGAGCTCGATCGCGAGCACGCCGGCCTCGACACGCGCCATCTGCGTCCGCTCGTCGATCGCGACACCGCGCATCCGATCGGTTCTGATCAGGATCGTCTGCTCGAGCGCGCCGATCGCGACGGCGCCGTGGCCGGTTCCGCGGCCGGTCACTTTCAGCCCGTGCCGCGCGGCGAACTCGATTGTCTTGGCGACGTCCTCGGCGCTCTCGACGAACGCGACAGCCGCAGGGCGGCGGTCGGCGGCGAGATTCCATCCAGCGCGCGCCTGGTCCCAGTCGGGATCTCCGGGCCAGGCGACGTGGCCTGAGATCGATAGCTCCCCCGAGCGCATCTCGTGGCGGACTCTACGAGAAAGCGCGGGTCTATGCTCGGCGGCGGCGCGGACGCACGCGAGATCTCGTCGGATCGCCGCGAGGCGGTGTCCATTCCGCCCGGCGCCGTTCGTCGTAGGTACGACAGAGCACTCAAACTCCACGAAGGAGAACTCCCGATGACCTACCTGCTGCAGATCTACACGTCGAGCCAGATGGCCGACTACGAAGCGCTCTCCGAGGAGGAGCAGAACGCGATCACGGCCGAGTACATGGCGATCGCGCAGACGCCGGGGATGCTCGGAGGTCATCAGCTGCAGGGCCCCGAGACGGCGACGACGGTGCGCGTGCAGGACGGCAGCACGCTGACGACCGACGGACCGTTCGCGGAGACGAAGGAGGTGATCGGCGGCTACTACCTGTTCGAGGCCGACGACCTCGACGCGGCGATCGAGCTCGCGTCGCGCATCCCGGCGGCGCGGATGGGCGGCGCGATCGAGGTGCGCCCGGTCGTGGAGCGTTAGCGATCGCCGAGCGTTCGCTGCCTTTCGAGCAGGTATTCCGCGAGCAGTGGGGTCGCGTCCTCGCGACGCTGATCGGCTTCCTCGGCGACTTCGATCTCGCCGAGGAAGCCGCGCAGGAGGCGTTCGCGACGGCCGCGAAGCGCTGGCCCGGCGACGGGCTGCCGCGCAATCCGGGCGCGTGGCTGACGACGACCGCGCGCAACCACGCGATCGACCGGATTCGCCGCGATCGCACGCTCGCGGCGAAGACGCGCGAGCTCGACGGGCGCGAAGCGACGGACGACGAGATGCCCGAAGACGCATTCCCAGACGAGCGGCTCGAGCTGCTGTTCACGTGCTGTCATCCGGCCCTTTCGACCGAGGCGCAGGTGGCGCTGACGCTGCGCACGCTCGGCGGCCTGCGCACCGATCAGATCGCTCGCGCGTTCCTGCTGCCGGAGCCGACGCTCGCCAAGCGCCTCGTGCGTGCGAAGCACAAGATCAAGGCCGCCGGAATCCCGTTTCGCGTTCCGCCCGACTACCTGCTCCCGGACCGGCTCGTCGCGGTGCTCGCGGTCGTCTACCTGATCTTCAACGAGGGCTATGGCGGGCGCAACGAGCTCGCGGCCGAGGCGATCCGGCTCGGCGTCGCGCTCGTCGAGCTGATGCCGGACGAGGCTGAGACGCACGCGCTGCTCGCGCTGATGCTGCTGCACGACGCGCGCCGTGCGGCGCGCTTTGCCGGCGGCGCCGTCGTGCTGCTCGACGATCAGGACCGCACGCTGTGGGACGCCGGTCAGATCGCCGCCGGCCGTGCCGAGCTGGCGCGCGCGCAGGCGCTCGGCGGAGACGGGCCGCATGCGCTGCAGGCCGCGATCGCTGCGCTGCACGCCGACGCGACGCCCGATTGGCCGGCGATCGCGTCGCTGTACGCGCGCCTCGCGGCGCTGACGGGCTCGCCTGTAGTCGAGCTGAATCGCGCCGTCGCGCTTGCAGAGGCCGGCGAGGCGGCGGTCGCGCTCGAGCTCGTCGAGCGGCTCGCGAGCAAGCTCGACGGCTATCACTACCTGCATGCGACGCGCGCCGAGCTGCTGCGTCGGCTCGATCGCGCCGATGCCGCTCGCGTGTCCTACGAACGCGCGCTCGAGCTCGTCCACGCCGAGGCCGAGCGCAACCACCTGAAGAAGCGCTTGGCCGAGCTCGACGCTTCGCGCGGCGAATAGCTCCGAAGGCGGCGGCCGTGCGCGACTAAGCTCGAGACGATGCGGACCGGTGAGCTCGGCTACGGCGCGCGACGGTCGAGAGCCTGCGCGCGGCGCTGGCGCGGATCTTTCCGGCGGCATCGGGCTGCGCGATCGACCACGCTTGGTCGGGCGTGCTCGGCGTCGCACGCGACTGGTGCCCGTCGGTCGGAGCCGATCCGCGCAGCGGCCTCGCCGCGGCTCGGCCGGCTCGTCGATGTCGCATCGGGACGCAGCTAGCCGGCGAGCAGCGCGTCGAGCACGCGGCCGGGCGCTTCGAGCTGCGGCCAGTGCGCGACGTCGTCGAGCGCGAGCAGCGGCGCATCGGGCAGGCGCTCGCCGATGCGCTCGGCCATGTGCGCGCCGGAGACGGGGTCGAGCATGCCCCAGACGAACGCGAGCGGCACGTCGGTCTGCTCGAGCGCGGCGACCCAGCGCGCGCCGTCGCGTTCGCGATCGACCATGTAGCGGATCAAGAGGTGCGAGATGCGCTGGCCGTCGTCGCGGTTCATCGAGCGCCAGATCTCGGCGCTGTCGGCGGCCGCGTCGTAGTCATCGGCGAACGTCGGGCGCAGGCCCGCGACGAACAGCTCCTCGTCGATCAGCTCGCCGATCTTCGGTCCCTGCTCGGGGTCGAGCAGCGCCGTCTGCGTCGGCTGCGGCCGGTGCAGCTCGGGGAACAGCCCGCCGTTCAGCAGCTGCACGCACTCGAGCTCGACCGCGAGCGTGCCCTCGGCGCGCCGCGCGAGCAGCTCCTGCGCGACGGACACGGCGTAGTCGTGCACGACGAGCGCAGTCCGCTCGACGCCCTTGCGCACCCAGATCGCCTCGACGAGGTCGGCCTGCTCGCGCAGCGAGTAGTCGTGCTCCACCGGCTTCGCCGAAGCGCCGAAACCGAGGAAGTCGGGCATCACGAGCATGTGGCGCTCGGCGAGCGCGGGAGCGAGCTTCGCCCAATCGTGCGAGGAGCTCGGGAAGCCGTGCAGCAGCGTCATCGCCGGGCCGGCGCCGAGCGTGTGCAGGAAGATCGCGTGCTCGTCATCGCCGAGCACGACGGGCAGATGCTCGCCGCGGGCCCACCACTGCTCGATCGAGCCCATGCCTCAGCTCCGGGCGCGGCGGCGCTTGCGCTGCGCCGCGACGGCCTCGCGCATCTCCGCCGTCATGCTCGCGCCGGCAGCGTCGAGCGGCTCGGTGCTGCGCAACGCGCGCGAGAGCACGAACGCACCCTCGAGGGCGCCGATCAGCGAGAAGGCGAGCTCGCGCGCGCGTTTGCGCGTCAGGCCGGCTTCGATCAGGCGCTCGGTCGCGCCGTCGATCCATCCGTCGAACACGTCGGCGCACGCTTGGCGCATCGGCTCGTTCGTGCTCGAAACCTCGAGTGCGACGGTCGCGATCGGGCAGGCGTCGGCGTAGCCGGAATCGCTGAGCGTCTGCGCGGCGGCCGCGAAGAAGTTGCGCGTCGCCGCGACGGGATCCTCGCCGGGCGCGTAGAAGGCGTCGAGCAGCTGCCCGTAGATCGCG
>DASZLB010000155.1:0-8089 GCA_035552575.1 Solirubrobacteraceae bacterium | reverse complement strand
TCGACATCTCGCGCAAGGCCGAGCTGTACGAGACGTCCTCGGGAATGATCACGATCACCGGCGGCAAGCTGACGACGTGGCGGCGGATGGCGAAGATGACCGTCGACCGGCTCGTCGAGCGCGACGCACGCGACGCTCCCTGCCGCACGCACGAGATTCCGCTCGGGCAGGCGATCTCCGTCGAGGAGCTGCCGCGCGTCGAGGGCGTCCCGAAGCAGTCCTACGCGCCGCTCGCGGCCCGCTACGGGCACGCCGCGCACGAGGTGCTCGCGCTCGCGGCCGAGCGCGGCGAGCTCGCACAGCCGATCGTGCCGGGGCTACCGGACCTGCTCGCCGAGGTCACGCTCGCCTCGCGCCACGAGCAGGCGCGCAGCATCGCCGACGTGCTGTTGCGGCGAACGCGCCTCGGCCTGCTCGCCGCGCGCGAGCTATCCGCGGCGCAGGACGATGGGCCCGTCGCGCGCGTCGCCGACGTGCTCGCGAGCGAGCTCGGCTGGGACGCAGCGCGGATGCGCGAGGAGATCGAGCGCTTCCGCGTCGAGGCGCGCGCCGAGGGCCTGCAGGCATCGTGAGCGGCGGGCCGAGCGCTGCCGGAGCGCAACGGCGCCGTGCGTGGGTGCGCCGACGAGGCGTGCCGCCGTGGCGCCGGGCTCGACGGTGAATGCCCCCTCCTGCACGCTGAAGGCCCGAGCGCGCACGCTCGCGCTCGGCGAGCGCCCGTTGCTCATGGGCATCGTCAACGCTTCGCCGGACTCGTTCAGCGACGCCGGCAGGCATCGCACGCTCGACGCGCAGGCGCAGCTCGCCGAGGAGCTGCTCGCGGCCGGCGCCACGATCGTCGACATCGGCGGCGAGTCGGCGACGACCGGACGGCCGGCCGTCGCCGTCGAGCAGGAGATCGAACGCGTCGTGCCGCTCGTCGAACGCGTCGCCGGGACGCTCGGTGCGCTCGTCTCCGTCGACACCTACAAGCCCGCCGTCGCGCGCGCGGCGATCGCCGCCGGCGCGAGCATCGTCAACGACGTCAGCGGTCTGCGCGACCCGGAGCTGGCCGAGATCTGCGCCGCGTCAGGCGCCGCGCTCGTCCTGATGCACACGCGCGCGGCGCCGCGCGAACGCCTGCAGGACCCGGAGCTGTACGACGACATCACGGCCGAAGTGCTCACGTTCCTGCGCGAGCGCATCGCGCTCGCCGAAGCCGCCGGCGTGGCGAGCGAGCAGCTGATCGTCGATCCTGGGCCGGACTTCGCGAAGACGCCCGCGCAGACGATCCGGCTGCTTTCCGAAGCCGAGCGGCTGCACGAGCTCGAACGCCCTGTGTTGATGGCGATCTCACGCAAGGACTTCATCGGCGCGCTGACCGGCCGCGCGCCGCGCGAGCGCCTCGCCGGGACGCTCGCCGCGCTCGCTCACGGCGCCGACGCCGGCGCGCAGATCTTCCGCGTGCACGACGTCGCCGCCGCAGCCGACTTCCTCTCCGTCCGTGCCGCGCTCGCCGGGATCTCGGCGCCTGGCAGGGATCTCGCGCTCGCCGAGGAATTGCGTCACGACCGTCCCGGCGCCTGACCGGGCGCGGGCGCGCCGCACACGAGCGGATCGCGCCGGCCCCCGGCGCAGCCGCTAGGCTGAGATCTGTAACGGGTGCCTGCCGCTGTCCAACGCGGTGGGACGCCAACCACCCATCCGACTGCAAGGAGACGAGAAAATGGCAGCAGTGCTCGAGCGCACGGAGCTGGAGGCAAGCCCTCTGGCCGACCTGCACGCGATCGCCGACCAACTGGGGCTCGACGGCTTCAGGCGGCTTCGCAAGGCCGATCTGATCGACAGGATCCTCGGCGAGAAGTCCGGCGAGGACGCGCCGGCCGACGATGCGGCGGCCGAGGACTCGGAGTCCTCGACCCGCAGCCGCCCGCGCCGCCGCGGCGGCCGCTCGCGTCGCTCCGCTGCTTCGCGCGAGGATGCAGAGGATCGCGAGGAGGCGCAGGCCGAGGAGCCCAAGGACAGCGGCGAGGAGGCCGACGACAGCGGCGAGGAGGCCGCCGAGGCTCCGCGCGCGAAACGTCGCGGTCGCACGCGCGCAGAACGGGAGAGCGCGAAAGACGGCAGGTCGCGCGAGGACGGCAGGTCGCGCGAGGCCGCCGACGCTAGCGACGACGAGGACGCAACGACGGGCTCCGCGCCGAAGGGATCCGATACGACGACGGCGAGAGGCTCCAGCTCGCGCGGGAGGGGCGGCAAGGGCGCGAAGGGCGCCGACGACGGCGACGGCGGCGAGCTCGCGCAGGGCGTCATCGAGGTGCTCGGAAACGGCTCGGCCTTCCTGCGCATCGACCCGCCCGAGCCCTCCGACGGCGACGTCTACATCTCCGCTGCGCAGGTGCGCCGCTGCGAGCTCGTCTCCGGCGACAAGGTCGCCGGTCCCGTGCGCACGCCGCGCCGCTCCGAGCGCTACCCCTCGCTCGTTCGGATCGACACGATCAACGGCGCCTCGGCCGACGAGGTCTCTGCCGGCACGCGCTTCGAGGACCTGCCCGTCGACTACCCGAGCGAGCGCTTCGCGCTCGAGTCGAAGGACGCGACGCTGCAGGCGATCGAGTGGCTGACGCCGTTCGGCCGCGGCTCGCGCGTGCTGATCGTCGGCGCCGCGCGCGCAGGCAAGACCGAGACGCTGCGCGGCCTGCGCGACGCGCTCGCGGCGAGCAAGGACCTCGAGGTCTCACTCGTGCTCGCCGGCGCGCGCCCGGAGGAGATCGGCAGCTGGCAGGAGGGCGACTCCGAGCCCGTCGCCGCGCTCAGCTTCGCTGCCTCGCCCGACACGCAAGGACAGGCCGTCGAGCGCGCGCTCGACGCCGCCAAGCGCGTCGCTGCACGTGGCGGCCACGCGGTCGTGCTGATCGACGGTCTCGACGGATTGCACCCGCACACGGCGCGCAAGACGCTCGCTGCCGCGCGCAACCTGCGCGAGGGCGGCTCGCTGACGATCGTCGCGACCGCGACGCAGCCGCTCGGCGGCGAGAGCACCGTGATCGCGCTCGACGTCGCGCTGACCTCGACCGGCGCACAGCCGATCCTCGATCTCGCCGCGAGCGGCACGCTGAAGCCCGAGCTGCTCGTCGGCAAGGACGGCGCGAAGGCGATCGCCAAGGCCCACGCGAGCGCGCTCGAGGGCTAGGCGCTAAGAGCGGCGAGGGCCGGTTCCGCGAATCCGGACCGGCCAGGCCAAAGACGGTCGATGGGCAACCGAGGCAAGGACAGTGAGGGAAGCGTGCTTCTGGCACACGAGCGATCGAGGACGCAGCTTCGCGCCGCTCAGCGGCCGTCTTAGCCGCGGTAAGCGACTCGGCCCCAAGAAGGCTCGGGCGCGAGTTCGATCGGTTCGCCGCCAGCCTCCGTCAGCGGGTCCGTCGGCTGCACGTAGGCGAAGCCGCCCGTCTCTTCGTCGAAGGCCACGCTCAGCTCGCCCTCGTTGACGCGCTGGTCGAGCCATGCGCCGCGGAAGACGAGGCGGCGCAGCCAGTGAACGAGCGAGCGCTCGGCCGGGCCGACGAGCTCAGGCCAGCAGTCGTTGACGTGCTGCCCGAGCGCCGACGCCGGATCTGAGATCTCGCCGTTGACCGCGAGGTTGACGAGGTCTTCGAGCTCCTCCTCGCCGAGGCGCCCGCCGACGAAGCCGACCTTGATCGCCGCCTGCTCGCAGCGCTCCGAGAAGTCGTCCTCGTTGAACGTGAAGCGCAGCTCGCCGTATTCGAGGACGAAGTCCTCTCCAGAGTCGTAGTTTCCGCGGCGCGAAGTGTCCATGAGGGTCGTCGCGGGAGACACCTGCCCCCCGGATCGTCGGGATCATACGGCCGGTTCCTGCTCGGGCGGCTGCGATGCACGGGATTTTGCACCGATTCGGTCCTGCCAAATAACGCGCCGTCTGTGACTCGCTCTATACGCTGCGCAGATGGCGCGCCTGTCCCAACACGGCCTGCGACGCGTGCTCGGTACGAGCGCGCTGTTCTCGACCGCCTACGGCAACGTCGGCTCCTCGATCTACTACGCGCTCGGGCTCGTCGCCTCCTACGCGCTCGGCCTGACGCCGATCGTCTTCCTGATCACCGGCGTGATCTTCTACCTGACCGCCGCGACGTACGCCGAGGCGACCGCGATGTATCCCGAGGCCGGCGGCTCATCCTCGTTCGCGCGCCACGCCTTCAACGAGCTGTGGTCGTTCTTCGCCGCGTGGGCGCAGATGCTCAACTACACGATCACGATCGCGATCTCGGCGTTCTTCGTGCCGCACTACATCGGCGGGCTGTTCTGGCCCGCGCTCGAACACGGACCCGGCGACGTCGTCTTCGGGATCGCCGTCGTCGCCGTGCTCTCGCTCGTCAACGTCGTCGGCGTCAAAGAGGCCGCCGGGCTGAACATCGTGCTCGCGATCACCGACCTCGCGACGCAGCTGCTGCTCGTGATCGTCGGCATCGTGCTCGTGCTCTCGCCGCACGTGCTGATTCACAACGTGCACCTCGGGATCGCGCCGAGCTGGAAAGACTTCCTGATCGCGATCCCGATCGGGATGATCGCCTATACGGGGATCGAGACGATCTCGAACATGGCCGAGGAGGCGCGCGACGAGACGAAGACCGTCCCGCGCGCGATCAAGTTCGTCGTCCTCGCCGTGTTCGCGATCTACGCCGCGCTGCCGATGGTCGCGCTCTCCGCGCTGCCCGTGCACAGGGGCGCCGACGGCAAGTTCACGACGCTGCTCGGCACCGCCGAGGACAAGGGCGGTTTCGCCGGCGATCCCGTGCTCGGGATCGTCAAGCACCTGCATCTCGGCGCGCTCCAGGGCGCCGGTGAGATCTACGTCGGACTGCTCGCCGCGACGATCCTGTTCATCGCCGCCAACGCGGGGATCATCGGTGCTTCGCGGCTCGTCTACTCGATGGGCCTGCACCGCCAGGTGCCCGACCGCCTCAGCCGCCTGCACCCGCGCTTCTCGACGCCGTGGATCGGGATCCTGCTGTTCGGCGGCATCGCCTGCCTGACGATCATCCCCGGGCAGGCCGAATTCCTCGGCAACATGTACGCGTTCGGCGCGATGCTCTCGTTCACGATCGCGCACCTGTCCGTGATCCGGCTGCGGATCAAGGAGCCCGACCGACCGCGACCGTATCGCGGGCCCGGCACGATCACGATCGCCGGGCGCCCGCTGCCCGTCTTCGCGCTGCTCGGGATCCTCGGCACGGGCCTCGCGTTCGTCGTCGTCACCGTGCTGCACCTCGCCGTCGCCGCCGCCGGCGTGTTCTGGCTCGGCTTCGGCATGCTGCTGTACGTCAGCTTCCGCAAACAGCAGGGGCTCGACCTGCGCACGACCGTCAAGGCGCCGCGACCCGAGCGCCCGCCCGACTTCGCCGAGTTCGACTACCGCACCGCGCTCGTGCCGATCTTCGGCAAGGACATCGGCGCGAGCGTGCTCGGGCACGCCGCGAAGCTGATCGGCGAAGAGGGCGTCGTCTACGTGATCTACGTGCTGCCCGTGCCGAGCCAGCTCTCGCTCGAGGCCGGTCTCGAGCGCGAGGAGGCGCACGGGCGCTCCGTGCTCGAGAGCGCGCGGATCCAGGCGCGCCGCGCCGGGATCAAGATCCACACCGGGCTGATCCGCACGCGCAACCCCGGCGCGGCGCTCGTCGAGGAGGCCAAGCGCGTCGACGCCGACGTCATCTACTGGTCGACGCTGCACGCCTCGACCGGCGACCAGCGACTCGGGCCGACGGCCGTCTACCTGCTCAGCAAGCGCCCCTGCCGCGTGATCATCGAGACCGAGAACCCGCCCGCGCGCCCGCGCGAGCGCGCGCCGGTCCCGGCCTGAGCCGGGGCGGGGAGCGGGGCGATGGCGGGCGAGCACCTTCTCGTCTGCGACGACGACCCGCACATCCGCCGCACCGTCGGGCTGCTGCTGCGCGATGCCGGCTTCGAGGTGCTCGCGACCGCGAGCGCCGGCGAGGCGCTCGACGTCGCCGCCGTCGAGCGCCCGCGCTTGGCGATCGTCGATCTGATGCTGCCCGACCACGACGGCGTCGAGCTCTGCCGGCGCCTGCGCGAGTGGAGCGAGATGCCGATTCTCGTGCTCTCCGCGATCCACGACGAGCAGAAGAAGATCGAGGCGCTGCACGCCGGCGCCGACGACTACGTGACGAAGCCGTTCGGCCCCGGAGAGCTCGTCGCGCGCGTGCAGGCCGCGCTGCGCCGCGCCGGGCGCGATCGTGGCGAGCCGCGCGTGCAGCTCGAGCGCCTGACCATCGACCTCGCCGCGCGCGCCGTGTATGTCGACGAGGAAGAGCTGCACCTGACGCCGATCGAGTTCTCGCTGCTGCGCACGCTCGTGCTCAATCGCGGCATGCTGATGACGCACTCGCAGCTGCTCAGCGAGGTCTGGGGTCCGCAGTACGCCGACGCGACGACCGTCCTGCGCACGCACGTCGCCAACCTTCGCCGCAAGCTGCGCGTCGCCGACCCCGAGGACCGCCTGATCCGCACCGATCCGGGCGTCGGCTATCGGCTGATCGCCTGAGCCGGCAGCCCGGCGCGCGGCACGGGCACCACGCGACACGAGCAGCCGCGAAAGCGGCTCATCTTTATGAAATCTGCACGCGCGAGCGGCGATTCGTGACGTCAGCGTGATGCCCGTGCGCCTAGCGTCGACCGGGTGGAGATCGCTCTCGCCGCGATCGCGCGCACGCCTTCGGGACGGCGCTAGATGGCTCGCCTCTCCGAGCACGGATTGCGCCGCTCCGTCGGCGTCCCAGGCCTGTTCGCGACCGCCTACGGCAACGTCGGCTCCTCGATCTACTACGCGCTCGGGCTCGTCGCCGCGCACGCGCTCGGGCTCACGCCGGTCGTCTTCCTGTTCGCCGGCGGGCTGTTCGTGCTCACCGCGAAGACGTACGCCGAGGGCGCTTCGATGTTCCCCGAGGCCGGCGGCTCCTCATCGTTCGCGCGCCACGCCTTCAACGACGTCGTCTCGTTCTTCGCCGGCTGGGCGCTGAGCCTCGACTACATCATCACGATCGCGATCTCCGCGTTCTTCGTGCCGCACTACCTCGGCGCGTTCTTTCCGGTTCTGACGCACAATCCCGGCGACATCATCGGCGGCCTCGTCACGATCGCGCTGCTCGCGGGGCTGAACATACGCGGCCTCGGCGAGTCGGCGAAGCTCAACATCTTCCTCGCGCTCGCCGACCTCTGCACGCAGGTGCTGCTCGTCGCGCTTGGCTTCGTGCTCGTCTTCAAGCCCGGTCTGCTCGTCTCGCAGGTTCATCTCGGGCTCGCGCCGAGCTGGACGCAGCTCGTCTTCGCGCTGTCCGTCGCGATGGTCGCCTACACCGGCATCGAGACCGTCTCGAACATGGCCGAGGAGTCGAAGGACCCCGGCCGCGACATCCCGAAGGCCGTCAACTACGTGCTGATCGCCGTGCTCGGCGTCTACGCCGGCATCTCCGTCGTCGCGCTCTCGGCGCTGCCCGTGATCCATCACGGCGCCGGCTTCAGCCACGCGCTTTCGCAGAGCTACGCGCATCCCGGCTATGCGACCGCGCTCGGCGGCAAGTTCGAAAACGACCCCGTGCTCGGGATCGTCTCGCGGCTCGGCCTGCACGGGACCGTCCTGACGATCGCGAAGGACTACGTCGGCGTGCTCGCCGCGACGATCCTGTTCATCGCCACGAACGCCGGGCTGATCGGCATCTCACGGCTCTCCTGGTCGCTCTCCGAGCACCGCCAGCTGCCGAGCCTGTTCTCCAACCTGCACCCGACGTTCCGCACGCCGTGGTTCACGATCATCGTCTTCTCCGTGCTCGCCGGCGTGCTGATCCTGCCCGGCGAAACGACGCTGCTCGGCAACCTCTACTCGTTCGGCGCGATGCTCTCGTTCACGACCGCGCACGTCTCCGTGATCGCCCTGCGGCTGAAGCAGCCCGACCGCGAGCGGCCTTACCGGATGCCCTGGAACGTGAAGGTTCGCGGGCGGCCGATCCCGCTGACGGCCGTGCTCGGCGCGATCGGTACGTTCGGCGCGTGGTGCGCCGTCGTCGCGCTGCACCCC
>DASZLB010000154.1:0-8713 GCA_035552575.1 Solirubrobacteraceae bacterium | reverse complement strand
GAGATCGACTGGTCGAGGTCGATCGCGGTCGTGACGATGCGGTTCTGTTCGGCGATGTGCGCGGCGGGATAGCCCTCGCCGGGGCTCGCGCGCTCGGGGCGGCCGATGAAGCCGAAGCGGATGTCGTCGGGCATGATCTGCATCAGGCGCGGGAACATGTGCGCGCGCGCGCCGACGTTGCGCGGCTCCTCCTGCACCCAGACGACCTCGCGAAGGTTCGGGTAGCGGCGCATCAGCGCGAGGATCTGACCCTCGGGGAACGGGTAGAGCAACTCGACGCGCCCGACGGCGAGGCCGGGGTGGGACGGGCGGTCGGGGTGCCCGACGAGGTCGTAGTAGACCTTGCCGGTGCACAGCAGGAGGCGCGTGACCTGCGCGTCGTCGACGCCCGGCTCGGCGAGCACGGGTTGGAAGCTAGTGTCCTCGGCGAGGTCCGCGATCGAGTTCGTCGCCTGCGGCAGGCGCAGCAGCGACTTCGGCGTCATCACGATCAGCGGGCGCTGCTTGGCGATCCGCGCTTGGCGGCGCAGCAGGTGGAAGTACTGTGCCGGCGTCGTCGGGCTCGCGACGCGGATGTTGCCCTCGGCCGCGAGCGCGAGGAAGCGCTCGAGGCGCGCCGAGGAGTGCTCCGGGCCGGAGCCCTCGTAGCCGTGCGGCAAGAGCAGCGTCAGGCGTGAGGTCTGGCCCCACTTGGCCAGGCCCGACGCGATGAACTGGTCGACGATCACCTGCGCGGAGTTGACGAAGTCGCCGAACTGCGCCTCCCAGAGGACGAACGTCTCGGGGGCCTCCTGGCTGTAGCCGTACTCGAAGCCCATGCACGCGAGCTCCGACAGCGGGCTGTTGTGCAGCTCGAGCGGCGCGAGCGCCTCGGGCAGGCTCTGGATCGGGCAGACCGTCTGGCCCGTCTTCGCGTCGTGCAGGACCATGTGGCGCTGGCTGAACGTGCCGCGCTCGGTGTCCTGGCCGGTCAGGCGGATCGGCGTGCCCTCGGTCAACAGCGACGCGAACGCGAGTGCCTCGGCGTGCGACCAGTCGATCCCGCCGGCCTCGCCGAGCGCTTGGCGGCGGCGCTCGAGCTGTTTGACGAGCTTCGGGTGCACTGTGAAGCCCTCGGGCACGCTCAGCAGCTCCTCGCCGATCTCGCGCAGGCGCGCGACCGGTACGGCCGTCTCGACTTCGGGGCTCGGCGAGCGGTCGAGCTCGTACTCGCCCGTCGCGTGGCCGCCTTCGTGCTCTGCCGCCGCGGCGATCTTCGCCTTCAGCCGCTGGTGCAGCAGCGTGAGTTTGTCCCACACCTCCTGCGCTTGGCCGTCGACCTCCTCCTGGGAGACGACGCCTTCGGCGACGAGACGGTCTGCCCACAGCTCGGAGACTCGCTTCTTGCCCTTGATCTTCGCGTACATCTCAGGCTGCGTGTAGGCGGGCTCGTCGGACTCGTTGTGACCGAAGCGGCGGTAGCCGATCAGGTCGATCAGCACATCGTGGCCGAACTCCTGGCGGAACGCGAACGCGAGGCGCACGGCGCTCATGCACGCTTGCACGTCATCGGCGTTGACGTGCACGATCGGCACGTCGAAGCCCTTCGCGAGGTCTGAGGCCCAGCGCGTCGAGCGCGCGTCGTCGGGATCTGTCGTGAAGCCGACCTGATTGTTCGTGATGATGTGCACCGTGCCGCCGACCTTGTAGCCATCGAGCGCCTGCAGGTTGAGCGTCTCCGAGACGACGCCCTGGCCGGGGAACGACGCGTCGCCGTGGATCACGATCGGAACGGCCGCGTCGGTGTCCTGGTGCGCGTGCGGGCCCTGGCGCGTCGTCTGCGCCGCGCGCGTCGCGCCCTCGACGACCGGATAGACGTACTCGAGGTGGCTCGGGTTCGACTCGAGGTTGACGCGAATCGTCTCGCCGTTGCCGAGGTCGTAGGTGCCCTGCGTGCCGTGGTGGTACTTGACGTCGCCCGTGCCGCCCTGCGGGATCGTCGTGACGGCCTCGAGCGTCGAGGCGCCCTCGAACTCCGCGAAGATCGTGTCGTACGGCCGGCCGAGGTTGTGCGCGAGCACGTTCAAGCGCCCGCGGTGCGCCATCCCGACGACGACCTCCTTGCCGCCGTGCGCGGCCGAGAGCTTGATCAGTTCATCGACCATCGGCACGGCCATGTCGAGGCCCTCGATCGAGAACTGGTGCTGGCCGAGGTAGGCCTTGTGCATGAAGCGCTCGAGCGCGTCGACCTTGACGAGGCGGCGCAACAGCCAGCGGCTCTCGTCGTTCGTCAGCGGGTCGCGGAACGAGCCGGCCTCGATCTGCTCGCGCAGCCAGACGCGCTGGCGGTGCGAGGCGATGTGCTCGATCTCGTAGGCGATCGTGCCGCAGTAGGTCTCACGCAGGTGCGGCAGCGCGTCGGCGAGCGTCGCGCCGGGCACGTACATCTGCAGCACCTTCGCCGGGATCCGCGCCTGGATCTCGGGCGTCAGGCCGAGCGGCTCCGGGTCCAGGCCAGGGTCGCCCTCGGGCTCCGAGCCGAGCGGGTCGAGGCGCGCCGCGAGGTGTCCGTGGCTGCGGAAGCGGCTGACGAGCGTCGTCGCGGCCTGAACGCCGCGCAGCAGCTCCTCGTTCACCGCGATTGTCGCCGTGCCGGTGCTCGAGGCCGCCGAAGCGGCTGCCGCCGAAGCCGCGGCGGCCGGCGCCGGGGGTGGCGGCGGCGGGCCGAGCTCGACGCCGAGCGAGGCGAACACGCCGTCGTAGAAGCCGCGCTCGCCGCTGAGGTATTCGTCGATCCGCGCGAGGAAGCGACCCGACTCGGCGCCCTGGATGATCCTGTGATCGTACGTCGAGGTCATCGTCATGACCTTCTCCGCGCCGATCATCGCGCCGATGTTCTGCAGGCCCGGCGGGTAGGCGATCGAGCCTGTCGCGACGATCGTGCCCTGGCCCGTCATCAGCCGCGGCACCGAGGCGATCGTGCCGATCCCGCCGGGGTTCGTCAGCGTGACGTTGCCGCCCTGCAGGTCGTCGGCTGTCAGCGTGTTCGTGCGCGCCTTCTCGACGAGCGCGTCGTAGGCCGCGACGAAGCGCTCGAACGGCATCCGCCCGGCGTCGCGGATCACGGGGACCATCAGCGTGCGCGTGCCGTCCTTCTTCTCGACGTCGACGGCGAGGCCGAGGTTGACCTGCCCGTCGTGCACGCGGTTCGGCTTGCCGTCGATCTCGGCGAAGTGGTCGGCCATCACCGGCATGTCGTCGGCTGCGCGCGCGATCGCGTACGCAATCAGGTGCGTGAACGAGACCTTGCGCTCGCCGGCCTTCAGCTCCTTGCGCCGAGCGTCGAGCATCGTCACGGTCAGCGTGCGGAAGCTCGTCGCCGTCGGGATCGAGCGCGACTGGTCCATGTAGCGCGCGAGCGCCGCGGCGCTGCCCTTCATCACCTTCGTCTCGGCCTCTGTCGGCGCGGAGGCGCCGTTCGCGGCCGAAGCGCTCGGGGCGGCCGCGGCACCGTTACCCGAGGCGGCGCTGAGCACGTCGGACTTGACGATCCGCCCGGCCGGCCCGCTGCCGGAGATGCTCGCGAGGTCGACGCCCTCGGCGGCGGCTGCTCGCGCCGCGACGGGCGAGACCTTCGTGCCCTCTGGAAGCTGTCCGCTCGCCGGCTGTGCGCCGTCGCCGGCAGGAGCAGCCGCAGTACCGTCACCCGAGCCGCTGCCCGCAGCCTGTGAGGAGCCGTTGGCGGCGCCGACGGCGATTCGCGCGATGACCTGCCCGACGGTCACCGTCTCGCCCTCCTCGGCGAGCAGCTCCGTGACGGTGCCGCTCGCGGGCGCCGGCAACTCGACGTCGACCTTGTCGGTCGAGATCTCGACGATCGTGTCGCTCTCCTTGATGAACTCGCCGACTTTCGCGTGCCATTCGAGGATCGTCCCCTCGGCGACGGACTCGCCGGCGGCCGGCGTGAGCACGTCGACGATCTGCGCGCTGTCCGCGCCGGCGCTCGGTGGCGCCGGGCTCGGCGCGGCGTCGGCGCTTGGCTGCTCAGAGACGGCTTGTGCGGAAGCTGTTTGCGCGCTCTCGCCGGCGCCGCCGGCTGCCTCGGGCGCGGTCTGACCGCTGGAGCCGTTGCTCGGGCTCGAGCCGTTGCCGTCGCGCGCGGCCGGGGTGCCGCCCTCGCCGACGGCGATCCGCGCGATCACCTGGCCGACGGTGACGGTGTCGCCTTCTTCGACGAGCAGCTCAGTGACGGTGCCTGTCGCAGGGGAAGGCAGCTCGACGTCGACCTTGTCGGTCGAGATCTCGACGATCGTCTCGTCGAGCTTGATCGTGTCGCCTACCTTGACATGCCATTCGAGGATTGTTCCCTCGGTGACCGACTCGCCCGCGGCAGGGGTCACGACGTCGATTATCTGCGCAGCCGTGGTGCCTGTGGCCATTGATTCCCTACTCTAGCGCGGCGCGCTTGCGTTGTTCGCGGATGAACTCGAAGCTGCCGAAGAACGGCGCGATCCCTCCGAGCACGGCGACGGCGACGGCGAGCCGGAGCGTCACGATCCGCAGTCGCGCGGCTGTCAGGCAGGCAAGCGACATGAAGATCCAGAGCAGCCCGTGGGTCAGGCCGAGGACGAACGTGAGCGGCTGCGGGTTGCCTGCGGCGAAGGCGCAGATCAGCAGCGCGAGGTAGACACAAGAGTGCGCGAACGATGTCCACCTCAGCCGCGTGAACGTCAGCGGGTCGTTCACTGCGAGAGCCAGCGAGCCATGCGCGGGAGCGCGTCGCCGGCCTCTGCCGGCCAGTCGTCGATCTCGCGCGGCCACCAGGCGAATGCGTCGTGCTCGTCGTCGGGCGTCACAGCCCCGTCCTGGCCCTCGGCGAGCCATGCCTGCCCGACGAACATGACGAGCCTGTGCGGCAGCGAGATCAGCGCCTCGCCGACGATGCGCTCGGGTGCGACGGACCACTCCTCGTCGAGCTCGCGCAGCAGCGTGTCGGCAGGGCTCTCGCCGAGGTCGACGGCGCCGCCGGCGCCGAGCGCCCAGCGCCCGGCCCACGAGGCGACCCACGGCGCGCGCCGTCCGGCGAGCCAGCGTCCGTCGGCGGAGCGCGTGACGCACAGCGCCGCGATGCTGTGCGAGGCGTCGCCGGCGACGAGTCGCAGCGCCCAGCGCAGCGGCTGCAGCTCGATCGCGATTCCGTCGGCGTCGGCGTAGAAGTCGACGAGCCGCGCCGCGACGCCGTCGTGGCTTGGCGAGCCACGCTCGCGCAGTCCGCGGATCGCGGCGTCGGCGGCCTCGGTGTGCGTCGCGGAGGGCTCGAACTCGTCAGAGCGCCAGCGCGCCTTGACCTGCTCCAGCGGCCACGGTCCGCGAGCGAGGATCTCTGGCGGTTCGGTGGTTGTCGTGTCGGGTTGCGTCGACATGCGGGGTGCAGCGCTCACGTGCGCGAGGACAAGGCTAGTGAGCATAGACTCGCGCGCGTGAACGAACGTCGTCTGAAGCACTGGGGGTGGGGCTATGAGGACCAAGCGCTCGCGCCGGACGCGCTGCGGGCTACGGCGGCGCTCGTCGCCGAGCACCTCGGCCTCGCGCTCGGCGAGCTCGAGCAGCCGGTCGCGCTGGAGGACGTCGAGCTCGCGAGCCCGCGCGTGCAGCCGCCGGCGTCGCTCGCGGGGATCTGTGCGAGCGACGATCACGCGCGCGCGTCGCACGCGCTCGGGAAGTCCTACACGGACGTCGTCGACGGCTTTCGCGGTCGCTTCGCGCATCCGCCGGACTTCGTCGCGAGCCCGCGCGAGGAGTCGGAGATCGAGCGCGTGCTCGAGTGGTGCGAGCGCGAGAACGTCGCGGCGATCCCGTTCGGCGGCGGCACGTCGGTCGTCGGCGGCGTCACGCCGGACGTCCCTGCTTCGTACAACGGCGCGATCTCGCTCGACGTGCGCGCGCTCGACAGAGTGCTCGAGGTCGACGATGTCTCGCTCGCGGCGCGAATCCAGGCCGGTGCGAGCGGCCCGCTGCTGGAGCGGCAGCTCGCCGAGCGCAGGCTGACGCTGCGCCACTTTCCGCAGTCGTTCGAGTACGCGACGCTTGGGGGCTGGATCGCGACGCGCGCGGCGGGGCACTTCGCGACGGGGCGCACGCACATCGAGGACTTCGTCGAGTCGACACGCGCGATAACGCCGCTCGGCGCGTGGGAGTCGCGCCGGCTGCCCGGCTCGGGTGCGGGCGTCAGCCCGGACCGGATGCTCGCCGGCTCGGAGGGCGCGCTCGGCGTGATCACGGAGGCTTGGCTTCGCGTGCAGCCGCGTCCGCGGCACAAGCGCTCGGCCGGAGTTCTTTTTTCTGATTGGTCCGCTGGCGCGGACTCTGTTCGCGCGCTGGCGCAGTCCGGGCTCGGGCCGGCCAACTGCCGTCTGATCGACGCGCGCGAGGCGGCGATGACGATGGCCGGCGACGGCGATCACGCGCTGCTCGTGCTCGGCTTCGAGTCGACGGACCATCCCATCGACAGCGCGCTCGCGCGTGGCCTCGAGATCTGCGCGGAGCACGGCGGCAGCGTGCCGGAGCGAGCGGGGGGCGCTGGGCCGGGCACGGGCGAGGACGGAGGGGATGCAGTCGGCTCGTGGCGCGAGGCGTTCCTCGGCGCGCCGTACGCGCGCGACCTGCTCGTCGCGATGGGCGTGCTCGCGGAGACGTTCGAGACGGCGATCACGTGGGATCGCTTCGAGCGCTTTCACGAGCAGGTGAAAGCGAGCGGCGAGCAGGCGCTGCGCGAGGTCTGCGGCGAGGCCGGGCGCGTGACGGCGCGCTTCACGCATGTCTACGCCGATGGGCCGGCCGTGTACTTCACCGCGATCGCGCCCGCACGCAGGGGCGAGGAGGTCGAGCAGTGGGCCGCCGTCAAGCGCGCCGTCTCGGACGCGATCCTCGCCGAGGGCGGCACGATCACGCACCACCACGCCGTCGGGCGCGACCATCGCCCTTGGTATGACGAGCAGCGTCCGGACGTGTTCGCGGCGGCGCTCGCCGGGGCGAAGGCGGCCGTCGACCCGCACGCGATCATGAACCCGGGCGTATTGATCGACCCGCTCGTAGCGAGCGACGGCGGCCCGCCGACCGAGGCCGGCGCGGCAGGCGTGGGCGCGCGATGAAAATCGCCGTGCTCGGTCCGGGCGGCGTCGGCGGTCTGCTCGCGGGAGCGCTCGAGCGCTCTGGCGAGGACGCGACGGTCGTCGCGCGCGAGTCGACGGCTGCGGCGATCGCCGAGGAGGGCCTGCGCGTCGGCAGCGTCACGCTCGGCGAGTTGGTCGAGCGCCCGCGCACGACGACGCGGCTCGAGGAAAACGTCGACGCGCTGATCGTCGCGACGAAGGCCGCCGGCCTGCGCGACGCGCTTGAGCGGATCGATTGCGAGCCGCCGCTCGTGCTGCCGCTGCTCAACGGGCTCGACCACATCGCGCTGCTGCGCGAGCGCTTCGCGCCGGAGACGGTCCTCGCCGGAACGATCCGCGTCGAGGCCGACAATCCGCAGCCGGGCGTCGTCGTCCATACGAGCCCGTTCCTGCTCGTCGAAATGGCGAGCCGCTACGAGTCGGCGCGGGAGGGAATGGCCGAGCTGGCGCGCGTGCTGACGAACGCAGAAGTGAAGGCGCGCGGGGAATGGCCGATCGCAAAGCGCTCCGAAGCGCAGGTGATGTGGTCGAAGCTCGTGCGGCTGAACGCGCTCGCGTGCACGACGAGCGCGTACGACAAGCTGCTCGGCGAGATCCGCTCGACGCCGGAGCTGCGCGCGGACCTCGTCGGCGCGATCGAGGAGTCGTGCGCGGCCGGGCAGGCCGAGGGTGCCGAGGACGTCAACCCGCAGAAGGCGATCGACGAGCTCGAGCGCGCGCACGAGACGCTCGGCAGCTCGATGCAGCGCGACATCGCGGCCGGGCGCGAACCCGAGGTCGACGCGATCCCCGGCTCGGTGCTGCGCGCGGCCTCACGGCATGGTCTCGAGTGTCCGACGATCGAACGGCTCGTCGTGATGATTCGCGCGCGTGTGGAGACAATCGTCGGTTGATTTGACTGTCGACCTACGGAACGTAACTATCGTCTTCGGCGGCTCTCAGATGCCCCTGAAGCCCGTTTCCAGGGGTTTTCAAGACAACTTGGATATTAGACAGGTAGACCCAAGTTTTCGACGATATACTTGGGTCGTGCCGGCAGACCGCCTGTCTTTAAGCCCTATAGGGCGCGTAGTGCCGATCATGGGGCCCGATCCGGTCACGCACGAGATGGCGGAAGGCAATGCGTTCCTTCCGGAGGCGCTCCCAGCTGATCTTACGCTGACGACGCAGACCTGGACTGCCGTTAACACGGCCACTGCTGCGCTGGCACGCCTCGACGGAGCTGGACGCCTTATTCCGTCGCCAGGACTATTGCGTCGTCCGACTCTACGCCGAGAGGCTCAAAGCACGAGCGCCCTCGAGGGAACGTATGCACCGTTTGCTGATGTTCTTGCGGCGGATGCTGACGACCCCGCGACGATGACCGCCGAGTTGCGCGAGGTATTGAATTTCGAGCGCGTCGCAGGGCGTGCCTTCGCTTGGCCCGAGGATCGCGCGATCACCCTTGGATTCCTTGGAGAACTACAGCAAATGTTGGTGGATGGCACGAGGGGACAGCTCAGTGACTCAGGAGGCCTTCGCGATCGCATCGTGGTGATAGGCCGAATGGGTAGCAGCTACGC
>DASZLB010000153.1:0-8090 GCA_035552575.1 Solirubrobacteraceae bacterium | reverse complement strand
TTGCCGGTCGAGGCCACACGGCCATGCGCCAACGACCGCGCGGGCGCCGGCGCCGACGGCTTGCGCGAAGTGGGCGGAGCGGACGTTCGGGTCGAACGTGGTCCCATCTCACTGCTCACAACGCTTCAGGCTCGCAGATGTAGCGGTCGCATGACGGCTCGGCAACACGCCGCCCAGCCTCCGCACGGTGCCGCTTCGCGGCAGGATCGGCATCGGAGTGCCGATCCGGCGCCCCGCAGAGCCGATCGGGAGGACGACGCTCGCTCAGCTCGCGCCGCTGCCGATCAGCGCGGCCGCGCCGGACTGCTCGATCGTCCGCTCCAGGCCCTCGCGCAGCGAGACCTCCGGCGACCAGCCGAGCAGCTCCTTCGCGAGCGTGATGTCGGGCTTGCGCTGCTTCGGGTCGTCGGTCGGCAACGCCTCGTAGACGATCTCCGAGCTCGAGCCGGTCAGCTCCTTGACGGTCTCGGCCAGCTCGAGCAACGTGAACTCGTCGGGGTTGCCGACGTTGACGGGATCGTGATGGCCGGACTCGGCGAGCGCGATCATCCCGCGGATCAGATCCGAGACGTAGCAGAACGAGCGCGTCTGGCTGCCGTCGCCGAACACCGTGATCGGCCGGTTCGCGAGCGCCTGGCGCAGGAACGTCGGGATCGCGCGACCGTCGTGCGGGCGCATCCGCGAGCCGTACGTGTTGAAGATCCGCATGATCGCCGTGTCGACGCCCTGCTGGCGGTGGTAGGCCATCGTCAGCGCCTCGGCGTAGCGCTTGGCCTCGTCGTAGACGCCACGAGGGCCGACGGGGTTGACGTGGCCCCAGTAGGTCTCGGCCTGCGGATGCTCGAGCGGATCCCCGTAGACCTCGCTCGTCGAGGAGATCAGGAAGCGTGCGCGCTTCGCCTTGGCCAGCCCGAGCGTGTGGTGCGTGCCGTAGGAGCCGACCTTCAGCGTGTGCAGCGGCAGGCGCAGGTAGTCGATCGGCGAAGCCGGCGAGGCGAGGTGGTAGACGAAGTCGACGGGCTCCTGCACGAAGTACGGCTCGATGATGTCCGTCTGCACGTAGAGGAAGCGCTCGGGGTCGCGAATGTGCTCGATGTTCGCAAGCGATCCCGTCTCGAAGTTGTCGACGCAGATCACGCGGTGACCGCGCGCGAGCAGCTCGTCGCAAAGATGCGAGCCGAGGAATCCGGCACCGCCGGTGACGAGGCACGTGGACATCGGCAGGAGGATACCCAGGTCGATCCGCCGCGGCGAAACGTCGCTGTCGCTTCCGTCAGCCCGCCGTCTACCCGGCGGTCCTTATCATCTGCGTCATGGCTTCGACAGACTCGACAGAGGAGCACCTGACGGTCGCGCCGATCGTCGGTCCCGACGACCCGCGCCGCTTCACCGACTCGGGCATCGTGATCGGCGAGCTCTACACCGAGGAGGACCTGCCGCGCGAGCTCGACCTCGGCGAGCCGGGCGAGTTCCCGTACGCGCGCGGCGTCCACCGCGAGATGTACCGCAAGCAGACGTGGACGATGCGCCAGTACGCCGGCTACGCGTCGGCGAAGGAGTCGAACGAGCGCTACCGCTACCTGCTGTCGAAGGGCTCGACGGGCCTGTCGATGGCGTTCGACCTGCCGACGCAGCTCGGCCTCGACTCGGACAACCCGCGCTGCCTCGGCGAGGTCGGGCGGACGGGCGTCGCGATCGACACGATCGACGACATGCGCACGGCGTTCGACGGGATCCCGCTCGATCAGGTCTCGACGTCGATGACGATCAACGCGCCGGCGGCGTGCCTGCTGCTGCTCTACGAGCTCGTCGGCGAGGAGCAGGGCGTGCCCTCCGAGCAGCTGCGCGGGACGACGCAGAACGACGTGCTGAAGGAGTACATCGCGCGCGGCAACTACATCTACCCGCCCCAGCCGACGATGCGCCTGACGACTGACCTGTTCCAGTACTGCCACGAAAACGTGCCGAAATGGAACACGATCTCGATCTCGGGCTACCACTTCCGCGAGAAGGGCTGCTCGGCGGTGCAGGAGGTCGCGTTCACGCTGTCATCGGGGATCGCCTACGTGCAGGCGGCAATCGACGCGGGGCTGTCCGTCGACGAGTTCGCGCCGCGGCTGGCGTTCTTCTTCAACGGCCACAACAACGTCTTCCAGGAGGTCGCGAAGTTCCGCGCGGCGCGGCGGATGTGGGCGCACATCATGAAAGAGCGCTTCGGCGCGACGAACCCGAAGGCGACGATGCTGCGCTTCCACACGCAGACGGGCGGCGTGACGCTGACGGCGCAGCAGCCGGAGAACAACATCGTGCGCGTCGCGCTGCAGGGCTTCGCGGCGGTCTGCGGCGGTACGCAGTCGCTGCACACGAACGGCTTCGACGAGGCGCTCGCGCTGCCGACCGAGCGCGCCGCGAAAATCGCGCTGCGCACGCAGCAGGTGCTCGCGCACGAGTCGGGCGCAGCCGATACGGTCGACCCTTTCGCGGGGTCCTACTTCGTCGAGTCGCTGACGGACGAGATCGAAGCGCGCGCGAACGAGCTGATCGAGAAGGTCGACGCGCTCGGCGGCTCGGTCAACGCGATCCAGTTCATCACGGGCGAGATCGACGAGTCGGCATGGGGCTATCAGGAGCGCTACCGGATCGGCCAGGACATCGTCGTCGGCGTCAACAAGTACGAGGAAGAGGGCATCGAGGTGCCGGACCTGCTGCGCGTCGACCCGCAGTCCGAGCGCGAACAGCTCGATCGCCTCGCGAGGTTCAAGGCCGAGCGCGACCATGCGCTCGTAGAGCGGCGCCTGGAGGAGCTGCGCGAGGCGGCGCGCGGAAGCGAGAACCTGCTGCCGGCGATTCGCCAGGCGCTGAAGGACCGCTGCTCGATCGGCGAGGCCTGCGCGGCGATGCAGGACGTCTTCGGCAAGTACGCGCCGACATTCTGAATACGATCCGTCTCGATGATCGTCGCAGTCACGTTCTACACGTTCGTCCTCGCGGTTCACATCGCGGCGATCGTGATCGCGTTCGGGATCACGTTCGCGTATCCGGTGATGTACGCAGTCGGGCTCCGCGCGGAGCCGCGCTCGATGCCGGGACTGCACAGGATCCAGGACAGCGTCGGGAAGTTCGTGATCTCGCCGTTCATGGGGCTGGCGCTGCTCGCGGGCATCTACCTCGCCTCGAAACTGCACAGCTTCAGCGACTTCTACGTGCAGTGGGGGATCGCGGTGATCGTGATCCTCGGTGGGCTCGGCGGAGCGTTCTTCGCCCCACGCGAGCGGCGCCTGGCAGAGCTGGCCGAGCGTGACATCGCCACCGCCGATCAGAGCTCGCCTGGCGATGGCGCGATCGTGTTCGGCGAGGAGTACAAACGCCTGCGCACGCTCGTGTTCCGCGTGAACGTGCTCGCGAGCACGCTGATCCTGCTGACGATCTACTTCATGACGGCGCATACCGGCGCCTGAGCGCTCGCTCAGCCGGGCAGGCGAAAGCCGCGCTCGGCGAGCGCCTCGTAGGCGGGGTCGTTGTGCTCGCGCCGGCGCGAGATGAAGCGCCTCGCGAGGCTCGGCGAGAGCACCGCGACGGCCGCCTTCACGCGCGTCGCGCGATCGAAGCCGTCGCCGGTCACGAGCGTGAGCGAGCGCCGGCGGGCATCCGGCTCGTGCAGCTCGAGCGAGCGGCGCGCCTGTTCGCGCGCGAGCGAGCGCCGGCGCGCCGTTAGCAGCGACTGCGCTCCGGCGCGCTCCTCGGCGCTCAGGCTCGGGTGCGCGAGCGCGTTCTCGGTCAGATGAACCTGATCTTCGAAGTGCGCCGCTCGATTGCTCGAGGAGCGGCTCCCGGGCGTCAGGCGCCAGCGATAGAGAGGCTCGTGCACGTAGCCGACGCGCGCCCCGTCGAGCACCAGGCGCAGCGCGCATCCCCAATCCTCGACGACTTTGAAGCTCTCATCCCAGCCGCCCGACTCCAGCAGCAGCGAGCGACGAATGGTCGGCCAGAGGAACGTGCACGTCGCGATCATCGCCGCGCGCTGGTCGCTTGCCGGATAGGGATCGATCGCAGAGAGCGTCGTCACCTGCCTCGAGCCCAGCTCGATCAGCGCGTCGGTCGCGACGATGTCGAGATCCGGGCGCGCTGCGAGCACAGCCGCGATCGCCTCGATGCGCTGCGGCGCGAAGGCGTCGTCCTGGTCGAGCTGCACGACGTAGTCGCCGCTCGCTGCGCGCATCGCCGCGTTGAGCGCCGAGCCGGTGCCGCCGTTCTCCTTGCGCACGATCTCGACGTGCTCGCGCAGCGGCCCGAGCGCCGCGAGGAGATCGTCGGGCGAGCCGTCGTCGCAGATCACGATCTCGTGTGGCGCGACCGTTTGCGCAAGCACCGAGCGAACGGCGTCGCAGATGACATCCGCGCCCTTGTAGTACGTGATCACGACACTCAGCCGCGGAGGGTTCTGCGGCGCGCCCGCAGGCGGTGGTGCCGGCGCCGTGACGCGCCGCCCGGCGATCGTCGAATCTGAAGCTGCGTCTCGCATGACTACGCCGGTCGCGCCGGGGGCGCGAGCGGTTGCTCGCGCGTCGTGCGCTGTGCCGGAAGCAGGTGACACTAGCGAAGGATCGGTAGCCTGAGCGGAACGATGAACGGTGGGTACCGAGTTGCAGTAGTAGGCGCCACGGGACAGGTCGGGACGCTGATGCTCGAGCTGTTGCGCGAGCGTGCGTTCCCGGTCTCGGAGATCGTCCCGATCGCCTCCGAGCGCTCGTCCGGGCGCGAGCTCGACGGCGGGCTCGTCGTGCGTGCGCTGAGCGACGAGGCGATCGAGGACTTCGACATCGCGCTGTTCTCCGCCGGCGGCTCGGTCTCGGGCGAGTGGGCGCCGCGCTTCGTCGCGGCCGGCGCGACGGTGATCGACAACTCCTCGCGCTGGCGCATGCAGCCCGACGTGCCGCTCGTCGTCAGCGAGGTCAACCCCGGCGATCTCGCATCGCACAGCGGGATAATCGCGAACCCGAACTGCTCGACGATGCAGATGGTCGTCGCGCTCAAGCCGCTGTACGACGCGGCCGGCATCGAGCGGCTCGTGATCAGCACCTACCAGGCCGTCTCGGGCACGGGCAAGCAGGCCGTCGACGAGCTGCTCGCGCAGTCGCACGCGCTGCTGCACGACCAGCAGATCGAGCCGCCGCGCGCCTATGCGCACCAGATCGCCTTCAATGCGCTGCCGCACGCGGGCAGCTTCGCGCCCGGCGACGACCACACCGACGAGGAGCGAAAGCTGATCAACGAGACGCGCAAGATCCTCGGCGACGACTCGATCGCGATCAGCGCGACGTGCGTGCGCGTGCCCGTCGTGACGGGGCACTCAGAGACAGTCAACGTGCAGACGCGCGAGCCGCTCTCGGCCGAGCAGGCGCGCGAGCTGCTGCGCGCCGCGCCCGGCCTGACGGTGCTCGACGATCCGCGCGAGGCGCTCTACCCGACCGCATTCGAGAGCGCCGGCAAGGACGATGTGTTCGTCGGGCGCATCCGCCGCGATCCGGGCAACGATCGCGCGCTCGACATCTGGGTCGTCGCGGACAACCTGCGCAAGGGCGCGGCGACGAACGCCGTCCAGCTCGCCGAGCTGCTGCACGAGCGCGACCTGCTGCGCCGCGACCGCGCCGCTTCGAGCGTCTAGCGACGCGGCGTCTCAGCGCGCCGTCTCGGCGGCTGCGCTTGGCCTGGCAAGCGCCCAGACCGAGACCGGCAGGTGCGGCTCGTTGCGCACGCTGCCGCCGGCCAGGCGCGGGACCCAATGATCGAAGTTGGCGACGACGACCTCGCGATTGCCCCAACTGCGGACCCACAGTGGCTCGAGACCGCGCGAGCGCAGCAGCAGCTCCATCCCGTCGGGCGTGAAGCGCCAGTAGTCCCCCGGCCACTCGTGCAGCCGTACGAGAAACGGGGTCGAGACATAGACATGGCCGTTGGGCTTGCACAACCGGCGCAGCGTGTCGACGGCCGTGAGCGGATCGGGGACGTGCTCGAGCACCTGCTCGCAAATCACCAGATCGAACGGCCCCGGCAGTTCGGCCGGCGGCCGGCAGAGGTCGAAGTCGGGAAAGTCGAGCTGCGTGCGGCTCGCCCACGGCAGGTCCGTCCACAGCTCTCCGCTGATCTCGGCGACATCGAGCGATGCGGGCGCGAGCGACTCGAAGACGCGACGCGTGTCGGGGATCATCACGGCGCGCAGCCACTGTCCCTCGGCCGTGTCGGGCATCCCCTTGATCAGCCGGCTGCGGATCGCCTCGGGCAGGTGCGGGAAGAGTCGCTGCGGGAGCGAGACCCACAGGCGCCGGCGGAGATGGGCGCGCAGGCGCCACCTGAAGGGCTTGGCACGTAGCGACACGATCGGCGCGAGCGTCAGCGGACTTCGACCCGTGGTGCGTGGCGATCGATGTGATCCAACAGCGCGCCGCGACGGCGCGGCACCGCGAGCGTCGGGATCTCGTCGAGCAGCGACTGCCTCGGCCGCTCGGCCTCGACGAAGTCGTCGAGCAGCGAGGCGAGGCTCTCGCGCAGCGCGAGGAAGGCCGTGACGACGCGCGGGTCGAACTGCGTGCCGGCGCCGCGGCCGATCTCGGCGATCGCGTCCTCGACCGTCCACGCGCGCTTGTACGGGCGATCGTGCGTCAGCGCGTCGAACACGTCCGCGACGGCGACGATCCGCCCGACGAGCGGGATCGCCTCGCCGCCGAGACCGTTCGGATAGCCGCCGCCATCCCAGCGCTCGTGATGCGTTGCCGCGATCACGGCGGCCATCTGCAAGACGGGCGAGCTGCCACTCGAGAGCAGCCGCGCGCCGAGCGCTGCGTGCGTCTTCATCACGTCGAACTCTTCCGGCGTGAGCTTGCCGGCCTTCAACAGGATCGCGTCGGGGATCGCCAGCTTGCCGACGTCGTGCAGCGGAGCAGCCTGGCGCAGCAACGTGACCTGACCGGCGGGCAGCTCGAGGCGAAGCGCGAGTTTCGCCGCGACGTGCCCGACGCGCTCGGTGTGCTGATAGGTCTCGTCGTCGCGATACTCGGCTGCGATCGCGAGTTGGCGCAGCGTCTCGGCGCGTGCGGCGTCGAGCTCGCGCGTGCGCTCTGCGACGAGCTGTTCCAAGCATTTCGCGTTGTTCGCGAGCTGCTGCTCGGCTTCGTGCTGGGTCGTGACATCGCGTGCGACCGCATGGATCACGCCGTCGGCGAGCGATGCCGACGCGCTCCATTCGAGCCACACGTAGCTGCCGTCCGCGGCGCGATAGCGGTTGCGAAAGCCGACCGTCTCGTGAGCGCCGTCGACGAGTCCCTGCGTCTCCGCGGTCGTCATCTCGCGATCGTCCGGGTGCACGAAGTCGATGAACGGTTTCGCGCATATCGCCTGCTCGGAGTAGCCGAGCAGCCTGTGCCACGCAGGGTTCACCCGCGTGAAGTGACCGTTCAGGTCAGCCGTCGCGAGCAGGTCGAGTGTGCCTTCGTAGTAGCGGACGATCTCCGCTTCGAGCTCGCCGCGACGGTCGGCGAACGCGCCGAGCAGCGTGCCGAACGCGACGAAGCCCGCCGCGCGCAGCCCGTAGCCCGACGTCGAGAGTCGAATCGAATCGCTCAGCACGTCCCAGCCGACGACGAACGCGACCGTGCCGAGTGCTCCGAGCATCCCACCGCGCAAGCCGAAGCGCAGCGCGAGCAGCCCGACGGGGATCACGAACAGCGCAGCCTCGCCGCTTGTGGCCATCGGCTCGCTCTGGCGCAGCACGAACACGCCTACGAACAGCATCGCCGCGGCCGCGATCGGCGGCCACGGTGAGCCCGCCGAGCGGCCGCCGAGATGACGGAGCCGCGGCAGGTGTGGACTCGCGTGCATGTGCTCATATCGTCTTGGCGGCTGCTCAGCACAACCCTTTACGTGAACATCGTCTTGCGCCAGAGCCCGATCGGCCGACTTTTCAGCCAATTCGTCCAGACGCACTGGGCGTGCAGGCCTCGCTTGGGGCGCATTGCCCCGCACGGGCGCGTGCAAACCCGCAGTGGACGCCTATACGAGCACGCGCGCTGAAGGACTCGCGCGAGATCGCGCGA
>DASZLB010000152.1:0-6381 GCA_035552575.1 Solirubrobacteraceae bacterium | reverse complement strand
CCCCGCGCGCGGCCCGCCGAGCGTCTTGTGCGTCGTCGTCGTGACGACGTCGGCGCCGAACTCGATCGGGTTCGGGTGAAGCCCTGCTGCGACGAGCCCGGCGAAGTGCGCCATGTCGACCACCAACAGCGCACCGACCTCATCGGCGATCTCGCGGAAGCGCGCGAAGTCGAGCTGGCGCGGGTAGGCCGACCAGCCGGCAAGCAGCATCTTCGGGCGGCGCTCGCGCGCGATCCGCGCGACCTCATCCATGTCGATCAAGCTGCTCTCGCGGTCGACCTCGTACGGCGCGATGTCGTAGAGGCGCCCGGAGACGTTGATCTTCATCCCGTGCGTGAGGTGCCCGCCGTGCGCGAGCGAGAGCCCCATGATCGTGTCGCCGGGCTGCAGCAGCGCGTGGTAGACGGCCGTGTTCGCCTGCGCGCCCGAGTGTGGCTGCACGTTCGCGTGCTCCGCGCCGAACAGCGCCTTCGCGCGGTCGATCGCGAGCTGCTCGGAGACGTCGACCCACTCGCAGCCGCCGTAGTAGCGGCGTCCCGGATAGCCCTCGGCGTACTTGTTCGTCAGCACCGAGCCCTGGCACTCGAGCACCGCGCGCGGGACGAAGTTCTCCGAGGCGATCGCCTCGAGCGTGCGCTGCTCGCGCTCGAGCTCGCCGCGCAGGACGTCGGCGATCTCCGGGTCCACCTCGCTGAGCGGACGGTTGAAGTAATCGGGGCTTAGCTCGGACACGGCAGACTCCTCGTGTAGGCGGTTCGAGACTTCGTGCCCAGGCGCGCGGCTGAATTGGCTGACCGCTTCCCGGTGGTCGATCCACCTCAGGCGCCAGTCGCGGCAGCTCAAACGAGGCTAGCACGAGGCGCGGGCCGAGGTGCAGTGCTCAGCGGCCTTGTTCGAGCAGCTCTCGCACTGCCTCGGTGGCAAGCGCGCCCTCGCGCAACACGTGCCATTCGCCGCTCGCCTCGTACTCGCGCAGATCGATCACGGTCGAGGCCGTGCCGTGCAGCTCGCCGCCGTCGAGCACGAGCTCGGCGCCGTCGCGCAGGCTGCGCGGGACCTCGGCGAGCGTGCGTGCATCGGGCTCGCCCGAGCGGTTCGCGCTCGTCTGCATCACCGGCTCGGCGATCTGCGTGAGCGCGCGAAGCCCCTCGGGCAGTCGCGGAACGCGCAGCCCAAGCGTCGCCGGATCGGTCCGGCACGCCGCAGCGAAGCCCTCCGAGCGATTCTCGATCAGCAACGTCACGGGGCCCGGCAGCAGCGCTTGCAGGGCACGGCGCTCGACATGACTGAGATCGCCGAGCGCGCGCAGCGCCGGCTCGAGCGCGAAGAACATGACAGCGGCCGGACGCGCCGGCGGGCGACCCTTCAGCTCGTAGATCCGCTGCGCGGCCGCCTCGTCGGCGGGGTCGCAGCAGACGCCGTAGACGGTGTCCGTCGGGAACACCGCGACACCGCCCGCGGCGACGCACTCGCGCAGGCGCTCCGCGTCGCCGCTGTCGAGAATCGCCGTCATCGTGCTGCGCGTCGTATTCCTCTCACTACCCGCTCGATACCCGCCAGGTCGGGAACGCATTCGATCGCGTCGAAGCCTGCCGCGCGCAACAGCTCGGCAACGGCCGCGGCCTGCCCGGCGCCGAGCTCGAGCGCCACAAAGCCGACGCGGCGACGCTCTGACAACTGCGCGGCGAGCGCGCGGATCGCGTCGAGCCCGTCAGCGCCCGCGAACAGCGCGCCGGGCGGCTCGTGGCGGACGATCTCAGGCGAAAGCGCTGCGCGATCGCGCTCGGCGACATACGGCAGGTTCGCGAGCACCGCATCGAACTCGTCCGCGACGCCGTCGAGCAGGTCGGCGCACAGGAAGGCGACATCGAGGCCGAGGCGCTCGGCGTTCGCGCGCGCCAGCGCAAGCGCGTCCTCGCTCTGGTCGCTCGCGCTGACGTCGAGGTCTGCTCGCTCGTCCTTCAGCGCGAGCGCGATCGCGCCGCTGCCTGTGCCGACGTCGAGCACGCTCGTGCCCGGCGCGAGGCCGAGCGCCGATTCGACGAGCAGCTCGCTCTCCGGGCGCGGGATCAACGCCCGCCGATCGACGCTCAGCTCAATCCGGCGAAAGCCGCGCCGGCCGGTTATGTAGGCGACCGGCTCACGCAGCACCGCGCGGCGCCTGACAGCGTCTTGAAATGCACGGACTGCCGGCCCGGCGACGCTCAGCTCGCGGTCGATCAGCAACCGTTCGCGCGCAACGCCGAGCACGCCGGCGAGCAGCACTTCGGCGTCCAGGCGCGGCGTCTCGCAGCCGGCTGCCGAGATCGCGATGACCGCGCTGTCGAGCGCGTCGCGAATCGAGGTTCCGCGCGTTCGTGCTGGCGCAGCGGCGCCGGGACGAGCCGCGCCGGAGGCGCTCACGCCGCGGCCTGCGCCTGCAGGCGGCGACGCTTCTCGTCTCCCTGCAGCGCAGCCGTCAGCTCGTCGAGCTGGCCCTCCAAGACGTCGTCGAGGTTGTGAACGGTCAGCTTGATCCGGTGGTCGGTCACGCGCCGCTCGCCGTAGTTGTACGTACGGATCTTCTCGGCGCGGTCGCCCGTGCCGACCTGCGAGCGGCGGTCGGCCGCGAGCTCGGCCTGCTGTTCGGCAAGCGCGCGCTCGTACAGGCGCGCGCGCAGCACGCGAAACGCCTTCTCGCGGTTCTGCAGCTGCGACTTCTCGTCCTGCATCGAGACGACGATGCCCGTCGGCTTGTGCGTTATGCGCACGGCCGAGTCGGTCGTGTTGACCGACTGACCGCCCGGGCCCGAGGAGCGGTAGACGTCGATCTGCAGCTCGTTCGGGTCGAGCTGGATGTCGACGTCCTCGGCCTCGGGCAGCACCGCGACGGTCGCCGTCGAGGTGTGGATGCGTCCCTGCGACTCCGTCGCCGGGACGCGCTGCACGCGGTGCGTGCCGCCCTCGAACTTGAACACCGAGTAGGCGCCGTCGCCCTTGACGGCGAAGGTGTACTTGCCGTCGCCGACCTCCATCGCCTCCGGCTGCCAGCCGCGGTGCTCGGCGTACTTGCTGAGCATCCGGTAGAGGTCGCCGGCCCACAGGCCCGCCTCGTCGCCCCCTGCACCGCCCTGGATTTCGACGATCACGCTCTTCTCGTCGTTGGGGTCGCGCTCGACCATCGCCATGCGGATCTCCTCCTCGATCTGCTCGATCCGCTCGCGCGCCGTGGCGAGCTCCTCGCGCATCTCGGCGTCCTCGCCCTCCTCGGCGAGCAGTTCCTCGGCGCCGTCCGCGGTGCTTTGCGCTTCGCGCCACTGCGCGGCGAGCTTCGCAGCCGGCTCGAGCTGGCTATAGGCGCGGCCGACTTCCGCGTAGCGTTCGCGATCGGAGATCACCTCGGCGTCGGTCATCTGCTCGCCGAGCTCGGCGAAGCGCGTCTCGATCTGCTTGACGAGGTCTTCGATCATCGCGTGGTCAGTCTATGGCCGCGTCGCGTCGCGTCCGTACCGGGCGCCAGTGCGCCGAGCCGTCAGCTACGCGGTCGCGTCGACATGCAGCTCGTAGCTTCCCGAGTAGGCGTTGGGCGGCCAGAGCGATCTCTGAGCGGCGGACTCCATGAAGCGGGGCAACCACCCAGGCTGCCCGCCTTTCAACGGCTCAAGCAAGACCGCCTGCCGATCCCCTCCCTTCTCGGCGAGGGACCCGCGCAACCATTTGCCGGCATATGGGGCCAGCGCACTGACACTGTTGATCCAGATGATGTTGTCGTTCCGCTCGAACTGCACGATGAGGGCGGGGTCCATCTGGGCGAAGGTAAGGTTTGGCGCCAGGCTCCGCAGCAACTTTGCCGCTATCGCCAAATATGCCGTCAATTGTGGTTCCGTAGCGCTGTCGTATCTAACGCTGTGTTCTCGTTTGTCCACGCTGCTTGTGCCTAGCCCAAGCAGATCGATTTCCGCCAGAGCCGTTTGAAATGGCTCCGCGGGGAAGCCTTTCGGGGCCTTTACGACGATCCCTACCCGCCCTCGTTCAGCGAACGCGATTACTCTGGCCGGCAGGTGCAACAAACGCAACGCCGGCCCGTATGAGTTCCACGTCACCGAGACGCCTGCGGCTCCGGTGCCCTCTAGTAGCGATCGCACCGGCCCTTGCGCATGGGCGGGAATCGCGCTCAAGAAGTCCACTTCACTCATCGGCTCGGCTTTGGCAGCCGCGGCGCGTATCTCGCTCACGCGTGGTTTGACGACTACACGCGGGACAAAGCATTCCGCCGTGCCGCTGAAGAAGCCGACCTCGATTCCGTAGATCATGTGGCCCTGGGCATTGAGATATTCGATGACCTTCTCGAGACGCTCAGGTATCGCGGGAGCCGCCACGACGAAGCAGAACTGTCCCGTCGCCAGAGACTGCTCAAGGCCAGCTAGCAGCGAGCCGTCGTCCTGCGCTGCGATCTCGGCCTCCGAGGTGGCGCGCGACTGCACGTACTCAGCAATGCCTACCGAATGGCCACCAGCGGCATCGAGATATGGCCCTAGCACTGTCCGCTGAAAATCATCGACGTCGAGTTGCCAGAGCGCGGCCGCATAGTCGAGGAGCTGCGCAACAACTCGGCGCGTGTCGGGATTGCCCTCGTTCTTAACCTCCACGAGACAAATCTGTCCCACCTGATCCACCAGGACTAGGTCAGCGTACCCTGACTCGAGGTTTGCCTCGCGACCTACCACAACGGGATCGCGGAGTCGCAGATCGTCCGCTGGGAGCAAGCCGGGGTGCTGCGTCAGAACGTCATGAAGCTTCTTCTCGGCTGGTAGCGCGCTTTCCGGGATCATCGCCTCCCCTCCATCGTCGTCGCGAATGAGGAGAAAGCGCATGCGCAAGGACGCTACCGACTCACCGTCGTGTTACGGCTCGACCGCTCAAGGCCGGACCAGCTCACCTGCGCGTTGACTGCAGCTGGTTGCAGAGCTAGGCCACTACCTCGACGCCGACCAGGTCCGCCGCCGACAGCGCGCCCGGCGTCTCGCGCTCGAGCACTGCGTCGAGCGCCGCGATCGCGACGGCGAGCTGGTCGAGATCGGGCTCGCGCGTGGTCAGCAGTTGCAGCTTCAGCCCTGGCCACATGATCCCGCGCACCCATCCGCGACTGCGGTTGCGCCCGGCGAACTTGATCAGCTCGAAGGACACGCCGGCGATCACCGGCACGCCGAGTATGCGCGTCGCGACGAGCCAGTACCAAGCCGGCAGGCCGATCGGCGCGAAGACGAAGATCGCGACGATCATCACGACGAGCAGGAAGCTCGTGCCGCAACGCGGATGCAGCCGCGAGAAGCGCTGAGCGTTCGCCGGCGTCAGCGGCAGCCCGGCCTCGTAGCAGGAGATCGTCTTGTGCTCGGCGCCGTGGTACTCGAACACGCGCCGCAAGTCGCGCAGGCGCGAGAGCAGCAGCATGTAACCGAGGAAGATCGTCGTGCGCACGACGCCCTCGATCAGCCAGAACAAGAACGAGGAGCCAAGCTGATCCTTGATCAGGCTCGTCAGCCCGACGGGGATCAGGAAGAACAGGACGATCGCGAAGACGAGCGCGACGACGACCGTGCCGGCCCAGACCGCCTTCGGGATCTCCTCCGGCTCGGCTTTGGCCGAGTCGCCGTCGCCGCCGGTGTCGGCGCCCTTCTTCTCCTCCGGCGGAAGCTGTGCGTTCGCCGAGATCTCAAGCGCGCGGAAGCCGATCACGAGCGAGCCGCCGAGCGCCGCGATCCCGCGAACGATCGGCAGGCGCAGCAGACGGTGGCGCTTCATCGCCGAGTCGAGCGAGAACGTGCTGACCTCGATCTCCCCGAGCGCCGCGTCCTCCGGCGAGAGCTCGCCCTCGGCGAGCTGCTCTTCGCTCGGCTTGCGCACGGCCACAGCCCAGTTGGAGACGCCGCGCATCATCACGCCCTCGAGCACGGCCTGGCCGCCGACCGGCGCGTCGCGCTGGGCGTTCAGCTGACCCTCGCCCGTGCGGTCGAGCGACGCCGAGGCATCGATCACCGCGCCGTCGGCGTAGCCGACGACGCCGTTCGCCGGCTCGGCAGCGTCTCGTGGCGGGGCCTCTACCGCGACCGGCGTCGTCAACGAACCGGCTGGCCGCGAAGACATCGGACTGCTAGGCGGACCGAGTCTGGGCCGAGTGCGCACGGCCCTTGGCTACGCGGCGCTGGAAGCGCTCCACGCGCCCACCCGTGTCCATCAGCTTCTGCCGGCCCGTGTAGAACGGGTGGCAGTTCGAGCAGACCTCGACGCGCAGCTCGTCCTGCGTCGCGCGAGTGATGAACTCGTTGCCGCACGTGCAGCTCACGTGGGCCGCTGTGTATGTCGGGTGGATCTTCGCCTTCATCGTTCTTTCATTCTAGCGGC
>DASZLB010000151.1:0-15710 GCA_035552575.1 Solirubrobacteraceae bacterium | reverse complement strand
TCGACGCCGCGATACAACAGGCCGGCGTGGACCGGCGGGTGATCGCCCCACACGTCGACGGCGACCATCCGGCCCGGGTCGTGCTCGTGCAGCCACTTCGTCAGCGACTGCACGTAGCGGACCTCGGCTGCGTCGCGCCCGTTGTGCGCGACCTCGTCGACGAGGTTCCACGCGATGATCGACGGGTGCAGCTCGGCGGCGAGCGCGGCCGTGCGCGCCTGCTGCTCGGCTTCGCGCTCGAGCTGCGGCGTCGTCGAGTACCACTCGCTCGCGCCTTCGACGGGGCCGACGCCTTGCCAGACGACGATCCCGGCGGCGTCGAGCCGTTCGAGCATCGCCGCGTCGAGCGGGTGCTGCGAGCGCACGGCGTTCGCGCCGATCGCCTTCAGCTCGCCGACGAGCGTCGTCTGATCGCTGCTGCTCAGCGCGTCGCCGTGACCCTCTGCGTCCTCCTGGATCGAAGCGCCGTGCAGGCGAAGCTGCGTGCCGTTGAGGAACATGCGCCCGTCGTGCCACGTCAGCTCGCGCAGGCCGACGCGCGCGGCGTAGCTGCTCTCACCGGCGACGTCGAGCGAGAGCGTGTAGAGGCTCGGCCGGCTCGGCGACCACAGCGCCGGATCGGTGACGCTCACATCGGTGCTGATCGCGACGGTCTGCCCTTCGGCGACGGTCTGCCCGGGGAACTGCACGGGAATGCTCTGGGTTTCGCTCGTCAGCGTCGCCTGTGGCGCGATCGTGCGCGTCGGGCCGTTGTTGCGCACACGCACGCCGAGACGTACGGTCGCATGCGCGGCATTCGGCGTGTCGGGCGAGAGCGTCGTCTGAATCGTCGGTTCGAGCAGCTCGCTCTGGCCGATCGCGCGCATCGTCACCTGGCCGTTGAGCCCGCCCCAGTTGAACCACGTGCGGTGAAAGCCCTGTTTGCTCTGCGCACCGGGGTTGCGCCAGTCGATCCGCACGACGAGCGTGTGCGGGCCGGGCGCGAGCTGCGCGCGGCCTTCGAACGGGAGGTAGGAGCCGCGGTGCGAGACGATCGCCTTGCCGTCGAGGTACGCGGTCGCCTTGAAGTTGGCAGAGGCGAAGCCGAACGCGTACTGCCCGGCGCTCGGCGCGTCGACGCTCGTGCGATACCACGCGACTGAGCCTTCGTAGTTGCGCTGCCCTGCGCGGCCTTTGACGTGGATCGGGTCGACGTCGCTCGGCACGCTGACGCTGCGCCCGGAGAAGCCGCCACGCTGCCAGCCGCGCGCGAGGCCGCGGTCGCCGGGGTCGAGCGCGAGCGTCCAGCGGCTCAAGACGCTTCGCCCGCCGGGTCCTTCGCCGAGCTGCGACCCGCCGGGTGGCGCTTCAGCGGCTGCTGCCGAGGCGCCGAGCGCGACGCAGGCCAGCAGGGCGGCGAGCGCCGCCTTCTTCGGGGACCGGGGCATGGTGGCTATGACTTCAACAGCGATGCAGGTCGTTCGGAGCGGCGCACGGTCACGTCGCCGCACTCTTCGCCGCGCTCGTCAGGATCGCCTGCCGCGAGCATGCGCTCGAGCAGTGCGCGCGCGCCTGCCTTGTGCAGCGGCTCGTTGAGGTTGCCGCACTTCGGCGACTGGACGCACGACGGGCAGCCACTCGCGCACGGGCACTCGGCGATCAGCGCGTGCGCGTCGCGGCAGAGCTCGTCGAAGCGCTGGAAGGCGGTGCGCGCGATGCCGATCCCGCCGGGGTGCCCGTCGTAGACGAAGATCGTCGGCGTGCCCGTCTGCGGGTGGAAGTTCGTCGAGAGCCCGCCGATGTCCCAGCGGTCGCACATCGCGATCAGCGGCAGCACGGCGATCTGCGCGTGCTCGGTCGCGTGCAGCGCGCCGAGCAGGATCTCGAGCGGGATCTCGGCTTCGATCTGCCGCGCGTCGAGCTCGAACCACAACGCTTGTGTCTGGAAGCTGACGGGTGGCAACTCGAGCGGAACGAGCTGCCGCACGACGTGGTCTTTGCTGCCCTTGCGCTGGTAGGCGAGCACGGTGTCGGTGACGCTGACGTCGCCGAACGACAGCGTCACGCCGAGCCACTCGCGGCGGTCGAGCAGCCGCACGATCTCGGTGTCGGTCTCGCGCTTGGGCTGCGTGTACCAGTCGCCGGCGAACGGCGAGACGAGCGCGCGATGCCGTTCGAGGTCGAGCTCGCGCACCTCATAAGAGCGGCCCTGGTGCAAATAGATCGCGCCGTCGTGCACGGTCGAGTGCGCACGCGCGGCCTCGGTCGCGCCGAGCAGCTCGCCGGAGGTGACGTCGACGATGTCGTAGCGATCCGGCGAGGCCGAGCGCAGCGAGACGTCGCCGGCGGGGTAGGAGCCGTGCCTGCGCGGTACGTACGTGCCCGCTCCAGACACCTCGCGTCGAGGATTATTTTTATTTATTCGATCTTTTTTCTTGTCGCTGTCGAGCGGTCTGCGGCGCAGGTCGCCGGAGCTCAGCAGGACCTCGGCGTGCGCCTCCCAGCGTGGCCCGAGGAACTCGGCGTCCTCGTGCGAGAGCGGGCCCTCGTGCGCGGCGCAGAGCAGGTGCTGGCGGAAGATCGGCGCGCTCTCGTGGTCGAGGATCGCGGCCTCGACGCCGCGTGCGAGGAACTCGTCGGGGTGGCGGCAGAAGAACTGGTCGAGCGCGTCCTCGCCGGCGATGTAAACCGCGAGCCCGTTGCCGCGGCGCTCGATCGAGGAGCGCCCGGCGCGGCCCCACATCTGCCGCAGCGACGCGACAGTGCCCGGAAACGTGACGACGACGGCCGCGTCGAGCGCGCCGATGTCGATGCCGAGCTCGAGCGCATCGGTCGTGATCACGGTGCGCAGCTCGCCGCGCATCAGCCGTCCCTCGAGCTCGCGACGCTGCTGTGGGGTGTAGCCCGCGCGGTACGGGACGACGAGCTCGGCGAGCTGCGGATCGGTCTGCTGCAGGTCGTCTTTGACGAGCTTCGAGAGCAGCTCGACGCCCTTGCGCGACTTGATGAAGCAGATCGTCCGTGCGCCCTCGCGCACGAGCCGCGCGAGCAGATCGGCGGCCTCGCCGAGCGCCGACCGGCGCGCGCCGAGCGCCTCGTCGGTCAGCGGCGGGTTCCACATCGCGATCTGGCGCGTAGGCGCGGGCGAGCCGTCGTCCTCGATCAGGTTGATCTGCTCGAGCCCCGTCAGGCGCTCGGCGAGCTCGACGGGGTTCGCGATCGTCGCCGAGGTCAGCAGGAACAGCGGCTCGGTGCCGTATGCGGCAGCGATCCGGCGCAGGCGGCGCAGCACGTTGGCGACGTGCGAGCCGAACACGCCGCGATAGACGTGCGCCTCGTCGATCACGACGACGGCGAGGTTCGCGAACAGGTCCGCCCAGGCGCCGTGATTGGGCAGGATGCCGACGTGCAGCATGTCGGGGTTCGTCAGCACGACGTTCGCGTTCTTGCGGATCTCCGCGCGGGCCTCGCGCGGCGTGTCGCCGTCGTAGATCGCCGGGCGCACGCGCTTTGCCAGGCCAAACGAGTTCAGCGCGCGCGCCTGGTCCTGCGCGAGCGCCTTCGTCGGGTAGAGGTAGAGCGCGCGAGCGCGCGCCTGCTCGCAGAGGACGTGCAGCGTCGGCAGGTTGAAGCACATCGACTTGCCCGAGGCAGTGCCGGTCGTGACGATCGTCGGCCCGCGCGTCGCCGCGAGCAGCGCCTCGGCCTGGTGGGAGTAGAGCTGCTCGATGCCGATCCGCTGCAGCGCCGCGAGCACTTCGGGGTGCAGCTCTGGCGGAGCCTCGACGAGCGTCGCCGTCCCGGGTCCTTCGCGCGCCTCGCGCACGAGCCGCCCGTCGGCGCGTCCTTCGTCGAGCAGCGCGCTCCACGGCTGGCTCTGGCGGTCTTTGGCCATGGGTTGCGATAGTAGAGGCGATGGCGCCGCCGGCGAGGAGCAGCTCAGCGGATCCGAGCGACGAGCACGCGAAAGCGCGGACGTTCCACCATTCGGCATACAGCGCGCAGACGATCGCGGCAGCGGGCGCGGAGCGTGGCCTCGGCGCGACGGTCTGCCTGCCGGCGCGCGAATGCGCGGCGAGCGTCGGTGAGATCGTCGCCGCGCTCGTGCCGCTGCGCGAGGCCGGGGCGATCGAGCGAATCGTCGTCGTCGATGCGGCGTCGAGCGACGGCACGGCCGCGGTCGCCGAGCACGCAGGCGCGGAGGTCTGGCAGGAGGCCGAGCTGCTGCCTTCGTTCGGGCCGGTGCTCGGCAAGGGCGATGCGATGTGGCGCGCGCTCTCGCGAATCGACTCGCAGCTCGTCTGCTTCGCCGACGCCGACAGCGAGCTGTTCTCGGCGCACTTCGTCACGGGCCTGCTCGGGCCGCTTCTGTGCGAGCCGGACGTGTCGTTCGTCAAGGCGTTCTACCGGCGGCCGCTCGCGGGCGAGGGCTCGCCGCCGGGCGAAGGCGGCGGTCGCGTCAACCACCTGACGGCGCGCCCGGCGCTGGCGCTGTTCTATCCGGAGCTCGCCGAGATTCGCCAGCCGCTCGCGGGCGAGGTCGCGGCGCAGCGCGAGCTGCTCTTGAAGCTGCCGTTCGCGACGGGCTACGGCGTCGAGATCGCGATGCTGATCGACGCGTGGCACGAGGTCGGCTTGCAGCGGATCGCGCAGGTCGACTTGGAGGAGCACCACAACCAGCACCAGCCGCTCGCGGCGCTCGCGCCGATGGCGCAGACGGTGCTCGCGACGCTCGCGCGGCGGATGGAGCAGGAGGGGCGCCTCGCATTCGGCGTCGGCGACCACGCGCCGCCGGAGCGCCCGCCGCTCGCTAGCCTGCGTGCGCAATGAGCGCGCGCTGCCTCTACGTCGATCTCGACGGCACGCTGCTCGGCCGTAACGGGTCGCTCGTGCACGACGGCGAGGGCGCCGTGTCGCTTCAGGCCGTGCGCGCCGTGCAGGCGTGCCTGCGCGCCGATGTCGAGGTCGTGCTGATGTCGGGCCGGCGCCGCGCGCAGGTCTTCGAGGACGCGCGCCTGCTCGGCCAGGGCTCGTTCATCTACGAGGCCGGCGCGTGTGTCGTGCTCGACGGCGAGGAGCACTGGCTGACAGGAGATCTGCAGCCGGGCGAGCTGACGATCGCCGAGCAGATCGAGCGCTCGGGCGCGCCGGAGCTGCTGCTCGAGCACTACGCGGGACGCCTCGAGTACCACGAGCCGTGGCACGTTCAGCGCGAGGTCTCGCACCTGTTTCGCGGGCTCGTCGACGCGGCAGAGGCCGACGCGCTGCTGGCCGAGCGCGGGCACGGCGGCCTGCGGCTCGTCGACAACGGCGTCGTCAACCGCCGCTCGGAGGCGCTCGCGGGCCTCTCGCACGTGCGCGGCTACCACCTGCTGCCGCTGAGCGCGTCGAAGGCGAGCGCCGTCGCGTTCCATCGCCGTGCGCGCGGCTACGAGCTCGAGCAGACGTTCGCCGTCGGCGACTCGCGCGAGGATCTGGCTTGCGCGGCGAGCGTGCAGACGTTCTGGCTCGTCGCGAACGCGCTCGAGCGCGATCCTTCGATCCGCGAGGCCGTCGCGGCGCACGCGAACGTGCGCGTCACGGAGGCCGGCCACGGCGACGGCGTCTACGAAGCGGTCGTGAGCACGCTGATGGATTCGACTGCGTCGTCGTAGCTTCGCGCGCCGAGCGGCTCGGGGACAGACGCAAAACGAAAATGCTGCGCCTGCGCGCGCTGCGCGCTGGCATGATCTGCCGACTTGGATCTTCAACGAGGAGGACGCTGATGGCAGGTTTGGGAGACGGACCGCCGGAGAACGGCGGCGAGCAGGCTGGCCCGCGCGCCAAGCTGATGCAGGAAGTCGCCGACCAGATGGACGCGATCGAAACGGATTTCGGCGACGACTACGAAATCGGCCGCGTGATCACGATCGTCGAGGTCAAGACGCCGGACGGCGAAGTCGGCGTGCGCGTGCGCAGCGGCATGTACCCGTGGGTCGCGATGGGGATGCTCGAGTTCGCCAAAAAAACGGTCGAAGCGCAGCTCGGCTAGCGCGCGGGCGCGCTCAGCGCGTGAGCCGTCCCCAGATGCGCCGCCAGAGCCCCGGCTGCGGGCGCCGGCGCCAGCGCGCGGGCGGCGGCACGGTCGCGCGCACGAGCGCGACCCAATCGTCGAGCGGCAGCTCGCCGCCGATCAGCTGAGTGAGCGCGCCCGTCACGGGCGCACCGACGCCTGCGCGCTCGAGCGCGCGCGCGAGCAGCGGTACGGACTCGAGCGCCTCGACGGCCTGACCGACGCGCGCGGGGATCTCGGCCGCGGAGACACCCGCGGCGAGCAGCTCGCCGGCGCGGCGGTTGCGGCTCTCGCGCGCGAGAGCCGTCGCGACGAGATCGCCGGCACCGGCGAGGCCGATCATCGACTCCGGACGCGCGCCGAGCCCGTCGGCGAAGCGCCAGACCTCGGCGAAGATGTGCCCGGCGGCGGCGCCTGCCGCATTGAGGCCCTGCGCCTCCGTCGCTCCGGCCGCGAGCGCGGCGGCGTTCTTCGCGGCGCCGGCGAGCTCGACGCCTAGCGGGTCGTTCGACTGCTCGCAGACGACTCCGGCGCGCGTGAACATCTGCGCGAGCGCGCCGGCGAGCTCCTCGTCGCTGGAGGCGGCGACGAGCGCGGCGCCCGCATGGACCATCTCCTGCGCGTGCGCCGGGCCGCCGACGCAGGCGACACGGTGCTCGCCGAACGTCGCGCCGAGCACGATCGTCGGCGGCAGCCCGTCGGGCGGCACGAGGCCCTTGGCCACGGACACGACGGCGGCGCGCTTGCCGAGGCCGGCGGCGCCGAGCGTAGCGATCACCTCGCCGAGCCCGCGCGAGGGGACGGCGAGGAAGACGTAGTCGGCGCGGTCGACGCCGGCCGAGCTCGCCTCGACGCGCAGCTGCGAGGGCAGCGAGACGCCGGGCAGGTACGCCGCGTTCTCGCGCTGCTGCTCGAGCTCGCTCGCCTGCTCGGCGGTGCGAGTCTGCAGCGTCGTGCGCAGCCCGCCGCGGGCGAGCAGCACGGCAAGCGCCGTGCCGAACGAGCCGGCGCCGATCACCGTCGCGCGCCGCGCGCCGGGCGTGGGCAGCGAACGAGCGCGAGCGCCGCGAGCAGTCTGGCTCGGAGTAGGCTCGGGCTCGACCATCTGATGAGCGAGCCTAGCGATCGACACGAGCGCGCCGCGCGATGGCAGAACTGGTCTGCAGACCAGTTCTGCAGCCCGCGCGTGGTCGAGCAGCCGCGCTCGGTCGAGGAGCTCTCGGCCGCGATCGCGCGCGCGGCCGGCAGCGGGCTGCGCGTGCGCGCCGCCGGTGCGGGGCACTCGTTCAGCGAGATCGCGTGCAGCGAGGAGGTGCACGTGCGGCTCGACGGGCTCGCGGACGTGCTCGACGTGGACGTCGCGAGGGGGCTCGTGCGCGTGCAGGGCGGAATTACGATTCGCGAGCTGAGCCGGCGGCTGGAGACATACGGCCTGGCGCTGGAGAACCTCGGGGACATCGACGTGCAGAGCGTCGCCGGGGCGATCTCGACGGCGACGCACGGCACGGGAGCGCGGCTGCCGAACATCTCCGCACAGGTCGCCGAGCTGACGCTCGTGCTCGCCGACGGCTCGACGCTCGTCTGCTCGCCGGAGCACGACGCGGAGGTCTTTCGCGCGGCGCGCGTCGGGCTCGGAGCGCTTGGCGTGATCGCCGAGGTCACGCTGCGCTGCGTTCCGGCGTTCACGCTGCACGGCGTCGATGCGCCAGCGCCGCTCGCGCAGACGCTCGAGCGCTTCGAGACGCTCGCGCTCGAGAACGACCACTTCGAGTTCTTCGTCTTCCCCTACTGCGACACGGCGCTTACGCGTACGAACAACCGCACCGAGCAGCCGCCACGCCCGCGCGGGAAGCTCGCGGCGTACGCCAACGACATCCTGCTGACGAACCACGCGTTCGGCGCTATCTGCCGCGCGGGGCGGCTGATGCCGGGTGCGATCCCGCAGCTCAACCGGCTCGTCACGCGCCTCGCAGGCAGCAGCGAGCGCGTCGAACGCTCGGCGGCGATCTTCTCGAGCGCGCGGCTCGTGCGTTTCACAGAGATGGAGTACGCGCTGCCGCGCGAGCACACGCCGGCGGCGGTGCGGCGCGTGCTCGAGCTCGTCGAGCGGCGCGGCCTCGCGGTGCCGTTCCCGATCGAGGTGCGCACGGTCGCGCCCGACGACGCGCTGCTCTCGACGGCGGCCGGGCGCGAGAGCGGCTTCGTCGCGGTGCACATGTTCGAAGGCATGCAGTGGCGGCCGTACTTCGAAGCGGTCGAGTCGATCATGACCGAGCTCGACGGGCGCCCGCACTGGGGCAAGCGCCACTTTCAGACGGCCGCGACGCTGCGCGCGCGCTACCCCGAGTGGGATCGCTTCCAGGCCGTGCGCGCGCGGCTGGACCCGAGCGGGCTGTTCGGCAACGCGTGGACGGACCGCGTGCTCGGGCGCGTGAGCGGATGAGCGCGACGAATGCGCGGGCGGCGGCAGTGCGCAAGACGAGCGGAGCGCCGGGGAGCGCCGCCGTCACGGCCGCTCACGGCGAGGCTTACGCGCGTCTGGAGCGCGCGACGGCGGGGCTGCAAGCCCCGTTTGCGCTGATCGATCTCGACGCATTCAACGCGAACGCAGCGGACCTCGAACGACGCGCGGCCGGAAAGCCGATCCGCCTCGCGAGCAAGTCGCTGCGCTGCCGCGGCTTGCAGGAACGCGTGCTCGAGCGCGACGGCTTCGCGGGCACGCTCGCGTTCACGCTGGGAGAGGCGCTGTGGCTCGCGTCGCACGGCGACGAGGACATCGTCGTCGCCTACCCGACGGCTGACACTGCAGCGCTCGCGCTGCTCGCCGAGCACTCGCGCGCCGGTGGTGGAAGTGCGGCAGGCGGCGACGCGCCGGGTGCGACAGGGCAGATCGCGGTGATGCTCGACAGCGTCGAGCAGCTCGATGCGCTCGAGCAGGCCGCGGCGGCGGTCGACGGCGCAGAGCTGCGCGTCTGCATCGACGTCGACGCGGGCTGGCGAGCGCTCGGCGGGCGCGTGCGGATCGGCGTCAAGCGCTCGCCGGCGCACACGCCCGAGCACGCCGCGGCGCTCGCTCGCGCGATCCTCGCGCGCAAGGGGCTGCGGCTGGTCGGCGTGATGATGTACGAGGCGCAGATCGCGGGGCTCGGCGACGACCCGCCGGGGCGTCCGCTGCGCGCTCGAGTGCTGCGCACGATCCAGACGCTCTCGGCGCGCGAGCTGGCGCCGCGCCGCGCGCAGGTCGTGGACGCTGTGCAGGACGTGCTCGCGTCGGCCGGCGCGCCGCCGCTCGAGCTCGTCAACGGCGGTGGCACTGGCAGTCTCGAGCTGACTACGCGCGAGGACGCCGTCAGCGAGCTGACGGCCGGATCGGGGCTGTACGGACCGACGCTGTTCGACGCATATCGCACTTTCGCGCCGCGCCCGGCGGCGCTGTTCGCGCTGCCGGTCGTCAGGCGCCCGGGCCCAGGCGTCGTGACGGCGCTCGGCGGCGGCTACCTCGCCTCGGGCGCGGGCGATGCGGCGCGCCTGCCGCGACCGCACCTGCCGGCGGGACTGCGGCTCGACGCGCAGGAGGGCGCCGGCGAGGTGCAGACGCCGCTGCTCGGCGACGCCGCGGACCGGCTCGCGCTCGGCGACCGCGTCTACATGCGCCACGCGAAGGCCGGCGAGCTGTGCGAGCGCTTCGCGAGCGTGCACGTGCTCGCGGGCGAGCGGATCGTCGAGGAGCTGCCGACGTATCGCGGCGAGGGGAGGTCGTTCCTGTGAGCGGCGCGCCGGAGCGGATCGAAGCCATCCTGCGCGAAGTCGTCGAGACGCTTGCGCCGATCGACCGCACGCCGTGCTCGGCGGGCGAGCGCGCGGCGGCCGAATGGGTCGCGGCGCGGCTGCTTGCGAGGGACGTCTCGGTCGCGCTCGAGGACGAGCCTTCGTGGGGCACGTTCCCGCCGACGGCGACCGGCACGGGCCTGCTCGGGATCGCCGGCGCGGCGCTCGTCCTTCGCGGGCGACGGCTCGGCGGTGCGCTGCTCGCGCTCGCGGTGTTCGCGGGGATCGTCGACGAGGCGCAGAACGGCCCGCGAATCCTGCGCCGCCTCGTGCGCAGGCGGCGCACGACGGTCAACCTCGTCGGGCGCGTGGGAGCGCGCGCGGAGCCGGCGACGCTCGTCGTGCTCGCACATCACGACGCGCCGCAGACGGGCGCGCTGTTCGATCAGACGCTGCAGCGCCGCCTGCACGAGCGCGCGCCGGGACTGCTCGAACGCTTCAAGACGCCGCTGCCGCAGTGGTGGATCGGGCTCGCGGGGCCGCTCGCGACGATCGCCGGTGCGCTCACGGCGCGACGCCGCTACTCGCGCATGGGCCTCGCGATCGGCGCACTTGGCACGGCGGCCGTCGCGGACATCTGGCGCAGCGAGACGGTCCAGGGCGCGAACGACAACCTCTCGGGCGTCGCAGCGCTCGTCGCGCTCGCCGAGCTGCTGCGCGAGCAGCCGGTGCCGGGCTTGCGCGTGCTGCTCGTCTCGTGCGGCGCCGAGGAGACGCTGCAGGACGGCATTCGCGCGTTCGTCTCGAGCCACCGTGACGAGCTCGACCCGGCGCGCACGGCGTTCGTCAACCTCGACACGGTCGGCTCGCCGCACCTCGTGATGCTCGAGGCCGAGGGGCCGGTCTGGATGGAGAGCTACGCCGGCGCGTGGTTGCGCGACCTCGTTCAGATGCACGCCGAGCGGCTCGGCGTGCCGCTGCTGCGCGGCTTCCGTGCGCGTGCTTCGACGGACAGCGTGATCGCGAGCCGCGCGGGGTACGCGATCGCGACGATCGTCTCGGTGACGGACTGGATGAGCCCGGCCAACTACCACCTTCCGAGCGACGTCCCGGCGAACCTCGACTACGCGAGCGTCGCCGACGCGACGCGACTCGTCTACAGCGTCGCGCAGGAGCTTCCGGCGGCGCTCGCCGCGGCCGGGCCGGGCTAGACGAACGGGGCGCGACTGCCGGGCGCGTCGCGGACTGTCGCGAGGGCTCTGCGAACCTGGGAGCGATGCCGGAGGGCGACACGATCCACTACGCGGCACGCCGCATCGGCGCGGTGCTGCTCGACCGCGTGCCAGATGCGATCGAGACACCGCAGCGGCGCCATGCGAACGAGCGCTGGCCGCAGCGGCTCGCCGGGCGCGCCGTGCGTGCAGTCGACGCATACGGCAAGCACCTGTTCGTGCGCTTCGAGGACGATCTGACGCTGCACTCGCACCTGCGCATGACCGGCTCGTGGGGCGTGCACCGCGAGGGCACGCGCTGGAAGCGCGCGCCGCGGCGGGCGTGGATCGTGATCGCGGCCGGCGAGTGGCGCGTCGTCGAGTTCGACGGACCGGTGCTCGAGCTGACGAGCGACGCGCGGATTCGCTCGGATGCGCGGATCGCGGCGCTCGGCCCGGACGTGATCGGCGAGCGCGCGGCGGACGCCGAGGAGTTCCTTGCGCGCCTGCGCGCGCAGGACGCGGGACGCGCGATCGGCGATGCGCTGCTCGACCAGCGGATCGTCGCGGGCATCGGGAACGTGTGGAAGTCAGAGGCGTGCTTCGCGCTCGCCGTCAACCCGTGGCGGGCGCTCGGGCGAGTGCGCGACGACGAGGCGAGCGCGATCTTCGCGTTCGCTCGCGAGCGGATGCGCCATTCGGCCGAAGTCGACGGCTTCAGCACGCGCCCGCGAGCCGTCTACAAGCGCGCCGGGCGCCCGTGCGAGCGCTGCGGCACTTTGATCCGCAGCCACGGACAGGGCGATGACAACCGCACGACGTACTGGTGCCCCGGTTGCCAGCTCTGAGCCGCCTCTCACGCCGCCGGAGCACTCGCAGCGAGCCTGCGGCTCAGACGATCCCGGCGAGCTTGCGCCCGGCGAGCGCGAGCGACCGATGAGTCCGCGCTACGAGGATCGTCTGTAGGTCGAGGATGCGCGCATCGAAGGAATCGAGATCGTTCTCACCGGTGACGGCGTATGCGGGCACGCCGCCCTGGCGCGCGCGCGTGGCGAGCTCGAAGGCGACGGTGCCCGTCAGCGTGCGCTCGTCGAGGCGCGGCTCGGCGATCACTACGGCGCGCGCGGCGCGGATCCGCGCGTCGAGCTCGGGCGAGCGCACGAACGCGGCTGCACCGTCCGGCGGCTCGAGCTCGATCGGGCACGGATCGGCCTGCCAGCCGCCGTCGCGCAGGCCGCCGGCGATCGCGGCGCAGACACGCGCGGCGTCGAGGCGCCCGCCGAACGGGCGTGCGGCGATCAGGAGCGTTCGCGAGATCACGATCGGGCATCCTTCCAGCAATGGCCACGAAGAAGTCTGAGCCCGCCACGATCGACGTCTGTGGCCAGGAGGTCCGCGTCAGCAACCCCGAAAAGCCGTTCTTCCCGGAGCGCGGCCTGACGAAGCTCGACCTCGTCAACTACTACGTCGAGTGCGCCGAGGCAGTCGTGCGCGGCCTGCGCGATCGCCCGACGGTGATGAAGCGCTGGGTCGACGGCGTGCAGGGCAAGCCGTTCTTTCAGAAGCGCGTTCCAGACGGCGCGCCTGAGTGGCTGCAGACGACGGTCGTGACGTTCCCGAGCGGCCGCCACGCGCGCGAGCTCGTGCCGAACGACGCTGCGCACCTCGTCTGGGGCGTCAACCTCGGCGTGATCGACTGGAACCCGTGGGCGGTGCGGCGTACCGACCTCGACCATCCGGACGAGCTGCGCGTCGACCTCGACCCGCAGCCGGAGATCCCGTTCTCGGAGGTTCGCGAGGTCGCATTGTGCGTGCGCGACGTGCTCGACGAGCACGGCTTGCTCGGCTTCCCGAAGACGTCTGGCTCGCGCGGCATCCACATCTACGTCCGACTCGAGCCCGAGCACGACTTCCTGCAGGTGCGCACGGCCGCGCTAGCGCTCGCGCGCGAGGTCGAGCGGCGCATGCCCGGCCGCGCGACGAGCCGCTGGTGGAAGGAGGAACGCGAGGGCGTCTTCATCGACTACAACCAGAACGCGCGCGATCGCACGATCGCCTCGGCCTACTCCGTGCGTGCGGTGCCCGACGCGCGCGTGTCGTGTCCGCTGGAGTGGGACGAGGTCGCCGACGTCGAGCCCGACCAGTTGACGCTCGACACCGTTCCGGCGCGGCTGAAGCAGCGCGGCGATCCGGCGGCGTCGATCGACGAGCACGCCGGGCGCCTGGCGTCGCTGCTCGAGCTCGCGGCGCGCGACGAACGCGAAGGGCTCGGCGATGCGCCATGGCCGCCGCACTTCGCCAAGCAGAAAGGCGAGCCCAAGCGCGTGCAGCCGAGCCGCGCGCGCAAGCCGAAGGCAGGGGATGGCGCGAAGGCCGCGGGCGAGGCGAAGTCTGAGGACGCAACGACCAAGGCAGCAGGCGACGCAGAGGCCGGCGAGCGATGACGCTGCCGCTGAAGCCGCCGATCAAGCCGCAGCTCGCGCTCTCGCGCAAGGCGCTGCCCGAGGGCGAGCAGTACGTCTACGAGGTCAAGCTCGACGGCTTTCGCTGCCTAGCGTTCGTCGACGGCGAGGAGATCTACCTGCAGTCGCGCAACGGCAAGGAACTCGGCCGCTACTTCCCCGAGCTCGCGCTCGCCGGCGCGCTGCCGGCCGGACGCTACGTGCTCGACGGCGAGATCGTCGTGCGCGACTCAGGCGGGCGCGAGGACTTCGACGCGCTCGGCCAGCGGATCCACCCGGCCGCTTCGCGGATCGAGCGTCTCGCGGGCGAGACGCCGGCGATCTATGTCGCGTTTGACGTGCTCGCACGAGAGGATGACGTGCTGCTCGAGCTGCCGTTCAGCGAGCGGCGCGCGGCGCTGGAGGACTTGCACACCGGCAAGGAGTTCGCTGATGCGCCCGTCGAGCTGATGCGGACCGTCGACACGCCTGAGCAGGCGCAAGAGTGGCTCGAAAGCGCCGAGGGCGCGATCGCGAAGGACAGCACCGCGCCGTATCTGCCAGGCGAGCGCAAGGGCATGGCGAAGGTCAAGCGTGTGCGCACGATCGACACGGTGCTCGTCGGCTGGCGCCCCGGCAAGGAGGAGGGGACCGTCGGTGCGCTGATCCTCGGGCTCTACGACGAGGGTGGGGACGGCGGCGAGGCAGAGCTGCGCGTCGTCGGGCACTGCTCCGGGCTTTCGGCCGCCGAGAAGCGGCGCCTGCCGGGCTTTCTCGCCGACTACGAGTCCGGCGAGCGCGGCTCGGCCGATCCGAGCCGCTGGAGCGCCGGCAAGGACCTCGAGTGGGTCGGCCTGCGCCCGGAGCTCGTGCTGGAGATCGACTTCGACCACGTCTCGGCCGGGCGCATCCGACACGGCGCGAAGCTGCGCCGCTGGCGCGAGGACAAGGACCCGCGCTCGTGCACGTTCGACCAGCTCTACTCGTGAGCGCCGCTCACGGACCGTGGTCTAGGATCAATCCATGAGCAGCGACACCGCGACGGTCGCCGAGGAGGAGTACCTGCAGATCCTCTTCTGGCTGCACGAGGCCGGCTTGCCGATGACCGGCGCGAACGTCGCGCGCGCGATGCAGCTCTCGCCGCCGACGGTGCACGAGATGGTCGGCCGGCTCGAGCGCGACGGCTACATCACGCGCGACAAGGAGCGCGCGATCGCGTTCACGCCGTCCGGCCTCGAGCACGCCGAGCAGATCGTCCGCCGCCACCGGCTGATCGAGCGCTTCCTGACAGACGTCCTGAGCGTGCCGTGGGACGAGGTCCACGAGGAGGCCGAGCGGCTCGAGCACGCGATGTCGCCGGTGCTCGAGGAACGCATGCTCGCAGCGATCGGCGACGCGAAGACGTGCCCGCACGGGCACCCGATCATCGCCGGCGCACGGCTCTCAGGCGTGCCGCTCGCCGACGTCGAGCTCGGCGCCAAGGTCAAAATCCTACGCTTCGAGAACGAGGCCGAGGACCTGCTGCACTACCTGAAGAGCTCCGGCCTCGAGCCGGGGCTCGACGGCAAGCTCGCCGAGCGCGACGACGAGCAGGTCGTCGTCGAGGCCGCCGACGGCAGCCGCTGCATAGTCACGACGAGCGTCGGCGAGACCGTCTCGGTGATCGCCGATCCTTCGCCGCCGCCGCGGACGGCGCTGCCGGACCAGCTGGTCCTCGGCCAGCGCTACGGCCGCTAGAGATCCGCGCCGCGGCGCGCGGCGCAGGCCCTCGCGCGTCGAGGACAACCCTTAAAAAGACGTTGACGCTCAGAGCGAGCGATATGCAGCCGCGAGGCGCGTGATGCCCTCGTCGATTTCCTGCTCGGTCACGCCAGAGTAGGCAAGGCGCAGCGTGTTCTCGCCGCCCTCGAGCAGGAAGTCGGTGCCCTTGACGAAGGCGACGCCGAGATCGGCAGCGGCCTTGAACAGCTTCGCGACATCGGTGCCGCTCGGCAGCGTGACCCACATGAAGTAGCCGCCGTCAGGCTGGACGAACTCGGCCTCCGGCAGCTCGCGGCGCAGCGCTTCCGAAAGCGTCAGCGCGCGCTTGGCGAGCGCCGTGCGGACCGTCTCGATCGAGCGCTCGATCGCGCCTGAGGCGCAGAACTCGTAAACGATCGACTGCGCGACCATGCTCGGCGAGATGTACGTGTTCGTCGCGAGCTTCGCGATCTTCGCGATCAGGTCCGTCGGGCCGACGAGGTAGCCGACGCGCACGCC
>DASZLB010000150.1:0-7372 GCA_035552575.1 Solirubrobacteraceae bacterium | reverse complement strand
CTGATCCGCGAGGTCGACGCCGAGCCGCTGCCGGTGCGCGAGAAGCTCGAGGCGATCGCGTCGTTCATCATCGACAGCTACCGCCACGACCCGGACCTGATGAAGGTCATCATCGTCGAGGTGACGCGCGCCGCGAACTCGTTCGGCGACACGCACATCGGCACGATCCGCGAGGCCTACGAGCTGATCGGCAAGATCGTTCAGCAGGCGCAGGACGAGGGCGTCTTCAAGCCCGGCATCGAAGCACGCTTCGCCGCGATGGCTTTCTACGGCGTGATCGAGCAGCTGCTGACCGGCTGGATCTTCGACCTGCTGCCCCAAGGCGAGCAGGAGTTCGCGCGCGCGAAGCGCGTCGTCGTCGAGACGGTCTGCGGCGGCCTCGAGGTCGACGCCGTTTCCGATGAGACCACCGCGGGCAATAGACTCACACGCTGATGGAGAACGAGATGGTCAAGCGCCTGGTCTGGTCGGGTCTGCTCGCCGGCGTCGGGGCGCTCTCGACGATCGTCGCGCAGCGTGCTGCGACGTTCATCTGGCGCCGCGTCTTCGACGAGGAGCCGCCCGAGTGAGCGCGCCGCCGCCCGCCGCCGAGCCCGGCAAGGAGCCGCCGCACAACATCGCCGCTGCGATCACGGAAGTCTCCGAGCGCGCGACGCTGCTCGTCCGCGAGGAGATCGAGCTGGCCAAGGCGGAGGTGACCGAGAAGGCGGCGAAGCTGATCAAGGGCGCCGTCGTCGGGATCGCCGCCGGCGCGTTCGTGCTGATGGCCGTGATCTTCGCGCTGTTCGGCTTCGCGTGGTTGCTCTACTACTACCTTCCGGGCAACGACTTCACCTACTTCTGGGGCTTCTTCGCGATGGCCGTGATCCTGCTGCTGCTCGGCGCGCTCGCCGGTCTGCTCGCCGCGAAAGCAGTCAAAAAAGGCTCGCCGCCGGTGCCGAGCATGGCGATCGACGAGGCGAAGAAGATCCGCGAGACAGTCAGCTCCTCGGGCGGCGACGCTTCGCCGCCGAGTGCCGGGGTGAGCGCCTGATGGCCAGTCGCTCGCCCGCCGAGATCCGCAGCTCGATCGAGAGCAACCGGATGGAGCTCGCCGTCTCGCTCGAGAAGCTGCGCGGCGAGGTCACGCACCTGACCGATTGGCGCGGGCACGTCGAGCGTCACCGCAGCGAGCTGCAGGCGGGAGCCGCGTTCGTCGGCCTCGCGCTCGGCGTGAAAATCCTGCGCGGTCGCCGTCGCAAGCGGCGCGAACGCTAGCCCCACCGCTAAGAGGAAACGCTCTCGGACTCAGCTGAGCAGCGCGCGCGGCAGGCCGCCGACGCCGATCAGCCCCGGGCCCGTGTACGTGCCGATCACCGGCCCGACCTCCGAGGAGAAGATCGGCTCGGAGCCGAAGATCTCGCGGCAGCGATCGGTCAGCCGCTGCGCCTGGTCGGGCGCCTGGATGTGCTGCACGACCCAGCCGTCGGCGCCGCTGTCGTGCAGCTCGCGCGCGTAGTCGACCATCCGCTCGAACGCACGGCCCGCCGTGCGAACGCGCTCGACGGGCATGATCTCGTACTCGAGCGAGAGGATCGGCTTGATCTTCAGCGTGCCGCCGAGCCACGCCTGCGCCTTGCCGATCCGCCCGCCGCGACGCAGGTACTCGAGCGTATCGAGGCAGAACCAGATCTTCAGCGCCTTGCGCGCCTCGCGCACGTGCGCGACGACGGCGTCCTTGCCCGCGCCCGCGCGCGCGGCGGCGCAGGCGGCGAGCACGAGCATCCCGGTGCCGCCGCAGCCGCTTTCGGAGTCGAGTACCTCGACGCGCTCGCCGAGACCTCGCTCGGCGAGCAGCGCGTGCGCTTGGCGGGCCGCCTCGACGGTTCCCGAGATGCCGCCGGCGAGATGGATCGAGACGACGTCATGGCCGGCCTGCAGCAGCGGCTCCCAGACCGCGAGGAAGTCGCCGATCGACGGTTGTGAGGTGCTCGGCAGCGCCGGATCCGTGCGCAGGCGCTCGTAGAAGGCATCGAAGCTCGGCATCTCGAGCTCGCGCCGGGGTTCGCCCTCCCAGCCGACGTACAGGCTGATCTGGTGCACGTCTTCACGCGCCGCGAGCTCGCGCGGCAGGTAATGCGTGCTGTCGGTGGCTACCGCGACTCCGGGCATGCGCGCCCGGACGCTACACCAATGCCTCGGCGAGCTCCCCCGACTCGTACATCTCGACGACGATGTCGCACCCTCCGAGCAGCTCGCCGTTGACGAACAGCTGCGGGATCGTCGGCCAGTTGGAGATCGCCGAGAGCTCCTGACGGATGCGCGGGTCGGGGAGGATGTCGACGGCGGCGAACGGCGTGTCGAGCTCCTGAAGCGCCGCGACGGTGCGCGCGGAGAAGCCGCACGCGGGCGCCTCCGGCGTGCCCTTCATGAACAGGATCACCTTGTGCTCGGCGATCGCCTCCGCGATCGCCTCGCGGATCGGGTTCGCCTCGCCGGACGGCGAGGCCGGGGCTGCGGCCGGCTGGCCGGGGGACATCGGTAGCTCTGTGGAGGGGGTCGTGCGAGACATGGCGGGCTCCTGGCTCATTGGGTGGTGGTTGGCTGCGGCGTTGCGGCGCCCTGATCCTGCGGCACCTGCGTCTTCAGCGACAGGGCGTGGATCGGGCCGCCGATCTCGGCGCCGAAGATCTCGTAGACGAGGCGGTGCTGCTCGATCCGGCTGCGCCCGGCGAACGCCGCGGCGGTGACGGTCGCGCGGAAGTGGTCGCCCGTTCCGGTGTAGTCCTCGACGTCGGCCGTCGCCCCCGGAATCGATGCCTCGATACGCTGCGAGATGTCCTCTGCGGTGGGCATCATTTCCTAGCGTAGAGGATCGCAGGCGGCCTCCCGGCGGTCGCTATACTTTGGAAAGTCTTGAAGTCTCCAACGGGAGCAGAGCGATGATCACGATCAGCGACAAGGGCGCGGAAAAGGTGCAGGAGTTCCTCTCTGCACAGGAAGCAGACGTGAGCATGGCCGGCCTGCGCGTCGGCGTCCGCGGTGGCGGCTGCTCCGGCTTCCAGTACCAGCTCGCCTTCGACGAGCAACGCGATGACGACATCGTCTTCGAGAGCCACGGGCTGAAGCTGCTCGTCGACAACGAGAGCCTGCCTTTCGTGCGCGGCTCCGTGATCGACTACGAGGAGAGCCTGCAGGGCGCGGGCTTCAAGGTCTCGAACCCGAACGTCGTCGCCGCGTGCGGCTGCGGCTCGTCGTTCCGCGTCGCCGAGGAAGAGCAGGTCTCGGCAGTCTGAGGCGCGCGTCGCCGCCGCTCGCAGCGATTCTGCTGGGGGCGGCGCTGCTGCTTGGAGGATGTGGCGGTTCGCGCTCTCGCGGCGCCGGTTCCTCCGGCGCGGCCGCTCCTGTCCTGCCGGCACCGGCACCGGCACTGGTCCCTGCGCCGAGCGGCCCGGCGTTCGGCTTGACCGAGGACAACGCCGATCTGCTGTGGAGCACGTCGGATCCGGCGCCGTCGGGCGGAGCGGCGTTCATGCCCGCACGCGAGCTGCTGACGGCGCTGCACCCGACCTACGCGCGCCTGCTCGTCGACTGGGCGGCGCTGCAGCCGAGCGCGGCGAGCCCACCGTCGCTGGAAGCGCCGATCGACGGATGCGCGCGCGCAGTGGCGCCATGCGGCGCGTATCGCGGCATCGCCGAAGACCTCGCGGCGATCGCTTCGCAGCAACGCGCCGCGCGGGCCGAAGGACGCGCCGACTTCCAAGTCGTGCTCGACATCTTCGGCGTGCCGAGCTGGGCCGCCGCCGCGCCGTCGGGCTGCGAAGCACCGGCGACGCAGCCGTTCTCGCGGCCGATCGATGCCGCCGGCCTTGCGGGCTACCGCCGGCTGATCCGCGCACTGCTCGAGCTCGGCGCGCGCGAGGGCGTGCAGCTCGGCTGGTGGAGCCCATGGAACGAGCCGAACAACCCGCAGTTCCTCAGCCCCCAAAGGGCCTCGTGCACGACGAGCTCGCCATCGCTCGCAGCGGGCGTCTACGCGCAGCTCGCGCGGGCGATGGCAGACGAGCTCGCGATTGACGGCGGCGGCCATCGTCTGCTGCTCGGTGAGCTCGCCGCGTATCCGACGGACTCGGTCCATCGCACGAGCGTCGCCTCGTTCGTCGCGGCCTTGCCGGCGAGCGTCATCTGTCTGAGCAGCGTCTGGTCGATCCACGAATACGCGAGCTTCGGCGCGCACGCGTCCCACACGCAGGCCGTCGCGACGCTCGAGCACGCGATCGATGCCAGCGGAGAGTGCGGCCACGCGGCGAGCGTGTGGGTCACGGAGACGGGCGCCGGCGCTCCCGACCCGGGCCGCCGGCGCGGCGATGACGCAGGCGAGCAGCGGGACGGTTGCCGCGCGCTCGCGCGGCAGGTCCTCGCGTGGTCGCGCGATGCGCGCGTCGGCGCGATCTTCCAATACTCGTTCCGCGAGGACACGGACTTCCCCGTCGGCCTGCTCAGTGCGGATCTCTCGCATCTCTATCCGACCTACGAGCTGTGGCGCTCGTACGCGCGCGCACGCGCGCGCGAAGGAGCAGGACAGCACACGCTCGACTCAGGACAGCACACGCTCGACTCTCCGGCGGCGCTCTGCGCATAGGCTGGCGGCGTGGCTCCCATTCCCCAGTCGCTGCGCAGCCTCGCGCCGGAGCGCCTGCGCGATGATGTTCGCCTGCGCGCGCTGGGCGTCGGGCTCGGGCTGATCCCGCCGCGCACGATGCACTCGGCCGAGGATGCGAGCGTGCTGCTCGCCGCGGCGCGCGGCGCCCGGCGAGTCGTCGAGATCGGCGTCTACGAGGGCGCTTCGGCGCTGACGCTGCTCGACGCGCTAGGCGCCGGCGCGGAGCTGCACCTGATCGATCCGTTCGGCAGGCGCCCGGACGCGCTACCGAGCGGCTGGGGCGCGACGGAGTGGGCGACGCGGCGCGTGCTCGCGCGTGCGCAGCGCCGCCGTGGCGATCGGGGTCCCTCGGTGCGCTGGCACGCGGCGCTCTCGCACGAAGTCGCGGCAAGCTGGTCGCAGCCGGTCGACCTCGTGTTCGTCGACGGCGACCACTCAGAGGCCGGATGCGAGCTCGACTGGGATTGCTGGCGCCCGTTCGTGGCCGTCGGCGGCAGGCTCGTCCTCCACGACGCGCGCGCGGACCGGCCGGGCGGGCGGGGGCTGCCGGGGCCGACTGCTGTCGTCGCTCGCCGCATCCGCGCGGCCGCGGATCCGCGATGGGAGATCCTCGCCGAGGCCGACCGCACGGTAGCCGTCAGGCGGCTCGCCTGACGCGCTGTGGTCATTCCGCCGCTTGACTAAGCGAAACGGACCGAGACTGCTAAACACTTGACATTACGTCAAACCCTGTGGTACGTTCGCGGCGACATGATGTCAAGCATCGTCATGGGGATGAGGTGCCCGCGTCGCAGCAGTTCGGCGGCGTTTCAAGGGAGGGGCGTGGCTGTCGAAGCGGTGATAGCCGGAGCGAATCTGTGCGCCCGTAATGGTCGCCAGGACGATGTCCGAGGGAGGACGAACTCGCACGCGCTCGGCACGAGGCCGGCGGCGCGGCGGCATCAAAGCACGATCTGAGCACCGCTTGACTTGATCTTGACGGCGATGTTTTTTTCTGCCAAGGTCGAGGTTGGAGGGCCGCTGGCTGAGTAAGGCACAGGGGCAGGACTGGTATCGGGGATTCTGTCGCAGCATGGAGGGATTCGGGTGCCGGCTACTGATCAAGAGGGAAAAGGAGCATTGAATGCGACGTTTCAAGATGATGGGGCTGTGCCTCGTCGCAGTGCTGGCATTGGCCGCTGTGGCCGTGTCGAGCGCGTCTGCAGCACTGCCTGAATACAAGACCTGTGTCAAGGCAGAAAAAGTCGGCAAAACGATCCCGACGGGCGAATTCTCCGACAAGAACTGCTCGGTTGCGGCGCCCGGCGGCAAATACAAGCTCGGCACGTGGAGCGAAGCGAAGAAGCTCGGCTTCAAGGGCAAGAACGGCGTCAGCACGCTCGACAGCTACATTCCGGAAAACGAATCGACTCCGTGGACGGGTGGAACGGTCGTCGGCGTCGTGTCCTGCAAGTCGGGCAAGTCGGCAGGCGAAATCACCGGCGCGAAAACGAGCACGGTGACCGTTGAATTCAAGACCTGCACCTCGGAAGGCAAAAAGTGCACGTCGGCCGGCCAGAAAGCCGGAACGATCAAGACGGCTCTGCTCAAGGCAACGCTCGGCTACACGTCGGCCAAAGCGGTCGGCAGCGACGTTGAATCCGTCAGTGGCGGCCCGTCGGCTGAATTCAGCTGTGAAGGCCTTGAAATCGTGACCCTCGGTTCGGTCATCGGTGTCAACAGCGGCAACGTCAACAAATTCAGCAAGGAAGGCACGCAGACGTTCGAAGTGAACTCCAAAGGCGGCCAGGAAGTCGTGTTCGGTGAATTCCCGCCGAGCCCCGTCACGGGCGAAGCACACTTCCTCGTGAGCAAAATCACGCCTCCTGGCGTGCAGCTGCCCTCGGGTCAGAAGACGGTCTCCACGCTGAAGGGTGAAAACGAGGAGATCGCTGCGTAAGTAGCGTTCAGAGGTATGCAGTAGGCAGTACGCGTGTGGGGCCCTCGGGCCCCACACGCGCTTTCTGCAGAGCCTCAGGAAGAGGCTGCTTAGCCGGCCCAACGGGACCGGTAGCGCCCCTGGGAGTCATGTCGCAGAAGCGTGACGGCACCCGCTTGACAGTTGTGTGCAGGCTGGTAGCCTCCGACACAGGGGACGATCTAGAGGTATGGGAGAGGGCGGCATGGAAGCAGGGCCACGGAGACTTTCAGGGGTGACGCAGCGCTCTGCGCACAGCGCCTGCCTGAACCGGGCGTTGCGACTCGGGCTCGCCACATTCGCGGCAGCACTGACGACTGTGCTCGTGCTGAGCGCATCCGCCGGCGCGTTCGTGCATCGCGGTCACTCGTTTCTCGCGTCGCTCGAAACCTCTGGGGAAAACAAGCTCTCCGGACCCAGCGCGGTCGCCGTCGACGAACGTACCGAAGGGGAAGGCGCGGGCGACATCTACGTGCTCGACAAAGGCAACAACCGCGTAGTGCGCTTCGGGCCGAACCACGAATTCCTCGAAGCGTGGGGAGTCGGGGTCGGCGGCGGGCCCGGATACGAACAGTGCAAAGAAGCAGCTGCGTGCAAACCTGGCGTGGCCGGTATCGGGTCGGCGACGAGCCCTCAGTTCGACGAACCGGTCGCGATCGCCGTGGACAATGCGCCATCCGGCGGCAAAGGCTCTCCATCGTCCGGCGACGTCTACGTCGTCGCCAACCGGTAGTGGAAGCGGGCGGCCATCTACAAGTTCGACTTCGAAGGCA
>DASZLB010000149.1:0-33025 GCA_035552575.1 Solirubrobacteraceae bacterium | reverse complement strand
CCGTCTTTTCGTATTTCTTGATCTGATTTGAGAAGCTCGCCGAGCCGGCGCCTTCGTTTTCGCTCGCCGCGTTGAGCAGGCCGCCGCCACCGAGGCCGCCGCCGATCCCGAACCCGATCAGGCCGACTCCGATCAGCAGGGCAAGGCCAACGTAGATGACCTTCACCGCACGCCGGCGGTGACGTCCGCGCAGGTCGAACAGCATCAGTTCGTGTGGTCGGGGACGACGTGATCGATTATCTGCTGCACGCTTGGCTCCGCTTGATCATCTGGGGGCGGCGCCGGGTTCCCCATCGAAGCCTCGGTGCCCTGTGCGCGCTTGGCATCTCTCCGGCCCACCAGCGCGGCCACCAGGATACTCGCCTCGTAGAGCACATACAGCGGGACCGTCTCGAGGATCAGCGTGATCGCGTCTCCCGGCAGGAACGCCGCGACTGCTGCGCAGGCGACGACTGCATAGCGACGGCTCTTACGTAGCTGCGCGACGGTGACCAGGCCGATCCGCGTCGCGCCGAGGATCACGACGGGCACCTGGAAGACGAGACCCATCGCCAGCAGCACCGTCGCGGCGAATTTGTAGAACTGGCTCGCCTGCACGAGCACGTTGAACTCGCTTGCGTTGAAGTTGACGAAGAAGCGCACCGCGGCGGGCAGCACGACGAAGTAGCCGAACAGCACGCCTGCGGCGAACAGGAACGGAACGGCCAGCAGCAGCGGTTTCGCGGCGCGTTTCTCATCGGGACTGAGCGCCGGCACGACGAACCCGTAGAGCTCGTAGAGGATCAGCGGCAGCGAGATCACGAGCGCGAACAGCAGCGAGACCGTGATCGTCGTCGTGAACGGCTCGCCGACGCCGAGCGTGACCGGGTTGTCGCCGACCGGGTTGCGCGGGATCTTCGCAACGTCCGCCTTCATCGCGGCGATCAGCGCCGGCAGCGCGGCGCGCGCTTGCGGCGAGACGCCGCTGGCCGGCTTCTCGAGCGCTTCGAGCGCGGCGCGCGTGTCGCCGGACAGTTTCAGCAGACCCTGCTGTGAGAGCACGGCCTGCCCGACCGTGCCCTCGCCCTTGGCGACCTGCTTCTTCGTCTGCGTCTGCAACGGCTTGTTGAGGATGTGCAGCAGTTCGTGGTTCTGCCACAGGCAGACGCCGAAGACGATCGCCAGCACGATCCCGCTGATGATCAGCCGCGTGCGCAGCTCATCCAGATGCTCGACGAGGCTGAGGCGGTCTTCGTGGGCAATCGGGCGGATCGCGGTGGCCATCAGGCACTTGAACCTACCACCGCCCTGTCCGCGCCCGCTTACCTGAATCGGGCTGCAACGGGCCGCCGTTTGCACGTAAGACGGGGTCGTCAGCGCCCGCGCTAAAGTCGTCGTACTCTCGCGTCGATGACATCCGTGACCAGCCGATGCAGCCACACGAGAGCCCCGACATCCACCCCCGCACCCCGAAGCCGCCGCAGTCGACTGGCAAGTCGAGTGCCGGTGCCGGCGAGCGCAAGCCGAGCAGCGAAGCGTGCGCGCCGGACGAGTTGCACGTCTGCTTCAACTGCAGCGGCGAGCTCGTCTACCCGCTCGACTGGTGCGAGGAAGGCGTGCGCCATTGGCGCATCGTCCTGCGCTGCCCCGACTGCGAGTCACGGCGCGAGGGCGTCTTCGAGCAGTCCGCCGTCGAGCTGCTCGACGACGAGCTGGATCGCGCCGCAGGCGCCTTGCTCGGCGATCTGCGACGCATGACGCACGCGAACATGTCCGAGGAAGTCGACTTCTTCGTCCGTGCGCTCGACGCCGACCTGATTACGCCGTCGGATTTCTAGCGGTAACGCTCCACAGCCACGTCGGCCACCAAGTCGAGCAACCCCGCACGCCCGTCGGGCAAGATCGCGGGCAACGCCGCCTTCGCCTCGGCGACGACGCCAAGTGCGCGTTCGCGCGCCTCGTCGAGTGCGCCTGTGGCAGCGATCCGCTCGCATAGCTCCTCGGCCTGCTCTGGAGTGCGCAGCGCAGCCAGGTCGAAGCTCGCGAGCTCCGGCTCGCGTTCGCGCGCGAGGATGAATGGGAGTGTGACCGTTCCGTCGAGCAGGTCCGTTCCACGCGCCTTGCCCGTACGCTCGACCGGCCCGGAGACGTCCAACACGTCGTCGAGCATCTGGAAGGCCAAGCCGATTCGCCGTGCGAACGCGCCGAGTGCGTCGGCGAGCTGCGGCGATCCATCGGCAGCCGTCAGCGCGCCAAGGCGACATGCGGCCTCGAACAACGCCGCCGTCTTCAGCTCGCAGCGACGCAGATAGCGCTCGACGGCGACGTGCGCCGCGTACGCGTCCTCGCGCTGCAACAGCTCGCCGGCGGCGAGGGCCGAGCTCGCATCCGAGAGTGCCCGAAGCTGCGTCGCGCTCTCGTTTCGCGCGAGCTCGGCGAAGGCGAGCGAGAAGAGCAGATCGCCCGTCGCGACTGCCACGTCGCGACCGGCCTCGGCGGCGACCGTCGGCTGCCCGCGCCGTAGCTGCGCACCGTCGATCAGATCGTCGTGGACGAGCGTCGCCGAGTGGACGAGCTCGACCGCGACTGCCGCGCGCACGAGTCGCTCCTCGCCGGCCGGCGTCGGCGTCGGCCCACCGACGGACTCGGCCGCGAGCACGACGAGCAGCGGGCGCAGCCGCTTGCCGCCCGCGCGCACGGTCGCATTCGCGTGCTTGGCCAGCGGCGTCCCGGAGGACGCCGTCACGTCTTCGAGGTGCAGCTCGACGCGGGCTAGGCGCTCGCGCAGGCTCTGCCCGCCGCGGCGCATGATCGCGTCGACGCCCTCGATCGCGTCGCTCTCGTTCGCCGCCCGCGTGCCGTCGAGCGCGCTCATCGAGCGCCCTCCGCCGCGACAGTGCCGGCGTGAATCGCGACGATCCCGCCGGCGAGCAGCACGTAGGAGATCCCTGCGAGACCGGCGCGCTCGAGCTCTGCCGCAAGCTCCGCGGGCGCCGGGAAGCGCTTGACCGAGTTCGGCAGGTACGTGTAGGCGTCGGCGATCGTCACGCTCCCCGTCGTGGCGCTCGAGCGCGAGCTGCGCACACGTCGCAGCGGCGCGAGCATGCTCGCGCACGCCTGTGCAGCGCGGCCGAGCAGCGGCACGATCCGATCGAACCACAGCGCATAGAACGTCGACAGCGGCGGCTTGACGGGGGTCGTGATCTCGAGCACGACGACGCGCCCGCCGGGACGCACGACACGCGTCATCTCGGCGAGTCCCTGCGCGAGGTCGGAGAAGTTGCGCGCGCCGAAGCCGACCGTCGCGGCGTCGAACGAGTCGTCGGCGTACGGCAGCTCGAGCGCATCGCCCCACTCGAAGCGCGGGCACACGCCGCGCGCGCAGGCTGCCTTCGCGCGAGCGCGCGCGAGCATTCCCTCGGCGAAGTCGCTGCCGATCACCTCGCCGTCGGGCGCTACTCGGCGCGCGAGCTCGAGCGCGAGATCGCCAGTGCCCGTAGCGACGTCGAGCACCCTGTCGCCAGGACCGACGCGTGCGAGCTCGGCCGCGCGGGAGCGCCAGCGGTGGTGCAGGCCCGCGGTCATCGCCGTGTTCAGCAGGTCGTAGACGCCCGCTATGCCGTCGAACATCGAGCGGACTTGCGCGGCCTCGAGACGGCCCGACGACGAGTCGGGCGGGACGGCGCCGTTCGCGCCACGCTCGTTCACGTTGCTCGGTCCGGTTCCCGCGCCGGCGCCTCGCTGAGCAGGCATGACGGGGACGCTACTTCAGCTGCGCGAGGAAGGCGACGACCGCGTTGAACTTCTTCGGCGGCAGGTTCTTGAACGACGGCATCGGCGCCGTCGGGTTGACGAGCGTTCGCGCGATTCCCTGCCGTGGCAGGCGTGAGCCGATCTTCGTCAGCTGCGGCCCCGGCCCGTCGTTGCCGTTGTCGCCGATCTTGTGGCAGGCCAAGCAGCCCGATTGGGCGACCACCTTCTTGCCCGCTTCGTATTCCGCGAGGAGCTTGCCACCCTGCGCCGTGACGGTCGCGGGCGTGTTCATTTCGATCGCCGTCGGCGAACCCGCGTTGGCCCCCGAGTAGGTGAGGAACGCCATCGCGCCGATCACCGCGATGCCGGTGATCGTCGCGATCGGGCGACGCTCTGGACGGCGCTCCGGGCTGCGGTCGTAGAACGGCAGCAGGAACAGCAGGATCATGCCGAGTGTCGGCACGCCGATCGTCGCGAGCGGCACGAGGCTCGGCGGCTTGACGACGCGCAGGACCTCGAAGAGGAAGAAGAAGTACCACTCCGGACGCGGGACATACGTCGTCGTCGTCGGGTTCGCCTTCGAGCCGAGCTCGGCGCCGAGCACGAGCGACATCGTGATGATCACGGCCATCACGACGCACGCCATCGCGCCATCCTTCGCCACCGCGTAGGGGAAGAACGGCTTGCCTTTGGCCTTCAGGATCGCGTACTCGCGGAGGTACTGCTCCTTCTCGCGCTGGTTCATCGCCTAGACCTCGGCCTCGTGCAGCTCGCGGCGCTCTTCGGCTTTCGACCAAGGCGGCGCCGTCGTGCCGAGCTTCGCGACGAGGTAGAGGTGGAAGCCGATCAGCGCAGCGAGCAGCCCCGGTATCAGCAGCATGTGGATCGCATAGAAGCGCGACAGCGTCGTCGCGCCGAATTCGCCGCCGCCGCGGAGAAAGTCGCTCAGATAGGGCCCGATCAGCGGGCCGGTGCCGTTGATGTTCACGCCGACGATCGTCGCCCAGTAGGCGCGCTGGTCGAACGGCAGCAGATAGCCCGTGAAGCTCATCACCATCGTCAGGATCAGCAGCACGACGCCGATCACCCAGTTGAGCTCGCGCGGGTACTTGTACGCGCCAAAGAAGAACGTGCGCCCCATGTGCAGGAAGACCAAGATCACCATCACGCTCGATCCCCACTTGTGCATCCCGCGCACGAACTGGCCGAGGAAGACTTCGTTCGTCACGTGGCGGATCGATTCGTACGCGCCGCCTGCGGGGTCGGGGCGGTAGTACATCGCCAGGAACACTCCTGTCACCGCCTGCGAGAGGAACGCGAACATCGTCGCCGAGCCGAGCGTGTAGAACCAGTTCGTTCCCTTCGGCACCTTGCGGAACATCAGCCAGCGGCCGGCGCCGCTCAGCGAAGTGCGCTCGTCGACCCAGTCGACGACGCTGATCCCGGCCTCTTTCGCATCCTCGATCGGCCCGCGTTTGCCATTGCCCTCGCTCGGGCGCGGCGGCGGCGCCTGCAGGGCAGCCGGCAGCGGTGGCGCAGGGAGCTTCTTCGGGAGCTTGGGGAGCTTGGGCATCGTCAGATCCGTCGCTTACAGCTTCTGCGCGCTCGGGCGCGAGGGGTACAGGTACTGCCCGACGCCGTCGAGTGGCTCGCCTGGGTCACGTGGCGAGAAGCGTTTGAGCTCGCTGTTGACGCTGAAACGCGGGCCGACTTGCACCGATTCGCCCTCGACGCGCGTGTAGAAGCGGTCGAGCGGACGGACAGGCGGGCCCCCGACGCGGCGGCCGAGCAGGTCGTACACGCCGCCGTGGCACGGGCAGATGAAGCGCTCCGCCGCGTCGACCCAGCGGACGGGGCAGCCGAGGTGCGCGCAGCGGCTGGAGATCGCGATGTACCTCGAGTCTTTGTCGCTCGCGTCGGTGTCGATCTTCGGGTTGAACTTGCGAACGTACGCAGTCGTCTTGCCGGCCTCGCCGATGCCCGGAGTCAGCGTGAACGTGACGGGTACGTAGTTGTCTTCGTTGAACTGGCTCGTCGGTCCGACCGTCTCCCAGTGGTGCGGCGTGCTTTTGAAGATCGGTCCGAGCGCGAAGCCGAGCGCCGGCAGCGCGAACGCGGCGGCAGCGATGCCACCGGCCGTGTGCGCCGTGCCCGTCATGAAACGCCGGCGCGTCACCGTCTCGCCCTCGAAGGCGCCCGGGATCATGCGGTCGGCGGTGTATTTGGACTTGTGCTTTGCGTGCTTGTCGGACACCGGACCCGAACAATATCGAGGCGCGATTCAGGGCGACGCCGCAGAGGACTGCGCGCTTGTGCGCATCGCCTCGAACGCCCCGGGCGCGCCGTTTACGACGAGCTCCTTCGCGCGTCCGTGCTGTTCGCTCGATCCCCACCCGACGGCGCGCGCGCCGGCGGCCCAGACGGCATCTGCGAGCTCGCGCTCGCCCGCTCCTTGAGCGAGCGCGCTGAGGCTGATCGTGTCCGCGAGCTCGGCCACCGCGAGCGTATCGCCGAGGTCGACGAGGCGTGCCAGTCCGATCGCGTAGAGCCTGTCACCGGCGAGCACGCGCAGGTCGGCATCCGGCGCGTGCAGCACGCGTGGGGCGCCGTAGTGCAGCAGGTAGCCCTCGTAGATCGCCTCGACGAGCAACTCGTACTCGCTGCGCTGCGTCGCTGTACGCGGACCTTGCGCGGCCACGCTCGCCGGGCTCTTCACGCCGGAGGGCGCAGCCGCCGCCTTGCCACTCGGCGCGCGATCGACGAGCGTCGCGATCAAGCCGCCCTCCGCCGACAGCAGCGCACGCAGGCGCATCAGCGCATCGGCCGAGTCCTGCGCGGGGTCAGCCGGCACGGAGCCCTCCACAGGAGCAGCGTGAGCTCACGCGCGCGCTCCTCGCAGCACCGCGAACGCGGCGGAAGCTGCTTCGACCGTGCGGTCGATCTGCTCGGCTGTATGTGCAAGCGATGGAAACCACGCCTCGAACTGCGACGGCGGCGGATAGACGCCGCGCGAGAGCAGCTCGCGAGACCAATGCGCGTAGCCGTCGAGATCGCACTGTTGCGCATCGGCGAAGTCCTCGACCTTGTGCTCGCTGAAGAAGACCGTCAGCAGCCCCGGAACGGAGACGACCTGCACAGGGTGGTCCTCGGCGGCTTCGCGAAGCCCCGCCGCGAGGCGCTCGGTGCTCGCCGACAGCCGCGCATACGCGGGCTCGTCGAGCAGCGCGAGCGTTGCGAGTCCGGCCGCAACGGCCAGCGGGTTGCCCGACAGCGTGCCGGCTTGATAGACGTCGCCTTCTGGAGCGAGCATCCGCATCAACTCGGCGCGGCCGCCGAGCGCGGCCGCCGGCAGGCCGCCGCCGATCACCTTGCCCATGATCGTCAGGTCGGCTCCTACGCCAAGGCGCTCCTGCGCTCCGCCGCGAGCGACGCGGAAGCCGCTGATCACCTCGTCGAGCACGAGCAGCGCGCCCGTCGCGTCGGCGCGCTCGCGCAGCAACTCGAGGAAGCCTTCTCGCGGCGGTACGAGCCCCATGTTCGCCGGCAGCGGCTCGGCGAGAACCGCCGCCAGCTCGAAGCGCTCGCTCGCCGCGATCAGCGCGTCGGCGTCATTCCACGGCACGAGCACCGTCCCGGCCGCAGCGCTCTGCGGCACGCCCGGGCTGGCCGGCAACGCCTGCGTGGCAAGCCCCGAGCCGGCCTGCGCGAGCAGCCCGTCGACGTGCCCGTGGTAGGCGCCGGCGAACTTCAGCACGTGCTCGCGTCCCGTCGCCGCGCGTGCAAGCCGGATCGCCGTCATCGAGGCCTCGGTGCCGGAGGACGTCATCCGCAGCATCTCGACGCTCTCGACGCGTCCGCCGACCTCGCACGCGAGGGCGGTCTCCCCCGGCGTCGGCGCGCCGAAGCTCGTCCCCTTCGCGGCCGCCTCGGAGATCGCCGCGAGCACGTCCGGATGGGCGTGCCCGTGGATCAACGGTCCCCACGAGCAGACGTAGTCGAGGAAGCGGTTGCCGTCGACGTCGATCAGCTCGGCGCCTTCGCCGCGCGCGATGAACAGCGGGTCGCGACCGATCGAGCGCATCGCGCGCACGGGCGAGTTGACGCCGCCCGGCAGAAGCTCCAGGGCGCGCCGGTAAGCGTCGGCCGAGCGTGTGTCAGTAAGCGAGGCCATCAACTGCACACGCCTGCGCGGAGCGCCTCACGGGCGCTCATCCATACTTCCGCTCCCACTCCTTGAAGTCGTCTGTGAAATACAGCAGGCGGATCTTCTTGAACTCGGTCGAGGAGTAGAGCGTCGCACGCTCGTGGATGCCCGTCTGCTCGGCGATCGCCGTGAGCACCGCGTCGCACTCCTCCTTCGAGCGGCCGTGCGCCATCGTGAAGACCGAGTACGGCCAGTCGGCGTACGTCGGGCGCTGGTAGCAGTGCGAGATCCCGCGGACAGCCGCCATTTGCCTGCCGATCACGCCGATCTGCTCGTCGGGGACCTTCCACACCCCCATGCCGTTCGCCGAGAACCCCGCGCGGCGGTGATAGAGGATCGCCGCGACACGGCGAAGGATCCCCCGCTCCTGCATTCCCGCGAGGTGATCGAGGAAGGCCTCCTGCGTCATGCCCAGGCTGCTCGCCGCCGGCGCATATGGCTCGGAGACGACCGGCATATCGCCCTGCAGCTCGCGGATCACGGCGATATCGCGCTCGTCGTAGGGCTGCGGATCGAGCTCGATCGGCTCTTTCGCCTCGACGGCGCTGGCGAGCGCCGCGGTGTCGCCCTCCATCTCCAGATCCATGCGAATCTTGAACAGCTTCAGCGTCGGCAGCTGGCGGACCGACTCGGCGCCGGCCTCGCGCGCGAGAACCTCGAGCGTCCCCTCGAGCCCGAGCTTGGAGTCGGGCTCGGTCGCGATCGTGAACCACAGGTTGAAGTCGTGGTTGCGCAGGTAGTTGTGCGAGACGCCCGGATGCTCGTTGATCACCTGAGCCGCACGGTGCGGGTGCTCCGGATCGACCTTCGCGGCGACGAGCATCGAGGAGTAACCCAACGCTCGCGTGTCGAAGATCGGTGTGACCTGGCGGATGATCCGCTTCTCGAGCAGGTGCTGGACGCGAGCCATCACATCGGCCTCGGAGACCTTCGCGAGCGATGCGACGTGCTCGTAGGGGCGCGGCGCTATCGGGAAGCTGCCCTGCATCAGGTTCAGCAGCTTGCGGTCGAGGTCGTCGAGCGGAATCGCGGCGCCGTCCTTGCGGCTGCGCAGCTTCGGCGTCGCCGTGGTCGCGCGCGCGCCGTCGGCGACGTCGGCCAGCGGCAAATCGACGGCTGGCGCCTCGGCTGTCGTCTCGGGCTCGGTCATCTCTGCTCTGCCAGCCATCTCGCGGCGTCCTTTGCGTGGTAGGTGACGATCGTCTCTGCGCCGGCGCGGCGCAGCGAGGTGAGGATCTCGAGCACCGTCGTGTGCTCATCCACGTATCCCGCTGCCGCAGCCGCCTTGACCATCGCATACTCGCCGCTCACGTTGTAGGCCGCGACGGGCAGGCGCGTGGCCTGCTTGACCGAGGCGATCACGTCTCCATAGGCGAGCGCAGGCTTGACCATCACCATGTCGGCGCCCTCCTGCACGTCGAGCAGCGCCTCGCGCACGGCCTCCTCGCCGTTGGCCGGATCCATCTGATAGGCGCGGCGGTCGCCGAACGCCGGCGTCGAGCCCGCGGCCTCGCGGAACGGGCCGTAGAAGGCCGAGGCGAACTTCGCCGAGTACGCCAGGATCGGCGTGTCGGCGAACCCGTCTGCATCCAGCTCGCGACGGATCTCGCGCACGCGCCCATCCATCATGTCCGACGGCGCTACGAGATCCGCACCCGCACGCGCATGGCTGACGGCAGTACGAGCGAGCAGCTCGACGCTCGCGTCGTTGTCGACCGCGCCATCGTCGCGAAGCACGCCGCAGTGACCGTGGTCGGTGTACTCGCACAGGCAAACGTCCGTGATCACGAGCAGCTCCGGGTGCGCCCGCTTGATCGCCGCGCTCGCAAGCTGGACGACGCCGTCCTCATCCCACGCTCCCGAGCCCTGCGCGTCCTTCTCGGCAGGAACGCCGAACAGCATCACGGCAGCGATCCCGAGCGCTGCCGCCTCGCGCGCCTCCTCGACGGCGCTCGCCACGGACAGACGCTCGACGCCGGGCATCGTCGCGATCGGCTCGCGCCCGCTGCCCGCCTCTGAGACGAACATCGGCAGCACGAAGCGATCGGCGGCCAGCTCCGTCTCGCGTACGAGCCCGCGCAACGAAGCCGACGCGCGCAGCCTGCGCATACGCGTCTGTGGGAAGGCCATCGTCATCCCAGGTTAGAGCGTTGCAGGAACGGTGACGCTCAGTCGACGCGCCGCAGGCCGGCACGTGCGAGCGCCCCGAACACGACCGTGAGCCCGGCCAAGTGCGCGAGTGAGAGGCCGAGCGACGGCGATGCGCCGTTGACGGCCGCGTCGAGCGCCTCCAGCGTGGCCTTGAACGGGAACACGAACGAGATCGTCTTGATCGCGTCGTCGAGCCCGGCGCCGACCGCGCCGCTCGGCACGAGCGCGAGAAAGGCGAGAGGCAACGACAGCAGGAAGGCGAGCAGCGACGCCGCTCGCACCTCGCGCGCGAGTGCGCCGATCGCCACGCCGAGCGCGGCGAACGCGACACCGCCGAGCACCAGCGCCACAAGCCACTGCCCGGCGCGACCCCAGTCGAGCTCCACGAACGCGCTGACCCCGGCGAGCATCGCGAATGCGAGCAGTGCCGAGCAGACGGCTGCCAGCAGCGCCTTCTCTGCCAGCAGACCGCCGCGTGAGATCAGGCCGCGAGTGAGACGCGCCAACGTGTGCTCTTCGCGCTCGAGTGCGACTCCGCCGGAGGCGAGTAAGACGCAGACGAACATCAGCGAGATGCTCACCGCGACGACGACCGCGAACGTGTTCAGCGGCGTGCGGCGGCCGTCGATCAGCGTCGTCTTGACCTGGATCGGCTGACCGATCGTCGAGAGCACGTTCTTCGCGAGGTCGAGGTTCTGCGACGCAAACGTCGCGAACGCGGCGACCTGTTCCAGCGCCGCGCGATCGGCCCCCGGCGGCGTGCGCGCGATCACGCCACGGAGCTTGGCCGGGATCTGCCCGAGACCGATCAGTTCGGGCGCGCCGAGCACACCGAGACCGCGCCCGCTGAGCAGCGCGCCGATCGCCTGCGCCGCCGCGCGCTGGATCTGTTCGGAGAAGCCGATGTTCGCCTGCGCCAGCGCCGAGTTGATCTGTGCCTGCACGAGCGACTGCTCGAGCGCGTTGCCGTTGTAGAGCACTTCCAGTTGGGCCTGCCGCAGACCCGTTCCAAGCCTCGCGACGACGTTCGCCGGGATCACGACGGCCGCGAGCACCTTGCCCGACTTCAGCTCGCCGACGGCCTGCGAACGTGTGGCGACGCGCTTCGGCTGCACCTGCGAGAAGAGCTGTTCGACGTACTCGCTGACCGGCACGCGCTCGCTGCCCACCTTCACCGTCTGCCCCGGCAACGTCTGATCGACGATCGCCACCCTGGGCTTGCCCGGCGCGCGCGAGATCGCCAGCCCGATCAGCAGCGCGATCGCAACCGGGTAGACGATCAGCACGCCTACCAGCAAGCGCGAGCGCCGCAGGATCAGCAGGTCCTTGACGAGCAGCGCTTTCACTCAGCCGCCCGTTCGGCGAGGAACCGCAGGAACGCGCCCTCGGCGTCGGCGTCGCCGTCGCCCGCTCCGCCGAGCAGCTCGCCCGGCGCGCCGTCGAACAGCATCTCTCCCTCGACGAGCACGATCGCGCGCGAGGCATAGCGCCTGACCTCACCGAGGTGGTGCGTCGAGAACAGCACGCTCTTTCCGCGCGCGGCGAGCGATGAGACGAAGTCCCACAGGCGGGCACGTTGCGCGGGGTCGAGCGCCGACGTGGGCTCGTCGAGCGCGAGCACGAGTGGGTCGGCGAGCAAGGCAAGGGCGACGTTGACTCGCTGGCGATTGCCGCCGGAGAGACTTTCCACGCGATCGTCGGCACGCGGCTGCAGGCCGGTCTGCTCGAGCATCCGCACGACGGCCGCGTCCGCGTCGGAGACCTGCTCGAGACGTGCGAACAGGCGCAAGTTCTCACGCACTGTCAGGCGTCCGTAGACGGCCGCCTGCTGCGGCGCCCAGCCGACCTCGCGAGCGCCGCCTGCTGCGGCCCCTCCGACGACGGCTCCCGAGCTCGCCCTCTGCACGCCGGCGAGGATCGACAGCAACGTCGTCTTGCCGGCCCCGTTCGGACCGACGACAGCGACGAGCTCGCCGGTGCGCAGCTCGAAGCTCACGCCGAGCAACGCCGCTCGCGTGCCGAACTGCTTGCCGAGGCCCTCGACGCGCAGGAGCGGCTCGGCTGCCTGCTCTGCCGGCGCTTTGCTCACGGCGCTAGAGCAGGCTCTCGCGCGAGCGGTCCCAGGGTTCGAGCTTCACGTGCCTGCTCAGGTAGACGACCGTCTCGCGCAGCACCGAGAGGATCGGCAGCGCGATCAGCGCGCCGACGATCCCGTCGACGTGCAGCCCGAGCAGCAGCGCGAAGATCACGAGGATCGGGTTGATTCGCAGCGTGTGCCCGAAGACCTGCGGAGCGACGACGTGCCCCTCGAGCTGCTGCAGCGCGACGAACAGGATGACGAGCCAGACCGCCGATATCGGGTGCGTGAACAGCGCGACGAGCACCGGCGGCGCGGCGCCGAGGATCGGACCGATGTAGGGGACGAGCTCCATCACGCCGTAGAAGACGGCGAACGCGATCGCGTACTTGCTCCCGTCGGGGAACAGCCCGACGGTGCCATAGATCCACAGCGATACGCCCGTCGAGGCGCCCATGATCAGGCTGAACAGGAGCTGGCCGCCGACGTAGCGCGAGACTGCGCGCTGCACAAGGTGCGGGTAGTCGTCGGCATCGGTGCCGTCTCCGGTCGGCATCAGCCGTCTGACGAGCGTTCCAATCTGCTCGCCGTACAGGAGCATGTACACCGAGAGGACGAAGATCAGCACGAGGTCGAACACCGCGCCGGCCGCTTCGGTCAGGATGCCGGCGCCCGAGGAGGCGAGTTTGCTCGCGCTCTTGGCGACTTTGTCCTGAATCGTCTGCAGCGCCGTTTTCCCCTGCTTGACGAGTTTCAGATGTATGCCGTTTTCGTTCAGTTCTCCCTGTAGCGATGCGAGGTTTTCGTTGGCTTCGTCGACCAGGTGCGGCAGGTTGTCGGCGAACTTCTGCACCTGGTTGGAGATAGGGTTGGCGACGAGGAAGCCGACCCCACCGAGGGCAAGGAAGAATCCGACGTAGACCGCGAGCACAGCCAGTCCTCGCGGGAGCCGGCGCCGCTGCAGGAAGGCGACAGCCGGGTTGAGGATCAGCGCGATGAGCCCTGCCACGATGAACAGCACGAGCACCTGCCCAGCGACGTTGGCCAACGCCCACACGGCGAGCAGCGCGACCGGCAGGACAGCAAGCTGGATCCAGCGGGGGACGACCGCACGCGCCGGCTCCTCGTGCGCCGCGGGCGCGCGCGACTCGGCGACGAGTCGTTTCTCCTCACCGGTCGGCGGCTGCGCCTCCGGACCCTTCTCAGGGCCTTCGCTCACATGCCTCCGATCATCGCCGGAGTATGGCTGAGCTCCAGGCGGCAGCCGCGCGGATCCTGTTCGTCGGCGACGTCGTCGGCGGGCTCGGGCGGCGGACGCTGCTCGACTGCCTGCCTGCGCTTCGCGAGCGCTTTGCGCCGACGTTCGTCGTCGTCAACGCCGAGAACATCGCCGGCGGGCTGGGGATCACGCCGAAGATCGCCGACGACCTGCTTGCGGCGGGCGTCGACGCGATCACGCTCGGCAATCACACCTACCGGCGCAAGGAGATCTATCCCTATCTCGACTCTCAGCCGCGCATCCTGCGCCCGGCGAACTTCCTGCGCAGCCAGCCGGGCCACGGAACGTGCGTCGTCGAGCACGACGGCGTGCGCCTCGGCGTCGTCAACCTCAGCGGCAACCTCTACCTGCGCGCGGGGCGCTCGGCGTTCACCGAGATCGAGGTCGCACTCGGCGAGCTCGGAGCCGTCGACCACGTGCTCGTCGACATGCATGCCGAGGCGACGTCCGAGAAGGTCGCGATGGGCTGGCACCTCGACGGTCGTGTGACTGCCGTCGTCGGCACGCACACGCACGTCCCGACGGCGGACTCACGCGTGCTGCCGCAGGGGACCGCCTACATCACCGACGTCGGCATGACCGGGCCGCGCGGCGGCGTCATCGGGGTCAAGCGCGAGCAGGCGATCGAGTCGCTCTTGACGCAGATGCCCGTGCGCTTCGAGACCTCCGAAGAGGACCCGTGGTTGATGGGCGTCGCGATCAGCTGCTCACAGCGACTGCGGGCCGACTCGATCGAGCAGGTTCTGATGCCGCGAGCGCCGGCCGCCCCCTGACCGGAGTGTCGTAGCGCCCCAGCAGCGCGATCATCACGAGCGGGAAGAACCAGGGGATGTACAGATAGAACCAGTGATCGATGCCGAGCTGCACGGCGACGATCACCGCCGCACACGCAGCTGCCAGGCCGGCGATGTCGGCGCGGCGCGGGATCACGGCGAGCCCGCGGGCGAGCACGACCGCGACGATCTGCACGGCTCCCTGCCAGGCGCCGAGCCCGCCGTACAGCCCCCACACCGAGAACGGCGATTCGCGATCTGACTGATAGGCGAACGTCCGCTCATAGATCGTGTGCAGCGAGTCGTGGCGCAGCGCGGGGATGCTCGCGATCGCCGCGATTGCCAAGAAGGCGAGGATGAATGTCGCGAGCTCGCGCACGCGCAGACGCACGCCGCCGTCACGGTCCCACAGCCCGTGCGCTGCGAGCAGCGGCGCGAGCGCGAGCGGCGCGAACTTCGTCAGCCCGGCGAGCGCTGCGAAAGCGCCGCGCAGCGGCGGCCCAAGCCGCGAGCGATACGTCGCCGCGAGCACGGCGGCGAGCACGAGCAACGCGACGAGCGTGTCGTTCGAGTTGCTCTCGAGCGTGAACAGCGTGAACGGGAACGACACCCACGCGTACGCCAGCACGATGCCGAGGCTCGGCCCGCGCACGCGCCGGCCGATCAGGAACAACAGCGCGATCGCGAGCAGGTCGAAGACGATCGCTGCAGCGTGCGCGGCCGGCAGGTCATCCCATGTGCCGCTCCAGCCGAATAGCTGCTCGAAGGGGACATAGGCCTCGTAGTTGACCGGGCCATACGTGTCTCCGTGTTCGTTGTCCGACGGATAGTGCCCGTAGAGCGGCTTGCCGTGGACGATTCGCTGCGCGCCGATCACACCCGCGTAGCCGACGTCGATCACATTCGAGTCGGTCACGTCGAGCGCCACGCGAAAGCCGATCAGGAAGATGACCGCGAGCGCGAGCCACGAGGCCGGCACGAGCAGGCGCAGCGGCCGCGCACGACACCGGTCGGGGCTGCGTCTGAGCAGCGCGAGCATGCGGGCGAGCAGGTACAGCAGCGGCGGGTAGGCGAGCGGCACCGACTGGTAGATCTCCCCGTGATTGAAGAACGCCAGCGAGACCGAGAAGAACAGCAGCACGAGCAGGTCGAGATGCAGCATCGAGAACACTCGGCGGAAGTCGAAGAACGGCGCGAAGAAGAGCACGCAAAGCGGTAGCCAGATGTAGAGCGCGTTGACGTGGCGGCCGAACGCGCCCGGATAGCCGCGCGCCATCGTCCACGCGACCTGAAAGCCGGTCCACTGTTCGAGCACCCGTCCAGACAGGTCGTCGATGATCACCTGGCCGATCTCCTTCTTGGCGGCCTTCGAGAAGTAGCTGACCTGCCAGTGCTCCGGCATCTTCAGGTACGCGCCGCCGTATGAGCCGCGGTACTTCGCGCGGACGGCCTTCATCTTCGGCAGCCGTGCGGCGATCGCGAGCACCTGGTTGGCCGACAGCCTGCGCCCGGCCGGCGGAGTGTTCGATTCGGGCACCGGGATCGGCGCGTTCGGGTCGGTCTGCGTGCTCGAGGAAGGCGAGGAGGCACTCGTCGGCGAGGAGCGCCCCGCAGGCGCGCCGGCCGAACCCGTACCCGTCGCGTTCGTCGCCGCGCCAGTTCGCTCGGCGGCAGTCGCGGCGACGGCCGGCGTACCCGGATTCTCCGCGGCGAGCCCAAGCCCGACGGACGATGGACCGGCGGCGAGCTGCAGCGGCCGCGTCGCGCTGCTGCTCGCGTCGCCGGTCGCAGGGGCAGTGGCGGACAGCACGAGCGTTAGCACTAGAGCGATCGCGGTCGCCGGTCCTCGCATCACGCGAGCGTAACGATCGCGTTGGGACATCTGAGCCGCTCGCCTTCGGCCGCGACCGGCGCCGGCTTGGCCTCGGCGCCGAAGTCGTCGATGTTCGCGATCCTCAGCTGGCCGGCCCGGCCACGCGCGCCCCGCTCGGCGAGAGTCCGAAATGCGCGAGCACGAGCGGAGCGATGTCGCGAATCGCCCACTGCGCAGGCTCCGGCTGCGGCGGCTCGATGCCGTACATGACGAGCGCGCCGAGCGAGTCCGACGCATGCAGCGAGCCGTGGCTGCCGCCGCCGACGTGCGCTTGGCGGCCCCAGTCGAGGAACTCGTAGCCGGGCGCGGCTGAGAGCAGTACCTCACCGGAGCTCGGACACGTCAGCGCCGACCACACGCGCGCGAGCACGTCCGGGTGCGACGGCGTCAGCAGCCGGCCGTCCCGAACAGTTGCGCCGATCGCGGCAAGCGGTCCGTCGACGCTCCAGCGCGCGCCACGCAGATCTTCCAGCTCGCCACCGGGGCGAAAGCGCAGCTCACCGTGCTCGGGGCTCGAGATGACGCCCTCGCTCGGCGCTTCGTGCGCGTCGCGACCGAGCCAGATGACGTGCTCGATCCCCTCGATCGCAAGCGCGCGCGTGACGACGGACGCGCGCATCGCGTCGCGCTCGGGCTCGTGCAGCGCATAGACCATCGCGGCGCGCTGGGATGGGCAGACGGCGATGTGCGCGTCCTGCTCGCCGGCGTTGCGCGGCGGGCCAAGTACGCCCAGCTCGGCGAGCTCGTCCTGCAGGGCGATCGTGTCCGTTACAGGCGCCTGCGAGTGATCGGCCATCGCGATGACCGCGTACTCGGCGAGGAACGCGTCGATCCCACCGGCCGCCTCGCAGACGCGCGCAAGCTGCAGGTCGGCCTGCGCGAGCGACTGCAACTGCGCATCGGGCCCGCGCTTGTGCGAGTGCCAATCGTTGTCCGGCAACGAGAGCAGCAGGAAGTCGAACAGGTCGTGCTCGACCATGTAGCTGGAGACACATCCGGAATGGCGGTCGCGGACTCCCGGCATGCCGAGCCCCGAGCGGCAGCCCGTTTTGCGCGAGGCGAAGATGTCCGCGTAGAACAGCTCGCGCGGGCCCATCACGGCGTGGCGCATCAGCGCCGAAGCGACGCGCGTCAGCGCCGTGTCGCGTTGCGGCTCATGCCGGTGGCGGCCGCGATACATCAGGTATGTCGTGCCCGCCGTTCGCACGTCGGCATCGTCGAGCGACTCGAACACGGTCGGCGTCTGGCGCGAGAGGTGCGCGCGGTTCATGTTGTAGACGGTGTCCGTCAGCTGCCGCGAGATGCCGAAACGCTGCGAGGAGCGAAAGCTCGAGCCGTATTCGACGTAGCGTTGCTCCTCGCGCAGGTACCAGTTCATCCCCGGCACGCGATGCGCGTCCTGTGCGACGCCGGTGACGATCGAGGCGGCGCACACCGGCGTGACGGACGGAAACGCGGCGACGCAGTCGGGCACGTAGCGGCCGCGCTCGATCAATGTCTGAAGCACCGGTGCGACACCGGCGGCGACGGCCTGCTCGAGCATCGCCGGCGCCATCGCGTCGATCACGCAGAGGACGAGCTTCGGTGGAGTCGAGCCCGCGGCGCGAGCCATCAGCGGCGCAGGATGCGCAGCCCGGCGTACTTTTCCTCGCCGCGGGCGCGACTGCGCAGGAGCAGCCAGAGGAGCAGCGCGAGCGCAACGTAGCCGAGCGGGTGCAGCAGCGAGACGAGCACAGCGAGCAGCAGCGAAGCCGCGTCGAGGTAGACGCTCAGCGCTTGTTTGGCGGCGCCGTCGGTGAGCCTCGCGCGCGCTCGCTCGAAGATCGGAACGACGGCGCTCTGTGTCAGCGCCACCGCAGCAAGACCGCCGAGCAGCCCCGGCCACCACGCGTCACCGTGAGCAGCGAGCGTGCCCGCGAACAAGAGCGCGCCTGCACCGTAGGCAAGACCCGCGAGGGCGGCCGCCAGCGGAGCTGGGCGCGATCGGTCGGCGCTCGCGTCCGGCAGCGCCGACGGACCAAGCGTCAACTGCAACGCGTAGGCGACCACGAGTACGACGACGACCACGAGCAGCCACCAGTCGTCCTGCAGGAAGCGAAACGGATCGTGCGAGAAGCTCACGCCGAGCGCCTTCGCGGACGCCAGCGCCCCCGCGAGCAGTACCGGGAGGAACGGGCGCAGGCCGCAGGCGGCCGCGAGTCCAGCGCCTAGACCTATGTAGAAGAAGATGCCGTTCATGCGTTTGGGTCTGCGGGCGTGCGCTACCGTGCTGACTCCGGCCGCGCTCGATCGGTCAGGACGATAGACGACGCGTGTGGCGATCAGCGCTCGAGCGGCGAGGTCCGCCGAGCGCCGCGGCGAATAGAGAACGACAGCACATGGACCGATCGATCAGCGGAACGGGCGGCGGGCGCAAGGCCCGGCCGACGGCGCACGAGCTCGCGCGCTACGAGGCGCTGTTCGCATCGCGCACGCGCGGGATGAAAAGCTCGGCGATGCGCGAGATGATGGCGCTGACGGAGCAACCCGATGTGATCTCGCTCGCCGGTGGGCTGCCGGACACGAGCACGTTCGCGCCGGAGCTGTACGCGAAGCTGATGTCGCAGGTTGCTGCGACCGCGACGGCGCGCGCGCTGCAGTACGGCCCGACCGAAGGGATGGCCGCGACGGTCGACTGCATCGTCGAGGTGATGGCTGCCGAAGGAACGCAGATCGATCCCGGCGAGGTGCTCGTCACGACGGGCGGGCAGCAGGTGATCGACCTCGTTTGCAAGACGTTGATCGATCCCGGCGACGTGATCGTCGCCGAGGCGCCGACGTATCCGGGCGCGATACCGACGTTCAGCGCCTACCAGGCGCGGGTCGAGCAGATCGAGATGGACGGCGACGGGATGCCGATCGACGAGCTCGAGCGGACGCTCGATCGCCTGCAGGCCGACGGTCGGCGGCCGAAGTTCATCTACACGATCCCGAACTTCCAGAATCCGGGCGGCGTGACGATGTCGCTCGCGCGCAGGCGGCGCCTCGTAGAGGTCGCGCACGAGCGTGAGCTGCTGATCCTCGAGGACAATCCGTATGGCCTGCTGCGCTACGAGGGAGAGGCGCTGCCGACGCTGCACTCGCTCGATGCCCGCTCGGGCGGCGCCGGCGGGGCGGCGGACCTCGTCATCTACCTCGGTACGTTCTCGAAGATCCTCTCGCCTGGACTGCGCCTCGGCTGGGCGGTCGCGCCACGGCCGGTGCTTGAGAAGCTGAACCTCGGCAAGCAGGGCGCGGACCTCTGCTCCTCGCCGGTCACGCAACTGTTCGTCGCCGAGTACTTCAAGGAACGCGATGCAAGCGGTCAGGCACGCTGGCTGCTGTACCTCGAGCAGCTGAAGGACCTCTACAGACGTCGCCGCGACGTGATGCTCGAAGCGCTTGACGAGCACTTCGGCGAGCATGCACGCTGGACGCAGCCTCAGGGCGGCCTGTTCGTCTGGGCGACGCTCGACGAGCGCATCGACACGACAGACCTGCTCGCGCAGGCACGCAAGAGCGAGGGCGTCGCGTTCGTGCCCGGCCGTGCCGCGTACATGGACGGCCGCCAGGGCGCCTCCTCGATGCGCTTGAACTTCGCCGGTGTTCCTGACGAGGACATCCGCGAGGGCATCCGGCGGATCGGCAAGGTAGTGCGCGAGCAGCTCGGGCTCTACGGAACGCTCACCGGCTCCTCGTCCGCTTCGCAAGCGCAGGCAAAGCCGGCTCCGGCGGAGACCGGCGAGGACGGCGCGAGCAAGCTGCCGCTCGCCGACGTCGTCGCACTTCCGCGGCGCGACCGAGACGGATCGGCACGCAGACGCCAGGATCGATGAGCGCCGCGAGCAAGGTCGCGGTGCTCAAGGGCGGGCGCTCGCTCGAGCGCAACGTCTCGCTGCGCTCCGGCGCGCACGCCGAGGACGCGCTCGGGCGGCTCGGGCACGAAGTGATCGGGCTCGATGTCGGCACCGACTTGGTCGAGCGCCTGCAGCAAACGCGACCCGACGCGGCGCTGATCGCGCTGCACGGCCCAGACGGCGAGGATGGCACCGTACAGAGCCTGCTCGCCGCGATCGGAGTCCCGTACACGGGCTCAGGTCCGGCGGCGTGCATGTGCTGTACCGACAAGGCGCTCGCAAAGCACCTGATCCGCGGCGCCGGCATCCCGACGCCCGACTTCCACTCGCTCGCCGAGCCGGCGATCAAGGAACTCGGCGCAGGCGATGCGCTGGACGGCATCGCGAGCTCGCTCGGGTTCCCGCTCGTCGTCAAGCCGACGAGCCAGGGCTCGGCGCTCGGCGTCAAGTTCGCGCAGGACAGCGACGGGCTCCCGGGGGCGCTCGTCGGCGCGTTCTCCTACGGCCACAAGGTCGTGATCGAGCGCTACGTCAAGGGGCGCGACCTTGCCGTGTCGGTTCTCGACGGGCCCGGCGGCCCGCTGCCGCTGCCCGTCGTCGAGGCGGTTCCTCGCGAGGAGGACTTCTACGACTACGAGTCTCGCTACGAGATCGGGATGACGACGTTCGTCTGCCCGGCCGAGCTGCCGGACGCGACGACCGCCCGTGCACAGGAGCTGGCGCTGGCGGTGTACGAGTTGCTCGGCTGCCACGGCGTCGCGCGTGTCGATCTGATGCTCGACGAGAGCGGCGAGCTGTGGGTGCTGGAGACGAACGTCGTCCCCGGGATGACCGCGACGAGCTTGCTGCCGCAGGCGGCCGATGCGGCGGGGATCGGGTTCGACGAGCTGATTGCTCGGGTGCTGCAGAGCGCGTTCACGCGATGACGGCATCCTGCCTTCTAGCCGAGCCGGCCTCCACTTCTTGGTTCAACTTGTGACCGTTCCGGCCGCCACGGCAGTTACCGGGCCGGCCATCCAGGCCGGCTAACTGTCGCCGGCGGCGAAGTCCTCGGGGCTGACCTCGTCGAGGAACTCCTTGAACTTCTCGACGACGTCCTCGGACTCCTCGACGTCGTGCTCGAACTCGATCGCGGACTCGGCGATGACCTCCTCGGCGGCGTAGATCGGTGCGCCGCAACGCACGGCGAGCGCGATCGCGTCGCTCGGGCGTGAGTCGATCTCGAGCTCGCGCCCGCCGACGCTCAGCGTGATCGAGGCGAAGAACGTGTTCTCGCGAAGCTCGGTCACGGAGACCTGCGTGCATTTGACCTCGAGCTCGCCGAGGATGTCGCTGAGCAGGTCGTGCGTCATCGGCCGAGGCGTGCCGGCGCCCTGCAGCTTCATCAAGATCGACGCGGCCTCCGGATGGCCGATCCAGATCGGCAGGAACTTGTTGCCCTCGACCGTCTTCAAGAGCACGATCGGCTGCTTGCCAACCATGTCGAAGCTGACGCCGTAGATGACCATCTCCTGCACGCAAATCCTCCGGGAGGGGAAAGGCCAGAGTATAGGTACCCGCTGGGCCCGGCCAACCGGCGCAGAGCGCCGGCTCAGGCCTCTGGCGCGGGTCCGGCGTCCGGCACCGAGCTGAACGTCCAGAGCTTGTTGCCGATGAAGTTGAACGGCATCGAGGCGGCGACCGCAAGCGCCTGCGCGGGCACCTTCGCGAGCCCTGCGCTCTCGACGAACAGCGTCAGCAGCAGCAGGTTCACGACGAACGCCGCGAGGCTGACGACGATGAAGCGGATCGCCTGCGCATGCGCGCGACCGGCGCTCGCGTCGAACGTCCAGTGGCGGTTGATCACGAAGTTGTTCAGCACCGCAACGACCCATGCGGCGACGGCGGCGACGTGGTAGTCGGCACCGAGCGGGTGCACGAACAGCGCGTAGACGGCGAGGTTGACGATGAACCCGAGCCCGCCGACGGCGCCGAATCGCACGAGCTGCAGCCAGTTCGCGGGCCTGCGCATGCCGTGCAGCAGGCGCATGTGCGGCTGTCGGGCTGAGCTAGGAATGTCGCGGGCGGGAGTGTCTACGGCTCTGGCCTCGTGTGGCATCGATGCAGGGTAGCTGCGCAGTAGCGACAGCCCGCCGCGTTTGCAGGCATCTTGCGGACTCCGTGCTCGGCCCGCACACATCAAGGTTAGCGGGCGCGCAGCGGGCAGGCGCGCGGGCGCTTGGCGGGCGCTAGCCTTGCTCGAGTGACCACCGGCACGAGCCACGTAAGCGCTGCTCGGCGGATCAGCGGCAAGCGCGCGCGCTACTCGCTGGGCGCCGCGGGCTTGGCGGCCGTGCTGGTCGTGCTCGTGCTCGTGCTCGACGGTGGCAGCTCGCATGCGCGCGGCGAGAAGGCCGCCGGCACGGGCACGCGCTCCGCTGCGGCTACCGTGACGCACGCCACCCGCACCGGCGGGACCGGAGGCTCCGGCAAGTCGAGCGCGGCCGACGTTCGCGCGGCGGCGAGCGGCGGCGGCGGCAAGCGCGTGAACGTTGCCGAGACGGCCGACCCGCAGGAAGCGAGCAGCTTCCCGGCTCCCGCATCGGCGCACCACGAGGCTGCCAAGACGCCGTCGAAGGCCAGCGAAGAGGTTGTCGCCGCCGGTGCGCCGTCGGACGCCGAAGTCAAGCACGAGCTCGCGCAGATGCAGGCGGCCGAACAGACAGCGAAGCGCGCGCAGAAGGCGCAGCTGACCGCCGTCGCGGGCGGCGGCTCGGTCGGGGGCAACGGAACGATCCCGATCCCGACGAATGTCCCGGAACCGATCCAGCGTGTGATCGCGGGCGCGAACGCGATCGCCGACTTTCCGTACGTGTTCGGCGGAGGTCACGCTTCGTTCGTCGACAACGCGTACGACTGCTCCGGGTCGGTTAGCTACGCGCTGGCCGCCGCCGGCCTGCTGAGCGCGCCCGAGACCTCTGGAGAACTCGAGAGCTGGGGCGCTCCCGGACCGGGCCGCTACATGACGATCGAGGCAGCCGCGGGTCACGTCTACATGTACGTGGACGGGGTCATGTACAACACGGCCGGGCGCAGCGGCGTGTACGCGTCGCGCTGGCAGGTCCACGGAACCGACAACACCGGCTTCGTCGCCCGTCACTGGCCGGGGCTTTGACCGGCGCGCTCGCGGCGGCTGTCGTGCCGTTCGCGCTCGGTGGCGAAGCGGCGGTCGAATCGGGTGGGACAGGGACGGCGATCGCGGTCGTCTCGGCCATCTCGCTCGTGGCCGGCTACGTGGTGCTGTTCCTGCTGTGGCGCTTCGTGTTCAGCACGAAGGCGAAAGCCAGACGCGGCGAACCGCCGGAACGCTGAGCCGGCGCGCGGCGATCAGCGCGAGAGCTTGACGGTGTTGAGCACCGTCGTCGTCGTCGGGCTCTTGGCGTTGTGGACGACGAGGCGGATCATCAGCGTCACCTTGCCCACTTTGCGCAGGTGCGCGGCCGTGGCCTTGCTGAACTTGATCTTGTAAGTGCTGTGGCCGCCTTTGGTCGTGACGAGGATCGCTTTGGCGATCACCGTCTGCGCTGGGGTGCCCTTCGCGAGACCGCTCGCCGGCGAGCCGTGGATTCCGAGTTTCTTCGCGAGCGAGCTCGCGAGCAGGACCTCGAAGCGACCGGCGACCTGTTCGCTGACGGAGTAGCGCACGACGATCCCGCTGCGCAAGGCCGAAGCGAGGCTCTGCGGCGCCACCGACTGCGTCGCCGCGACCTTTGCAGGCGCGGCGCCCGGCGTCGGGGACGCGCCCGGCGTGGCCGCCCCAGTCGGGGTGACGGAGGGGCTGCTGCCGGCCGTTTCTTCTTTGTGCGGCGGCGGCGAGGGCGGCGCGGGGCCGACGACGGTCACGTCGTGCGCGACGGTCGAGGTGTTGCCGGCGTAGTCGGTCACGGTCAGCGACACCTCGTATGTGCCGCCGTAGGTATAGGTGTGGCTGGCGCTCGCGACCGGGTTGATCGTGCCGGTTCCGGAGGCTCCCGTGCATTCCTGCGGGCCGAAGCCGTTCGTCGGCACGCGGTTTTCGCAGTTCACTTCGGCGCTGGTTCCGTCACCGAAGCTCCAGTTGTATTTCGCGATGCCGAGCGAGACGACTGACTCGGTCGAGTTGAAGGTCGCTACGTCGCCTGAGCGGACCGGGTTGGTGGCGTGGAACCGAGCGCTGACGGTGACGCCGTTGATGCACGGCACGCCGGGGTACGCCGCGAAGTAGGCAGCCTGGTCGAAGACGTCGTTGAGGAAGTACGGGTTTCCGTTGATCGACTGGTTGTGCGCCGTACCCGCCTTCGTGTGCGGATCGACCGTTTCGTTCAGCGGTTCGAGCAGTTCGCCGCCGTAGAAGTCGGTACGACACTTGTCGACGACTTCCTTGCCGTCGCCTGCGTCGCGCCAGGCGTTGAACAGCGGGTTGGTCGCCGTGGAGACGGCCTCGTCGGCGACGTTGTTGATGATCAGGTCCGCAAGGCCCGTGCTGTATTCGCCTTCCGGTCCCAGGCCGATCTGGTTCGGCTCCTGCAGCGCTTTCCCGTCCTGGCAGTCTTTGCCGGAGACCTGTGGCGACTGGATCGTTCCGAAGTTGCCTGCGGTCCAAGGCTCGACGGCGTAGAGCACGGTCGATGCAAGCCCACCTCCGGTCGGGATGAACGAGTGATAGCTGCACAGCGCGTGTGCGGAGCTCGGCGAGGAGCAGTGGCCTGCTTCGCCGCTTCCCTCCAGGCACACGGTCACTCCGGGCGGCGTGAAGACGAAATAGATCGGCGTCGGCCCGGTCGACGGGTTCAGCCCGGTCGGGAGCCCGTTTGCGAGGATGTATTTGGTCACCTCGGCACGGATCTGAGCGTCGGTCAGGCAGGGCGCCGGTTCGGTGCAGTTCCCGGACGACGGATACGCATCGGTGTCGGTGTACGCGCCGCGAAACGCGAGGTCGTATGCCGCCTTTTCTCCGCTGGTGTCGTGGTACTGCGTGATGACTGCGAAGTTGTTGTCCAGCGAGCCGCTGCCGTTGCCTGCGTTTGCGAAGAAGCCGGTGATCAGTTCCTCCCACGAGCCCCGGTACTGTCCGGGGAAGTAGTCCCAGTACAGCGCGTACGGAGCCGTGCTGTGCACGACGGGCCCGTTCCCGTAGCTGAGCGGTTCGGTGATCGACGGTTCTTCGCCGGTTTCCGGCTGCACGCCGAACTGATGAGCGCCAACGCTCGTCACGACGGCGCCGGCCGTCTGCGCGACAAAGAGAGAGGCGAAGGCGATCGCGGCGAACGCCGCGAGCAGGACGGGCACCGTGCAGAGGCGCCGCCGCAGATGCCCGGTGCCGGCGTCAGGTCGGCTTATCGTGAACACACGCTGCTCATCGGCACGACGGCGCAGAACCCTTAGCGTTTGCCCGGCGAGCCTCGCAGGGAGGTCGCTCGCGCCTCTCCCCCGGTTAGTGTCTGCGGCGACGAACGGCCGGATGCACGTCAACTTCGACATCTCGCAGCACTTCCTCGACGATCGCGGGCAGCGTTCGGGGTTCATCCTGCTCGGCGCCTTGCTCGCTGCGTTCCTGTTCATCCGCACGAGCTCGCGCCTGATCCGCAGCCCGAAGGTGCCGTGGTGGCCGGGCAGCGTCGAAACGAAGAGCGGCCTGCACCTGCACCATCTCGTCTGGGGCATCGTGCTGATCATGACCAGCGGCTTCCTCAACTTCGTGCTGAAGCCCGGCAGTCCGTGGTCGGAGATCCTCGCCGGCGCGTTCGGCGTCGGCGCGGGCTTCACGCTCGACGAGTTCGCGCTGTGGATCCACCTCGAAGACGTCTACTGGTCCGAGCAGGGGCGGAGCTCGATCGACGCCGTCGTCGTCGCGACGCTGCTCGGCGGGATGATCGTGCTCGGGCTCGCGCCGTTCGATCTGACCAACCAGGAAGGCTCGATCGGCTCGCTCGTCGTGGCGATCTTGGTCGACATCGCGCTCGCCGCGCTCGCGATCTTCAAGGGCAAGCCGCTGCTCGGGCTGCTCGGCATCTTCCTCCCGTTTTTCTCGCTCGTAGGCGCGGTGCGCCTTGCCTCGCCGAAATCGCCGTGGGCACGAAGGCGCTACTCGCCGGAGGGCACGAAGATGGGTCGCTGCCAAGCGCGCTTCGCGCGCGTGCAGAAACGCCGCAGGCTGCTGAGCGACGCGATCGGCGGGACCCCGTCGGCGCAGTAGATTGCGCTGTATGGACGGGGCCGCGACGCTCGAGCTGAAGTTGCTAGCGGGCACACGCGAGTTGCTGCGAGCACATGCGGCGGAGCTACCACAGCGCGATGACCTGTGCGGCGCGTTCTGCGGCGCGCTCGCGCTGAGCGCGGCCGGGATCGAGCAGCACGGCGCAGAGCCGGCCGACCAGGACGCCGTCGCACGCGCAGCCGGCACGGTCGTCTCGCGGATACCCGACGTCTCGGCGCTGCCGCACGGCGAGCGCGGTCGGCGCGACTACCGCATCGTGCCGTCGATGATCGACGACGCGAGCGTCTCCGGCACGAACTGCGCCGGCGTACTGCGGGGGATCGAGCGCGTCTCCGGCGGGCAGCTCGCGGCGCTCCCCTATAGCGGCCCGTGGTCGCCGGGATCGCTCGACGCGCTGTTCGACGCGCTCGCGGCGCGCGTGCGCCCGGCGTCGCTGATCGCGAACGTCGCGACGCGACACCTGTGGGGAGCCGCGCCGGATGTCGGCGCGCTGCTTGCGTATCTGATCGACGGCGCCGACGAGGGGCCCGCGCCGGACTGGGACGTCGGGCACTTCGTCTGCGTGTTCGCTCGCACGAGCGGACCGGGCGGGGCGCTGTACGGCATCGCCGACACGTACCGCTCGCTCGGGCGCGAGGGCGTGCACGTGCAGCCGCGCGAGCGGCTCGCGCGAGCGCTCGCGCGTCCCGGGATGGCGCCCGGCGGGATGATCGCGGTCGTCGCGCGAGAGGACGCCGCCGCGGTCCGATCGGCGCTCGGATCGAGCGGGCTGCACGAAGGCGCCTGGGACAACGGCACGCCAAGCGCCGAGGCGGCGGTGTGAGTCGCAGCGAGCTCGTCGCGCTCGTCTGCTGCGACCTCGGCGGCATCGTGCGCGGGCGCTCGCTGCCGTCCGCGGAGCTCGCGGCGAATGCCGCGAGCGGCGTCGGCTGGGTGCCGGCGAACCACGCGCTGACACCACTCGGCACGCTCGCCGAGGAGAGCCCGTTCGGCTCGACGGGCGACCTGCGCCTGCTGCCCGACCTGCAGACGCATGCGCGAGTCGCGGCGGACGACGGAGGTTCGGCGCTCGAGCTCGTGCTGTGCGACATCGCCGAGACGAACGGGACGGCGTGGGAGTGCTGTCCGCGCAGTTTCCTGCGCGATGCGCTCGCGCGGCTCGAGGGCGAGCTCGGACTGCGCGTGCTCGCGAGCTTCGAGCACGAGTTCCAGCTGCTCGACGACGCTGCACCGGCGCTGCCGTTCTCGCTGGAGGCACAACGGCGCGCGGCGCCGTTTCCTGAAGCGGCGTTCGGCGCGCTGCTCGAGGCCGCGCTCGAGCCGGAGCGCTTCATGGCGGAGTTCGCCGCGCACCAGTTCGAGATCCCGGTGAAGGCAAGCGACGGGCTCGCGGCGGCCGACCGCGCCGTGCTGTTGCGCGAGGTCGTGCGCGAGGTCGCGCGGCGTCTCGGCAGGCGCGCGAGCTTCACGCCCCTGCTCGACCCGGCGCAGGCCGGGAACGGCGTCCACATCCACCTCAGCCTGCTCGACGGAGACGGGCGCGCGGTCCTCTACGACGCGGCACGGCCCGCTGCGCTCAGCGAGCTCGGCGCTCGCTTCGCGGCCGGCGTGCTGCTCCACTGCGGCGCGCTCAGCGCGCTCAGCGCGCCGAGTCCCGTCTCGGCTGCGCGCCTTGCTCCGCACCGCTGGAGCGCGGGCGCCGCGTGTCTCGGCGCACAGAATCGCGAGACGCTGTTGCGCATCCCGCCGTCGATCGCGGGCGCCGGCGAGCCGGCGGCGCAGATGCGGCTCGAGTATCGCGGCGCCGACGCGGCAGCTAATCCGTATCTCGCGCTCGGCGCGATCGTCCATGCCGGTCTCGACGGCGTCCAGCGCGAGCTCGCGCCGGCGAGCGTGCTCGATCGCGACCCGGCGCTGCTCGACGACGCGCAGTCGCGCGCGTACGGCGTCGGCGCGCTGCCGTCGTCGCTGGCAGAGGCGCTGCAGGCGCTCGCCGACGACGAGGCTGCGCGCGATTGGATGGGACCGCTGCTGTACGACGCTTACGTGGCGGTCAAGCGCGCCGAGGTCGAGGCGGCGACGGATGTCGAGCTCGACGAGCTGTGCGGGCGCTATGCATCGATCTACTGACCTCGCGCGCGCGGGATCGCTCGGCGCTCGTCTGCTCGCGCTGCTCGCGCGCGAGCTGCCACGCGCGATCGAGTTGCGTCACGTGCTTCACGCGACGCCCGAGCTCGCGCACGAGGAGCGGCGGACGTCGGCGCGAATCGCCGCAGAGCTACAGGGAACGGCGATCGTCTCGGCGGCCGCCGAGACCGGCCTGCTCGCGCTCGTCGGGACGCCGGGCGTCGCCGCACCAGTCGCGGTTCGCGCCGAGCTCGACGGCCTGCCGATCGCCGAGCGCACAGACGCTCCGTTCAGCGCCGGCGGCGAGGCGATGCATGCGTGCGGTCACGATGTCCACATGGCGGCGCTCGTCGCGCTGGCGCGCGCCGCGGCTGCGCTCGGCGACGAGCTGCCGGCGCCGCTGCTGGCGGTCTTCCAGCCGAGCGAGGAGGCCTACCCGTCGGGAGCGCGCGAGCTCGCCGACGGTGAGCTCGCGGCTGCACGAGCGCACGCGATCGTCGCGGCGCACATCCACCCGGATCTGCCGTGGGGCACGGTCGCGCTCGATGACGGCGCAGTCAACGCCGCCAGCGACTCGGTCGAGATCGTCGTCGAAGGAGCGCCGTCGCACGGCGCGTACCCGCACCTCGGGCGCGACCCGATCCTCGCGATCGCGCAGATCGTCGTCGCACTGCACGCGCAGGCCGGGCGCCGGATCGACCCGCTCGGCGCGGCGGTCCTGAACGTCGGAGTGCTCGAAGCGGGTCGCACCGAGAACGTGGTCCCGGACCGCGCACGGGCGCGCATCTCGCTGCGCACGCTGCGCGCGCAGGATCGTGAGGCGCTGCGGGAGATGGTGCAGGAGGTCGTCCACGGAGTCGCCGCCGCGCACGGGTGTCGCGGCGTCGCGGAGCTGATCCCGGGAGAGCCGGCGCTCGAGAACGATGGGCAGATCGTCGCGCGTGCGCGGGCGCTGCTCGCCGGCGCGGGATTTGCCCGCGCGCCGGAGTGGCGCTCGTGCGGCTCCGACGACTTCGCCTTCTACGGCGAGCTCGCTCCGATCGCGATGGCCTTCGTTGGGCTCGCGGGCGCACCGGGATTCGCCGAGCGACCGCTGCATCATCCGCAGTTGCTGCCGCCGGATCAAGCAGTCGGTGCCGTCGCGCGAGCGCAGGCGCTCCTCTACCTGGCCGCGACAGCGTCCGGGTAGGCGGCCCGCCATCGCCGAGCAACCCTCGACGCCGGGGCTGGACTGGGTCGATGCCGCGCTGTAGCATCCTCGCCACGAGCTGAGCGCGGGCGCCGAGGGCCGAGAACTTCTCGGGAGCGTCCGAGCGGAGGGAGGGGTTGTGGAGGGAGTACGCGCAGTGCCGTCGCGCAACGTGCCCGGGGACCGCCGGCGCCGGCGCGCGGGCGCAATCGTCCTCACCGCGATCGCCGTGCTGGCGCTGCTGCTCGCGGCGAGCGCTTCGGCGTCGTCCTTCACGGCGGCCGATTGGGGCTACAACGGCTCGGGACAGCTCGGCAACGGGACGACGACGCTCAGCCGCACGCCGGTCGCGGTATCGGGGCTCAGCAACGTCGTCGCTGTCGCAGGCGGCGGCGAACACAGCCTCGCGCTGCTCGGCAACGCGACGATGATGGGCTGGGGCGCAAACCGCGAAGGCCAGATCGGCGATGGCTCGACGGCGAACAGGCGCGTCCCCGTGGCGATCGTCGACTTCGCGACGCTCGGCGGCATCGCGGCGATCGCGGCCGGCGGCGAATTCAGCCTCGCGCTGATGACGAACGGCACCGTGCTCGCGTGGGGCGCCAACGAAGAAGGCCAGCTCGCGACAGGCAAAACGACGCGGCTCACCCAGCCGGCGGCGATCAAAGGGTTGAACAACGTCACGGCGATCGCGGCCGGCGGCGAATTCGCGCTCGCGCGTCTGAGCAACGGCACGGTGATGGCGTGGGGCGCCGGCACCGAAGGGCAGCTCGGCGACGGCAAATACAGCAGGAGCCTGACGCCGGTCGCCGTCAAAGGGCTCAGCGGCGTGACGGCGATCGCGGCCGGCGGCGAATTCGCGCTCGCGCGTCTGAGCAACGGCACGGTGATGTCGTGGGGCTCGAACGCGACGGCGCAGCTCGGCGCTCCGGCCGAAACGAAAAGCATCGGCGAAGGCGAGACCGAAGAAGTCGAAGTCCTCCACAGCAACGTGCCGCTGGCCGTTCAGCAGCTGAGCGGCGTGACGGCGATCGCGGCGGGCAGCGATCACGCACTGGCATTGCTCGGCGACGGCGAAGTGGCGGCGTGGGGCGGCAACGGATCGGGCCAGCTCGGCAACGGCAGCGAAGGCGGCACGAGCAACGTGCCGAGCGCCGTGCCCGGCCTGAGCGGCGTCACGGCGATCGCGGCCGGCGCGCATCACAGCCTCGCGCTGCTCAGCGGCGGCTCGGTCCTCGCGTGGGGCTACAACCCGGACGGCCAGCTCGGCAACGGCGCCAACATCAACAGCGCCGTACCGGTGGCGGTGAAAGGCATCGGGCAGGTCGCGGGCATCGCCGGCGGCGGCTCGCACAGCCTGTCGTACGGTCCGCCGCCGCCGAGCGTCTCCGGCGTGAGCCCCGCGAGCGGCCCGCAACCGGGCGGCACGTCGGTGACGATCGCCGGCGCGAACTTCGCCGAAGCGAGCGCCGTTCGCTTCGGCGCGACGCCGGCAAGCAGCTTTACGGTCAACTCCGCGACTTCGATCACGGCCGTCTCGCCTGCCGGGATGGGCGTCGTCGACGTCAGCGTGACGACGCCCGTGAGCACGAGCTCAGCGAGCGCGACGGACAAGTTCACTTACCTGCCGCCGCCGACGGTGACGAAAGTCAAGGCGAACAAGGGATCCGCGAGCGGCGGCACGTCGGTGACGATCACGGGAACGGCGCTGAGCGGCGCGACGGCCGTGAGCTTCGGCGCCAACGCGGCGAGTCAGTTCACGGTCGATTCGGCGACCTCGATCACGGCCGTCTCGCCGGCGGGGACTTCGGGCGCGGTCGACGTCAGCGTGACGACGGCGAGCGGCACGAGCTCGATCTCGAGTCACGACGTGTTCAAGTACGAAGCGCCGACGCTCGCCGGCGTCAGCCCGGCCAACGGATCGGCGGCGGGCGGCACGAGCATCGCCGTGACAGGAACCGGCTTCGCGATCGGCGCAGGCGCGACGGTCTTCGACTTCGGGAAAGCGGCGGCGACGAACGTCGAATGCAGCTCGACGTCGAGCTGCACGCTGGTCACACCGGCGGCGAAGAAGCCGGGCGTGCTCGACATCGTCGCGGCTGTCGGGAAATCGAAGAGCAAGAAGAACCCACCGGTAGATCAGTACACCTACGAATAGCGCTCGGACGTCCGCGGCGGCGCGGGATCGAGCGAAGCTAGCGACACAGGCGCAACCAGTCCGTCCGAGCAGACTTGAGATCAAGTCCGGCCGCCGGTTTACCGAGTGGGTCAGATGGTCCCGATCGAGAGCGACGTGCACGTGCAGCGGGCACGGCGCACGGCTGCTTGGGCGCGCGCGGCGATCGGCCTCGCGGGCATCGCGTTGATCCTCGCCAAACCCGGCCTGCTCGGCCGCCCGGCGCTCGGCATCGCGGGCTTCGCGACGATCGCGGCGACAGCGGGAGTGCATCTGCTCGTGCGCCGTCCGAGGCTGCTGAAGCTCGAGGAGTCGCTCGCGGGCGTCGCGGCGGTCCTGATCGTCGGTCTCGGCGACCAGCGCGTCGACGTGCTCAGCATCCTCTGGCTCGCGGCGGTGGCAAGCGGCGTGATGGCGCGCGGCGGGCGCGTGCACTGGATCGGACGGACGATCGTGCTCGGAGCGCTCGCGCTGCCGATCGTTCGCGCAGGTTCGCTCAGCGCCGAATACGCCGGCCTCGCGATCGCGTCGGTCGCGCTGCTGCTGACGATCGGTCGCTTGACTGTCGAGCTCAACAGCCTGCTGCGCAGGGCACGCTGGGATGCTGACCACGACGGTCTCACGGGCCTGCTGTCGCGCAACGCGTTTCACGCAGCGCTGCAGCGCGCGAGCGCTTCGGCAAGTGCCGAGCACCCGCTCTCGCTGCTGATGTTCGACCTCGACGGCTTCGGCGCGATCAACAAGACTGCCGGGCAGGCCTCCGGTGACGCGCTGCTCGCGCGGTTCGGCGAGCTGGTTCAGGCGCAGAGCACCGGCGGCTCTGTGGGCGGGCGGCTCGGCGGCGACGAGTTCGCGCTGCTGCTCCCAGGAGCAGACGCGCTCGCGATCGCCGAGCGGCTGCTGCAATCGCTGCCGCACGGCAACGAGGACGAGCGGCGCATCGCGACGTCGATCGGCATCGCGCAGGCGCCGCGCGACGGCAGCGACGCAGAGGCGCTGCTGCGGGCGGCCGACATCGCGCTGCGCGTGGCGAAGAAGGCGCCCGGCACCGGGCAGGTCTCGGTCTACTCCGGAGGATCGCTCAGCGGCGATGGGCGGCGCAGCGCGCGCGGAGCGCTTCGCCGTGTGATCGACGGCGACGGCCTCTCGATGGTCGTACAGCCGATCGTCGACGTGCGCAGCGGCTCGATCCACGCCTACGAGGCGCTCGCGCGCTTTGGCGCGGACGGCAAAGGCAGCCCGCTGCAGTGGTTCTCGCTCGCCGACGAGCTTGGCGAGCGCGAGGCGCTCGAGCGGGCTTGCCTGCGCGAGGCGCTCGAGCTGTTCTGCCGCCG
>DASZLB010000148.1:0-11909 GCA_035552575.1 Solirubrobacteraceae bacterium | reverse complement strand
GAACAGCGCGATCAGCTCCGGCACGGCGTGCGGCAGCACACCGAGCAGCAGCAGCCCCGGCGAGACGCGCAGGAACGTCGCGACGCCGCCGAGCGTGTGCCCGAGCAGGTACGCCTGCGCGCTCAGCGAGAAGGTCGTCGCCGCGACGACGAACGCGATCGCAATCCGCCCGCCGTGTTCGTGAACCCAGCGCGAGACACCCGAGCGGCCCTCGGCCTGCAGCGGCAGCGAGCTGCCGGCGATGAACCCGGCGACGCAGGCCATCGCGTGCAGCGCGAGCACGAGCATGTTGTGAGCGAGCACGGTGACGACGTTGTCGAGGTTGCCGACGGCGAACGGCGAGTGCAGTTCGACGACCTGGTCGTAGCCGCCGCTCAGCGACGCGATCAGCCAGACGGCCGCGAGCAGGCCGAAGGCGGCGAGCGCAGAGCCCAAGAGCCAGCCCCCGAGCACACGTCCGGGCCGCAATTGCCAGACGCGCAACGTCTCACGCGTGCGGCGCACGCCGTGCGTGAACGCGTAAGCCGAGGCATCCATCCGATCTACATCGGCCGCCGCGCCACGCGCCTGAAGCAGGCGCCGGTGGCGCGCACGGATCGCTACCTGAAGCGCAGCCGCGGGACGAGCCACATCGCCTCGGCCGCGATCTTCCACGACATCTTGCTCTGGCCGAGCTGACGATCACGGAAGACGATCGGAACCTCGACGACGTCGAAGCCGGCGCGGACGGCGCGATAGGTGAGCTCGACCTGGAACGCGTAGCCCTGCGAACGCACGGCGTCGAAGTGGATCGCCTCGAGCACCTCGCGGCGGAAGCACTTGAATCCGCCCGTCAGGTCGCGCACCTTCAGGCCGAGCACGATCCGCGAGTACATCGAGCCGCCCTCGCTGATGAGGCGGCGCAGCCAGCCCCAGTCGCTGACGCCGCCGCCGGGCACGTAGCGCGAGCCGAGCGCGAGGTCGGCACTGCCCGGCGTGTCGCGATCGACGGCCGCGAGCAGGCGCGCGAGGTCGGCGGGGTCGTGCGAGAAGTCCGAGTCCATCTCCATCACGTAGCCCGCATCGCGGTCGAGCGCGTGGCGAAAGCCGGCCAGATACGCCGGGCCGATGCCGTTCTTGACGGAGCGGTGGAGCACCTCGAACCAGTCGTGCTCGCCGGCCAGGCGATCGGCGATATCGCCGGTACCGTCAGGCGAGCCGTCGTCGACGACGAGGATGCGAAAGCCGTTCGGCGCGGCGGCGGCGAGCACCTCGCTCGCGGCGCGCACGATCACTTCGATGTTCTCCGCCTCGTTGTACGTCGGCAGTATCAGCCACGGCTCGCTCGACATCGGTCGGCGTACCCTAGACCGTCGAGACGAGGGAATGCGCAGCGAAGCGTGCGCCGGCGTCCACGGGCGTGCAGCGGCGCGGACGCATACCCTGACGGACGTGGCCCAGAAGGAGCTCTCGAACGTCGCGATCGCCGAAGCGCTCGAAGAGCTCGGCGACCTCTACGAGCTCGATGGAGCGATCGTCCACCGCGTGCTCGCTTACCGCACGGCCGCCAAGAGCGTGCGCGAGGCGTCGGTGTCCGTCGCCGCGCTGGCGCGCGAGAGCCGCGCGAGCGAGCTGCCGGGGATCGGAGCGACGCTGCAAGAGAAGATCCTCGCGCTCGTCGAGACCGGTGCGATACCGGCGGCGGAGCGCCTGCGCGCGCAGTTCCCTCCCGGCCTCGTCGCCGTCACGCGGCTGCCTGGACTCGGCGCCAAGCGCGCGCGGCTGCTGCACTCGGAGCTCGGCGTCGACTCGCTGCAGACGCTGCGCGAGGCGGCGCTCGCGCAGCGCATCCGGACCGTGCGCGGACTCGGGCCGAAGCTCGAGGAGCGCGTGCTCGAGGCGCTCGAGGCAGGGGCCGGCGAGCGCCGCGAGCCGCGCCTCTTGCTGCCGAAGGCGCTCGAGCTCGGGCAGGCGCTTGCCGAGGGCTTGGGCGAGCTCGGCGGCGCCGGTACGCACGTGCAGATCGCCGGCTCGGCGCGGCGCTGGGCCGACAGCGTCAAGGACGTCGACCTGATCGCGGTCACCAACCGCCCGGCAACGCTCGCCAAAGGCTTGTCCAAGCTCGAGCAGATCGCGAGCGTCGGCTCGGCCGGCAAGGCCGGCGCGCGCGCGCGGACGTACTCCGGCGTGAGCGTCGACCTGCGCATCGCGAAGCCCGCGCAGCTCGGCAACCTGCTGCAGCACTTCACCGGCTCGGGACGCCACAACGCGTCGTTGCGCGAAGCGGCCGTGCGTCGCGGGTTGCACGTCTCCGAGTACGGGCTGCTCGACGACGCGATCGGCCGCTCGCGCACGTGCGCGAGCGAGCAGGAGGTCTACGAGCTGCTCGGCCTCGCCTACATCGAGCCCGAGCTGCGCGAGGATCGCGGCGAGCTCGCGGCCGCGCTCGCCGACTTCGCCGCGGGTGAGGGCGAGCAGCGCGCGCTTCCCGAGCTGATCGAGCTCGGCGACATCCGCGGCGACCTGCACAGCCACACGGTCGCCTCCGACGGGCACAACACGATCGCCGAGATGGCGCACGCCGCGCGCGGGCTCGGCTACGACTACCTCGCGATCACCGACCACTCGGCGACGCACGGCTTCGGCAACGACGTCTCGCCCGAGCAGCTGCGCCGCCAGATCGAGCTCGTGCACGCAGCGAACGCGAGCATCGACGGCATCGAGCTGCTCGCCGGCAGCGAGGTCAACATCCTCCCCGACGGCTCGCTCGACTACGACGACGAGCTGCTCGGCGCGCTCGACTGGGTGATCGCCAGCGCGCACACGTCTTTCGGCATGTCAGAGCAAGCGATGACCGAGCGGATGATCGCCGCCGTCGAGCACCCGCTCGTCGACGCGATCGGCCACCCGACGGGGCGCCTGATCGAGCGGCGCGAGCCGTATGCGATCGACCTCGACGCCGTGTTCGCGGCCGCCGCGAGCGCCGGGACATTCCTCGAGATCAACGCGAACCCGGACCGTCGCGATCTCTCCGACGTCAATGCGCGCGCCGCCGCACGCGCGGGCGTGCGCCTGCTGATCGACTCCGACGCGCACCGCACGCGCACGCTTCAGAACATGCGCTGGGGCGTCGCGACGGCGCGCCGTGCGTGGCTGAGCGCTGTCGAGGTCGTCAACACGCGCAGCTGGGCCGAGCTTCAGCCGCTACGCAAGCAGTCGCGGCAGTAGCCGCTCGGCGACGAGCCGATCGACGGTCTCGCGGCTGAACGGTGCGAGTGCCTCGCGCGCGCGCTCGCCGTAGTCGCCCGCCGGCTCCTCGAGTGCGACACGCAGCGCGCCCGCGAGATCGTCGCCGACGAGCCGCGCGTCGAGCTCGCGCGCGATCGGCAATGCCGCGTAAGGACCCGGCGCCGCCGTCGTGACGAGACGGCAGCCGTCGGCGAGCGCCTCGAGCTGGACGATCCCGTAGTCCTCGCGCCGCGGCGCGCAGACGAACACGCGCGCGCGGCGCAGCAGCGCGCGGAACTCGCTCGACTCGAGCGGGCCGAGCACGCGCACGCCGGGCTCCTCGCGCGCGAGCAGGCCCGTGCGCGCGAGCTGCTCCGGCGAGATGCCCGCGATCAGCAGCTCCTCGGGCGCATCATCTTGCTCCGCCCCGCTCCGCCCGGCGCCCGGCGCCCGCGCCTGGCGCTCGGCACGAATGCGCCGCCACGCGCCAAGCACGCGGTCGAGCCCCTTCTTCGATGGGTTCGCGGCGTAGGTGATCGCCGCGATGTCGCGCCGGTCCGCCGGCGGACCGGAGACCTCGACGGGCACCGGCAGCACGAGCGCGCGTTGCTCGCCGTGCCGGCCGGCCGAGAAGGTCGACGTCTCGCGCAGGGCGCCGTCGCTCCACGGCAGCAGCAGCGGCGCTTCACGTAGGCGACGGCGCTCGAGCGGGCGCTGCCACAGACCGTGGCGTCCTGGCCGGTTGCCGTCGGCTGTCGCGTCGAAGCGGATCGCGCCGGGGCGCTTCCAGAACAGCGCTGCGGTCGTCGTCGAGTAGATCACCGAGCGTGCCGGCGCGGGCTTCTGCTGCTCGAAGAGCTTGCTCGCGGCCTCGCGCGCGGCGCGCGCCCAGAGCAGGTCCGTGAGCATCATCGTCGGTAGCGCATCCGGTGGGAACGGGCGCGCGACGGCGACGCGCGCGCCGGCCCGTCGCAGCGCGTCCTGCAGCTCGTCGTCGGCCCGTCGCAGACCCTCGGTCGAGCCGAGCGACACGAGCAGTACATCGACGGCTCGATCGCGGCGCACTACGTGACGGCGCCGTTCGTGCGTTCGGTGCGAAGCGACTTGAAGCCCGGCGTGCGCTCGAGCTCCATCGGGCGCACCGGCGAGGTGCGCAGGACGTAGAAGAACGCGCCGTCGCGCCCCTCGATCGCGGCGACTGCCGCGTCCTGGCGGCGCCACGCGAGCGCCCAGATGATCGCGAAGCCCGCCGCGATGCCGGGGATCTGCGGGGCAAGGAACGCCAGCCCGCCGGCGATCAGCGTGAACAGCAAGAGCGGCCAGAGCCGATTGACCAAGATCGCGCTCGGGTGATGCTCGGGCATCGCCTTGCTTGCTTTCGCGTCGGCCAGCAGGCGCGCGATCGGCGGGTTCGTCTCGGCGCGCCTGCCGAGGCGCAATCCGACGAGTGCCGCGACGATCCACCAGCCGACCGCGATCGGCAGCAGCGGTTCTTCGGATTTCGTGCCCGCGGCCAGCACGGTGACGAGCGCCAGCGCTGTTGCTGCGCCGGCGCTGAGCATGACGGTGGTTCTCAGGAAGTCGACGAAGCGCACGCGACTACTACAGCAGCGCCTCGAGCAGTTCGCGTACGCCCGTCGTGCCGTCCAGCGTCAGATCGGCCTCGCGTGCGAGCTCCGGCGGAGCTTCGTCGGAGTCGACCGCGACGCACAGCGCCGACTGCAGCTTCCCCTGCTGCGCGAGCTCGCGCAAGCCGCGAAAAGCATCGAGGTCGGTCGTGTCGTCGCCGACGTAGAGCGCCGCCTTCGCCGCCGTATCGCGCAGCAGCAGCGCAACGCCGATGCCCTTGTCGAGCGCCACGGGCGGGCGCACCTCGAGCACCTTGCGCCCCCAATGCACGGCGAAGCCCTGCTGCTCGGCGCGCTCGGCGATCTGCGCGACGGCCGCTGCCGCCGCCTCCTCGTCCGGGGCCCCGCGCCAGTGAAACGCGGCGATCGCCTCCTTGTCCTCACCGCGTATCCGCAGCCGCTGCACCTCGGGCGTCAGCGTCTGCGCCGCGAACGCACGGATCCGCGCCGTCCAAGCGGCGAGCCCCTCGTCGACCTCCGGGCGCGTCGCGCCGGGACGCAACAGCTCGCCGCCGTGGTTGCCGACGTAGGCGAGCGTGCCGATCGCGACGATCTGGCGCGCCGTCGCCGCGCGACGTCCGCTGACGCAGCCGACGACGCCGTAGCGCTTGGCGATCTCGATCAGCAACGTACGCGTCGCCTCGGGCACGTGCGCGTCCGTGGCGTGGCGCACGATCGGTGCGAGCGTGCCATCGATGTCGAGCAGGATCGCGCCGCGATCGGGGTCGGAGCGGAGCGGCTCGAGCGCCTCCACGAGCGTGGCAGCGGGGGACACGGGGATTAGTATGCCGCGCATGGTCGCTGACCGGTGCGCTCGCAAGCGTGGTTGCTGACGGCTCGGTCGGGGGGGCGCCGAACCGCTCGCTGAAGCTGATGACGATCGGCACGCTGGCCGGTCTGTTCAGCGGTTTGTTCGGCGTCGGCGGCGGCAGCGTGATCGTCCCGTTGCTCGTCCTCTGGCTCGGCTACGGCGAGCGCGCGGCGACGGCGACGTCGCTCGCCGCGATCGTCTTCATCGCGGCGTTCGCCGCCGCGACGCAGGGCCTCTACGGCAACGTGCACGTCGGCGACGCGCTGCTCGTCGGGATTCCGGCAGTCGGCGGCGTGCTGATCGGCGCGTGGCTGCAGCAGCGCCTGCACAACCGCGTGATCTCGCTGATGTTCGCCGGCGTGCTGCTCGCGAGCGCCGTCGAGCTCGTGCTGCGATGATCGGTGCGATCGCGATCGGCCTCGCCGGCGGCGTGATCGCGGGGCTGCTCGGCGTCGGCGGCGGCGTGCTGTTCGTGCCCGGCCTCGTGATCTTCCTCAATCTCAACCAGCACCAAGCCGAGGCGACCTCGCTGCTTGCGATCGTCCCCGTGGCGATCGTCGGCTCCTACCGGCAGGATCGCTACGGCAACGTGCGCCGCTCGGACGCGCTGCTGCTCGGCCTGCTCTCGCTTGCCGGAGCGGCAGGCGGCGTCGCGATCGCCAACGAGCTGTCAGGCACGGTCCTGCGCGATGCCTTCGCCGGGCTGCTGCTGATCGTCGCGGCGCAGTTCGTCCGCCGAGCCCTCGACCATGACGGCTAGCAGATCGTCTAGACTGAGCGACAGCACATGGGCCTCGACAACCCCCTGCACATCGCCTTTCTCGTCGTAATCCTGCTGCTGGTGTTCGGCGCAAAGCGGTTGCCCGAGATCGGCCGCTCGCTCGGCAGCGGAATGCGCGAGTTCAAGTCATCGGTGACGGGCGAGAACCACGAGGCGCTGCCGCCTGCGCAACAGCACCAGCAGGAGCCGCCGCCCGTGACTGCAGCCCCGCCGGTTCCCGCCTCCGCCGCCGCGCCCCCCGCGCCGGCGCCGGTCGAGCACCAGCAGCAGTCCTAGCCCGCCCGCGGCGCAGCGCACCGCCCGAGCCCGGAAACGTTCTCGCAGCGGTTCCGCGGCGGCAGCGTTCGCGGCGCTCAGGCGCCTCGCTCAGCGCTTGCGCAGAATCGGCCCGCTGCGGACGGCCTCGAAGGCCGAGCCCGGAACGGTCTTCAGCTGATCGAGGTCTTCGTCGCTCCAGCGCTTGTCCGGCGCGCCGGTGATGTAACACGGCGAGCCGTTGTCGGCGACGATCAACCCGTAGCGCTTCAGTGCGCGCAGGATCACGAGCGCCTGGCCGTGATAGCGGGCGATCTCGAACGACGCCTTCAGGCGCAGACGCAGGCCCATCGGCGGCAGGCTCGTGTCGGTGCTCGAGGACGCGAGGTGCGTCGCCGGATGGATGTAGCCTGCCTGCGTGCGCGGGACGGTCACGCGCAGCGCATGGTCGATCTCGCCGGCATGCACCTCCGGATAGCGCGCGAGCAGCGGAAAGATCGGCAGGCCGGCGGCATCGGCCGACGTCCATCCTTCCGGTCGCAGCGCATTGCTGCGCAAGTCGAAGACCGCGCCCGAGCCGGCTTCCCAGCCGCTTCCCGAGCGCTTCGCGGCATAGAGCTCATACAGCTTGCAACTGCCTTCCTGGATCACGAGCACGTGACGATCGCCTTCTTCGCCCGCGCCCTCGACCGGCGCACTAGGAGGAATCGGATAGGGGCCGGGGTCCGATTCTTCGCCGTATTCGCTGAAGGCGATCGGCACCTTCGGCTGAGCGCGCTTGACGACCGAGTACGGGATCCCATAGCTCGGGTTCGTGCCGAAGTCCGCGTGCAGGTCGACGCGCGAGCCGATCGAGTCGATGTACTCCGCCGAGTTCGGGTCGAGCGGAGCTTTCGAGATGTCCTCGTTGAGCGCGTTGCTCGCCGGGAAGACCGGGCACGAGCCGACGTGCGGCGATAGCCCATGCGCGCGCACGGCGGCCGCATCGCGAGCGCGCGAGGCGCCTGTCGCGTCAGCCGCCGCAGCGCCGGCTGTGAGCAGCAGCGATGCCAGCGCAGCGGCGCACAGCGAGCGGTCCACGCGCGACACGCTAAGCGATCGCGCGGCGCGTGCATGCCGGCTTGGACGACTTGACGAGCGGCTCGCGGCGAGCGCGAAGCTCAGCGCTTGAGCGTGACGCGCGTGCTCTTCGGCTTGCCGCCGCCGGCCGTGAAGCGCACGTTCGCCCAGGCCTTGACCTTGCCGTGGGCCTTGAGCAGCTTGCGCCCGGCCAGGTCGAGTTTGACCTTCACCTTGCCCGTCGTGTTCGCCTTCAGCGAGAAGCTCGCCGTGCCGTAGCTGACGAGCTTCGGCTTCGTCGCCTGCTTCTTGCGCGCCGCGCTCGCGACGCCGCCGAGTTGCGCGCTCTGCAGGTTGAGCACACCGGCGCAGCTGACGAGCAGACATTGGATCGGCACCGTCGCCGTCCCGTTCTTGACCGGGATCGTCAGCCTCGGCAGGGCGATCGACGGCAGCGTTGGCGCCGCGGCCGGCCCGGTGGCGGGCGCCACGACAGGCGCCGGCGGCGGCGTGGTCGTTCCGGCCGAGGCCCCTTCGAGATCGGCGCTGATCAGCACCTGCGCGCCAAAGTTCTCCGTCGCGGCCGTCAGCGGCGTCGGACCAGGCGCCGGCGCGGTCGCTTCGTTGGGCGCCGGGTAGTAGCCGGCGAAACCGCTGCGCCCGTCGCCGAAGGCCGGGATCGGGACGTTCGGGGCAAGCACCGAGAGCGCCAGGAAGTCGCCTGCGGCGTTCGTCGAGAAGTCGTCTGCCGCGGGTATCGGTTCCTCGGTGACGGGCAGGTTCGTCGCGACCGTCGTGACCGTGTTCGCCTGTGGCGTGAAGATCGGACCGTAGCGCTCGACGAAGCAGCAGGCGAAGTACGGGTGCCCTGGATCGCCGGCTTTGTTTTGGTAGAGCGAGCGCAGGATCACGACCTGCATCGGTCCTGTCGTTGCGCCGACGCGGACATGCACGGCCGTCAGCGTGCCGCTCGCCGGCGCATAGGAGGACGGACCAGGGGCGCCGGAGAAATACATGCACGAGGGGCTGCCCATCGGGGCAGTCAGATACGGCGAAATGCCTTCGCCACACGTCGTCGGGTTATTCGGCGCGTTGTTGAGATCGGCCCCGAACGTCGTCGCGGACGCGCCCGCGGGCACACTCGCCAAGAGCGCGATCGCACTCGTCGCGACAGCCAGTCGCCGCCCCCCGGTGAGCCACATGCGCGCGAGCTTAGTCACCCGACGCGGCGCACGTCCAGCGGAGGTGCGCGCGCGTACGTACCCGATGCGTAGCGTCGGGTCGCTGCGATTCGCGCCTAAGCCGGCTCGCCCGCGCTCTCGAGCACGGCCGGGCGGGCCTCCTCGAGCAGACCTGCGCCGCAATGCCAGCAGAACGACGCGCCGCGGCTGTGCACGGCGCCGCACGAGCGGCACTGTCCGTGCACGCCGGCCTCCGCGCTCGCGAGCAGGCGCTGAACCTCGCCAAGCTGCGCGTCTGCCTGCTGCAGCTCGGCGGCGCGGCGCGCGAGCACGTCGAGGCGGTAGTGGTCGCGGACCGCCATCTCGTAGGTCAGTCCGCCGAGGTCCCACGTCAGCTCGGACACGCGCTCGGCGAGCTCGTAGCGGCGAGCGCGAAGCTCCGCCAGCGATCCATTGCTGGGCGTGCTCATCCGTGCTCAGCCCGTTTCGATCGGCTGCGCGCCGAGTGCGTTGATTTCTTCCTGGTGCTGTTTGCCGCTCGAAGTCGAGAGTTTTTTGATCTTCGCCGGAGCGACTTTGACCGGTTTGGGTGGCGGCGCTTTTTCGGCCTTCGTTTCTTTCGCGCGTTCCTTCGCCAGTTCCGCGGCTTCCTTCGCGCTCGTCTTCGACGAGGATTCGACGGCCGAGGATTCTTTCGCGCTCGCGGGCGCCGTCGTCGTGCTCGCTGCCGCAGGCGCCGCTGCGAGGCCCGAGAGCCCCTTGACTTCGACGACCTGCTTGGCCGGCACCTTCGTCCCGCCCTGCCCGGCCCAGTGACCGATCAGCAGGCCGGCGATCAAGCAGAGCACGAGCACCGCCAGCAGGCCGAGCACGCCCGAGTTGCGGCGCAGCCAGCCGTTCGCGCCGCCCTGGCCGCCGGCCGGGAGGAAGCCGGCCGGGGTCATCTCGAGCGTCTGCGGCACCGCGCCTGGCGGATTCGCGCCTGCCGCAGTGCCGTGCAGCACGTCGAGGAACGCGAGGCGAACCGGCGAGGCGGGCTGCCCGCACGAGAGGCAGTAGCGCTGGTCGGCGACGAGCGCCGCGCCACAGTGCGCGCATGTCGCTCCGGCTTGCTCTGACGGAACCGGGACGAGGCTCACGGCTTCAGCCTCCCCCCGGGGGCGCCGGCACGGCGGTCAGCTCGAGCTTTGCCCCTGCAGGGTTGCCGACGAGGAAGATCTGAAACGGCGCGCTCGCGCCGCGGTGCCCCGCGAGCGACCCCACGACCGCGCGACCCGCGGCGACGACCTTCCCGGCGCGCAACGCGACAGCGAACACCGGCACTTTGCCCTGCGCGTGGCTCGAGCTGTTGACGAGCTCGCCGCTCAGCGTGCTCAGTCCCGACTGCTCGCCGACGTGCGTCGACTTCGTCGTCAGCGGAGCTGCCGAGGACGTGTGCGCGCTCGTGCCCGTGCCGACGCGAACCTGCACGGCCGTGCCGGGCTGCGCGGTGAGCACCTGGTCGTCGACCCACCACACGCTCGCGTGCGGGCGCAGCAGCGCGATCCGCTGCAGCGCCGCTTCGACGCCGCCCGTTCCGTTCGTGTAGACGACCTTGCCGCCCTTGCCCGTCACCTCGACGAGCAGCGGAACGTCGCGCTGAGCGCGCGAGGACGTCATCGTCAGCTTCACCGCGACCGCTGTGCGCCCGCCGCTCGAGAGCAACGTCGCATCCGATGCGCGCACGCCGCGGTTTGCCGCGCCGAGCTTCAGCGCGCTCGGCCCCGCCGCGGCCGGCCCCCCTTCGCGAGCGATCTTCGCGCTTTCGGACTCGGTGCTCTCGCAAGCAGACGCCGTCAAGGCCAGGGCTCCACAGCCGACCACGACGAGCGCCCGCTTCAGGACTCCCGGCCGCATCGCTGCGCCGGGCGATCGCAAGGCTTCATCCGAAGGCTCCCCGCACGTAGTCGCGGGTGCGCGTCGCACGCGGTTCGTCGAAGACCTCCGAGGTGCTTCCGTACTCGACGAGGTCGCCGAGGTACATGAACGCGACCTTGTCCGCAATCCGGTGCGCCTGCGCGAGGTTGTGCGTCACGACGACGACCGCGAGGTCGCGCCGCAACTCGCCGATCAGCTTCTCGATCGTCGCCGTCGAGATCGGGTCGAGCGCGCTGCACGGCTCGTCCATCAGCAGCACCTCCGGGCGCGGCGCGATCGCGCGAGCGATGCACAGCCGCTGCTGCTGTCCACCCGAGAGGCGCAGCGCCGGGCGGTCGAGGTCGTCGCCGACCTCCTCATATAGGCCGGCGCGCTTCAGTGCGTCGATCACGAGCGGCTCGAGCTCGCGCTTGCGCGGCTTCTTGCGCGACTGTTCGCGCAGCGCGAAAGCGACGTTGTCGAAGATCGACATCGGAAACGGGTTCGGCTGCTGGAAGACCATTGCCACGCGTGAGCGCAGCGCCGTGTCCGCCATCTCGTGGATGTCCTCGCCGTCGAGCAGCACGCGGCCGGAGCGCGCCGCGCTCGGCGTCAGCTCCGTCAGCCGGTTGAGTGTGCGCAGCAGCGTCGTCTTGCCGCATCCAGACGGCCCGATCAGCGCGAGCACCTCGCCCTTGTGGATCGACAGCGAGACCGACTTGACCGCCTTTTTGAGGCCGTAGTCGATGCTCACATCCTCGAGGCGTATCCGCTCGGGGCCGGTCGAGGAGACGGCGCGGATCGACTCGCGCTGCTGCGTCGGCAGCACCGGGACGGGCGCACGGTCGACGACGATCGTGCGCACCGGCGGCACGGTCGGGCCCAAAGGGGGCTGCGTGTCGTCGTGCTGCGGCGTCGCGCCGAGGCCGACGTCTCGTGCGACATCGTCGGTCGAGGCCAGCCGCGGGCGCGGGCGATGACGGTCCTCGCGCTCGTCGCTCGCCTGCTGCGGAACGTCGATCAGCAGCTCATCGGGGCTCATCGAGCACCTTCCCCACCGAAGTTGTCCAACACAATGTCCATAGAACCGC
>DASZLB010000147.1:0-21494 GCA_035552575.1 Solirubrobacteraceae bacterium | reverse complement strand
CCGGAGATCCACGTGATCGCCGACGAGCTGCTCAAACGCAAGAAGTTCGTCTACCTCTGCACGAACGCGCTGCTCTTGGAGAAGAAGCTCGAGAACTTCAAGCCGAGCCCGTACTTCTCCTGGGCCGTGCACATGGACGGGCTGCAGGAGCGCCACGACGCCTCGGTCGAGCGCGAGGGCGTCTTCGACAAGGCCGTCGCCGCGATCAAGGCGGCGAAGGCGGCCGGCTTCCGCGTCACGACGAACACGACGTTCTTCACGCAGGACTCGCCGAAGACCGTGCGCGAGGTGCTCGACTTCCTCAACGACGATCTCGAAGTCGACGAAATGATGATCTCGCCGGCGTATGCGTACGAGAAAGCTCCCGACCAGGAGCACTTCCTCGGCGTGACCGAGACGCGCAAGCTGTTCAAGGAGGCCTTCAGCGAAGGCCGGCGCAAGAAGTGGCGGCTGAACCACAGCCCGCTGTTCCTCGACTTCCTCGAGGGCAAGGCCGAATTCGACTGCACGGCGTGGGGTATTCCGAGCTACTCGCTGTTCGGCTGGCAGCGTCCGTGCTACCTGATGTCCGACGGCTATACGGAGACCTACAAAGAGCTGATCGAGACGACCGACTGGGACAAGTACGGTCGCGGCAAGGACCCACGCTGCGAAAACTGCATGGCGCACTGCGGCTACGAGCCGACGGCGGTCCTGCAGACGACCGCCTCGCTGCGCCAGTCACTGCGCGCGATCGCCGGCTGAGGCCTCGACGGCAACAGCCTGCTCCTCGCGCTGCTCCTCGTCCTCCGAGCCGGCGCGAATCTCCCGCCACGTGAGTCCCTCGCCGAGCAGCGCCGGAATCCCGAGCGCGAGCGCCGTCAGCACCTCGACGGCCTGCAAGATGATGCCGTAGGCGAGACCCGGACCGCCGCCGACGCCGTAGGCGGTCAGCACGACGAGGCAGGCCGCTTGGAAGACGCCGACGTTCGACGGCGTCGCGGGCAGTATCGCGCTGACGTTGACCGCGAGCAGGATCGCCGCGGCGGCGGCGAGCCCGGCCTTGTGCTGCAGCCCGAGCGCGAGCAGCACGGCGTAGCAGGCGAGCCATTGCAGCGCCCAAGCGATCAGCTGCGCGCCGATCGCGCCGCTGCCGTAGCGCGGGCGCGCGAAGACGATCAAGCCGCGGCGAGCGAGCGCGAAGACTCGGGCGAGCGCGTCCGCCCAGCGGGCGATGCGCCGCGAGCGCGCGCGCCGGCCGAGCGCGAGCAGGCGCGGCCCGGCGACGACGAGCGCGGCGATCAGCAGCGGGATCGCGATCGCCGTCGCGATGCCGGCCGGATGGCCGCTTAGCAGCGGCACGCTCGTGAACGTCACGCCGGCGAGGATCGCGAGCGCGAGCAGGTTGATCAGCGTTTGCGAAAAGACCGTCCCGGCGACGATCGGCAGCTGTCGCTTGGTCGAGCCGGCGAGGCGCCGCGTCAGCACGACGACACGCGCAGGCTCGCCGACGCGCCCGGGCACGACGGCCGAGGCCATCACGCCGATCATCGTCGCGCGCGTGACGGCAAGCCACGAGATCGGCGTTTCGGGTAGCGCTGCGCGCAGCACCTCGTGCCAGGAGATCGAGCGCAGCACGAGCGAGCTGCCCATCAGCACGAACGCGAGCGCGACCCAGCCGGGGCTCGCCGTGACGAGTGCATGCCCGATGCGGTGCAGCCCCAGACGCGACAGCGCGAACGCGAGCAGCGCGGCGAGCAGGACTGCGGCGACGATCACGCCCACGCGTCTGCGACTCGCGTGTCGGCGAGCGGGCGGCGGATTCTCGCGGGCGCCCATCTCGCGGGGTCTATCAGAGAGCGTCGCATGAGCCGTACGCGCTTCGCGGTCGCTACCTCGGGCGGGGCCCCTAGAGCGAGCGGTATTCTTGCCCGGGATGAGCTGCGAATGAGCTTTGGAGACGCGACGATCGGGAGGGTCGCGCTCGCATCGGCGCTCGCGATCGGAGCGCTCGCGCTGAGCCTCGCCGGCGCTGCGCTTGCGGAGGCTCAGCCGGTCGAGCTGGCGGCGCCATACGAGTATCTCGGCTGGGGCAGCCCGCAGCCACCGGCGGGCGTCACCGCAGCGACGGGCGTGAACGATCTGACGCTCGCGTTCATGCTCTCGCGCGGCAGGTGCGACCCGGCGTGGGACGGCAAGCGAGCGCTGATCGGCGGCGCCGATCAGAGCGCGATCGAAGCGATCCGCGCGGCCGGCGGCGACGTCGACGTCTCCTTCGGCGGCTGGAGCGGCAAGAAGCTCGGCTCGGCGTGCAAGACGCCGGAAGCGCTTGCGGCGGCCTACCAGAAGGTGATCGACGCGTACTCGCTGCACGCGATCGACATCGACATCGAGCACGGCGAGTTCACGAACAAGAAGACGCGCGTGCGCGTCATCGACGCGCTGGCCGCGGTGCAACGCGCGAACGCGGGCCTGGAGATCTCGATCACGTTCGGCACCGATCAGACGGGCCCGGAACGCGACGGGCAGAGCCTGATCGCCGACGCGGCGGCGATCGGCTTTCAGCCGAGCGTGTGGACGATCATGCCGTTCGACTTCGGCGCGCCGGTGGCGGACATGGGGCAGACCTCGATCCGCGCCGCCGAAGGGCTCGAGCGCGAAGTCGCGATTCGCTACGGCGTCTCGAGCGCGCTCGCCTACGAACGCGTCGGCATCTCCTCGATGAACGGCACGACGGACGAGTCCGACGAGACGGTCAGCGCGGCGAACTTCCACGCGATGCTCACATTCGCCCAGCAGCATCACCTCGGCCGGCTGACGTTCTGGTCGGTCAACCGCGATCGACCGTGTGCGGCGAAGGGCGCCGAAAGCGATGCCTGCAGCGGGATCGAACAGCAGCCCTACGAATTCAGCGATCTGCTCGCGCAGTACCACGGCTGAGGCAATCGGCGCTCGCGGCCCGGCTCGACGGCCACGGCGGCGCCGTAGCGCCGCTCATCGCGGCACTCGGCACGCCCGCTCGGCACGCCGCCCGGCTAAAGCGCGCGCTGCGCGCGCTGCGGCAGCTCCGGTCCTTCTGCGTAACTCGCGGGCGGCGAGCCTCTCACGACGCCGCTGCGCGCGAGTCGCGAGACGGTCGCGCCGGGCGTGGTGACGCGTGCGGTGAGGATCGCGATGTCGTCGCGCACGTGCTCGTCGAGCTCGACGAGGCGCAGCAAGGTGTCGATCGTCTCGCGCGCGGCGGCCGGGGGATCGCTGCGGAGCTCGTCGATCATCGCTTGCGTGGTCAGCATGCGAGCGGGCGCGTGGGCCTCGAGCAGCCCGTCGGTGTAGAGCGCGAGCGAGTCGCCGGGCGAGAGCACGGCGGAGGTCTCGTGGATCGCGGGCTCGGCGAAGATGCCGAGCAGCGCGCCGCGCTCGCCGAGCTCCTCGGCGGCGCCGCCGCCGCGCGTGAGCAGCGCGGCGGGGTGCCCGGCAGAAGCGACCGTGACGGCGACGTCCTCGCCGCAGAAGCGCAGGTTGACGAGGATCGCGGTGGCGAAGCGTCCTTCGAAGTCCTGGTCGAGCATCACACGGTTGACCTGCGAGAGGACGGTCCCTGGGCTGTCGGCATCCCGCGCGTAGGCGACGGTCGTGTGGCGCAGGAAGCCGGTCAGCGCGGCGGCGTCGGCACCCTTGCCGCAGACGTCGCCGACGACGAGCCAGCAGCCGCGCTCGTCGCCGAAGGCGTCGTAGAAGTCGCCGCCGACTTCGCTGCCGACGCCGAGCGGGCGAAAGAAGCTCGCGAGCTCGAGGCCGGGGATCGTCGGAAGCGCGCTCGGCATCAGGCTGCGCCTGAGCGTCTGCGCGACGCGTGTGCGCTCGGCGTACAGCCGGGCGTTGTCGAAGGCCATCGCGGCGCGCCCGCTGAGGTCCTCGAGCACGGTCAGCACGTCGCGCCCGTAGCGCGCATCGCTGTGCAGGTGAAGGAAGGAGATCGCTCCGTGCGTGCGCCCGCGCGCGATCATCGGAAAGACTGCCGCGGAGCGGTAGCCGGCTTGGCGCATGAACTGCTGGTGCGCATCGCCCTGCGCGGCTTCGCTCAGCGTGCCGCGGTCGGTCAGGTCGTCGACGACGCACGGCGCGCCGGTCGCGAGCGCACGGGCGACCGGATGGGTGCCGGCGAGATCGAGCGGAAGCTCGCGCCGCATCTGCTCGACGCCTTCGGCGAGGGCCGGGTCGAGCGCGGCGGCGACGGTGTCGCTGATCACCCCGTCACGGTCGAGCAGGTCGATCACGCACAGCTCGGCAAGCTCGGGCACGGCGGCTCGCGCGAGGTTGCGCAGCGCCTCGGCAGGCTCGAGCGAGGTATCGAACGTCGCAGTCGCGTCGATCAGGAATTTCAGCCGGTGGCGGTGCTCGCGCGCGCCGTTCAGCGCGTAGTGGATGACGGCGGTCGTCAACAGCGCGAGCACGATCCCGACGCAGGCGACGGCGCCGAACGTGCTCGACACGCTTTCGTAGGCGAGCGGCAGCAGGAATGCGAGCAGCGAGGCAAGCGCGACGAGGGCGAAGCGTCCGCGCGGCTGGAAGGCGGCGGCGTGGCCGGCTGCGAACAGGTAGATCAACGCGAACGGGCTGCTTGCACCGCCGCCGGCCGCGCACAGCACGGCGATCAGGACGACACCCCAGAGATCGGCGACGAAGGCGAGCGGAAGGCCGCCGCGCGCGCGCTCGGCGCAGTAGACGAGCGCGGCGGCCACGAGCAGCGCATTGATCGCGACGGCGACGATCGCCTCGGGCGCCCGTACGTGCGGGAGCAGGGCCGCCGTCGCACAGAGCATGCCGCCGACGACATACAGCCCAGCACACGTAAGCAGCGCGGCGCGCACTTCGGGGACGCTGAGCGGCTGCTCGGCAAATTCGATGTTGGGTGCGCCTCTCGACCTCACGCTGCGTTCCGTCATTCTCGCTCCCCCAAGCTGAATCACGACTTCGTGCCCGTAGCGGAAACCTCTCGATCCGTCGTGTACATCGTAGGCGCAGCGGCGCTTGCGCGCGATGGCTGCACGCTCACGGGCACGACCGCCTGCTCGGCTGCAGGCCCGCGCAGGCGCTCAGGAGGTGCCGGCGGCGGGGTCGGCGTCGGCGGGCTGGGCGTCGGCGCTCGCGTAGGGGAGCAGCCCGGCGTGGACCCAGGCGGGCAGCTCGCGCTTGCGCCAGTCGGTCGAGCTCACGCAGACGTGCACGAGCCGGCCTGCGACGAGCAGCTCGCCGTCGCGCACGACGTCGAACTCGCTCGCGATCGAGGTCGTGCCGAGGCGCGCGATGCGTGCGACCAGCACGAGCTCGTCGTCGAAGCGCGCGGAGGCACGGAAGTCGATGTTCGCGTTCGCGACGACGAGGTCGACGCCGGAGTCTTTGAGCACCTGCCACGGGCCGAGCGCCTCGCGCCAGAGCTCGGTGAAGACGACGTCGAAATAGAGCAGGTAGTTGGCGTTGAAGACGATGCCCTGCGGGTCGCACTCGCCGTAGCGAACGCGCAGGGAGTGCTCGTAGGCGCGTTGCACGCCGGTCAGGCTAGCCGAGCCCGATCGGCGATCGTGGATGTCTAGGGCGAGTCGCGCCGCTTCAAGCAGCGATCGGGCGAAGCCGATGAAGTACGTAGTGAAGAACAAGCTGTCAAGCCCCACCGGCGCGGCGCCGGGCGCGTGGAGCTCTCGCGTGCTCGGCGCGGTGGTCGCCGTGGCGTGCCTGGCGACGGCTTTCGACGCCGCGCACGCGCTCGTCGGGTTCGGCGGTTCTGGCCTCGACGGCTTCGCCAACGAGTGGGTCTACACGGGCATCGAGCTGATCGCGATCGGGCTCTGCGTTACGCGCGCGGCGCGTAGAGCGGACGATCGCGCAGCGTGGTTGCTGATCAGCGCCGCGCTGCTCGCTTGGACGGGCGGCGATTTCCTCTGGACGATCTGGCTCGACGGCGTCAGCAATCCGCCGTATCCGTCCGTAGCGGACGGCATGTATTTGGCCTTCTACCCGGCTGCCTACGTCGGCCTGACGCTGCTGATGCGCTCGCACTTTCGCCACACGGGAGCGGCCATCTGGCTGGACGGCATCGTCGTCGGGCTGACGATCGCGGCGCTCGGCGCCGATCTGATCTTCCCGGCGGTGCTCGGTGGGCTCGGCGGGGACGGGGCTTCGGTCGGCGTCAACCTCGCGTATCCGCTCGGCGACTTCCTGCTGCTCGTGTTCATCGCGGTCGGCTTCACGCTGTCGAACTGGCGCCCGGGGCGGCAATGGCTGCTGCTCGGGGCGGGAATCGCGATCAACGCGACGGCCGACATGCTCTACGTCTATCAGGTGGCCAAGGGCACGTACGTCGAAGGCAACCTGCTCGACACGCTGTGGCCGGCTTCGATGGCGATGGTCGGGATTGCGGCTTGGCAGCCCGGCTCGAGCCGCCCGGCACGCAACGCCGTCGCGCGCCACACGATCGTGCTTCCGGCAGCGTCCGCGCTGGTTGCGCTCGTACTGCTCGTCAGCTCGAGCGCGCACCAGCTGACGGGTCTGTCGATCGCGCTGGCGACGCTGGCGTTGCTTGCGGCGGGCGCGCGCGCAGGGCTGACGTATCGCGAGAACGTCCGCATGCTCAGGCGCGAAACGCGCGACGCGACGACGGACGCGTTGACGCAGCTCGGCAACCGGCGGCGGCTGATGGATGACTTGGAGCTCGCGCTGGCGGGCGCGCGCCGCGGCGTCCCGTCGACGCTCGCGTTCTTCGATCTCGACGGCTTCAAGCGCTACAACGACAGCTTCGGGCACGGCGCCGGCGATGAGCTGCTGACGCGCCTCGGTAAAGCGCTGGCGGGCTCGCTGGCGGGGCACGGGCAGGCCTATCGCCTTGGTGGCGACGAGTTCTGCGCGTTGCTGAGTGGGCGTCTCGCTCGCGACGACGCAGCCGTGGCCACGGCACGGCAGGCGCTCGCCGAGCAGGGCAGCGGCTTCACGGTCACGGCCTCGTGCGGCGTCGTGATCCTGCCGGAGGATGCGAGCACGGTGAGCGCCGCGCTGAACCTCGCGGACGAGCGCATGTATGCGGACAAGTCCGCGGCAGGGCGCTCGAACCGCGCGCGGACGCAGACGGTGTTGATGCAGCAGAGCGTGCTGATGCAATTGCTGACCGAGCGCGAACCGAGCCTGCACGACCACGTATGCGACGTCGGAGCGCTCGCGACTCAGATCGGCCGCCGTATGGGGCTCGACTACGAGCAGCTCGACGAGCTGCGCCGCGCAGCCGAGCTGCACGACCTCGGCAAGCTCGCGGTACCGGACCGGATCCTGAACAAGCCGGGTCCGTTGAACGAGAGCGAGTGGCGGCTGATGCGCCAGCACACGATCATCGGCGAGCGCATCCTCAATGCGGCCCCGGCGCTGCGCCCTGTGGGACGCCTGGTCCGCTCGAGCCACGAGCGCTGGGATGGCGACGGCTACCCGGATGGGCTCGCGGGCACTGCGATTCCGCTCGGGTCGCGGATCATCGCGGCGTGCGACGCCTACGACGCGATCGTCTCGGTGCGCTCCTATGATGCGGCACGCTCGAGCGCGGAGGCGCTGGCCGAGCTGCGGCGAAGCGCCGGGTCCCAATTCGATCCGGACGTCGTCGAGCTGCTATGCGCCTACGTCGAAGGACACACGGCCGCCGATCGATCGCCGGGCGAGGTCGACATCGGCCGTTTGCGGGGCTGACAATTGGGTAAGGTAGGGTTTCTCAGGGCACGAGATCCGGCCACAAGGAAGTGATAAGCCTTCGCTCGCGCCGATGAAGCGTGGCAGACGTGAGGAGAGGGCTTGGCTGATCGCCGCGGGACAGCTCGACGAGGGGTGACTGGAGCGCCGGCTCGCGCTTGGCCGCGCTTCGCGCCCGACGACCGCCTTGTCGCGCTCGTGCGCCGTGGCGAGCTGACGGCATTCGAGGTTCTCTACGACCGCCATGCGCGTGAGCTGCTGGCGTTCTGCAGCTACATACTCGGGTCCAAACACGACGCCGAAGACGCGGTGCAGTCGACGTTCGCCTCGGCATACAGAGCGCTGATCGCCGACGAGCGGCCGGTCGAGCTGCGCCCGTGGCTCTTCGCGATCGCGCGCAACACGTCGCTGAGCATCTTGCGCACGCGCCGGCCGACTTCGGAGATCCACGAGGTTCCGGCGCCGGGCTCCGATCCGGTGCACCGAGCGGAGCAGAGCGAGAGCCTGCGCGCGCTCGTCGTGACGATGCTCGAGCTGCCTGAGCGTCAGCGCACGGCACTCGTCCTCGCCGAGCTGCACGGTCTCAGCCACCGAGAGATAGGCGCGGTCCTGGACGTTCCGGCCGAGCGGGTCAAGGCTTACATCTACCAAGCGCGCGCGAGCCTGATCTCAGAGCGTGCCGCGCGCGGGGCCGACTGCGCTGAGATTCGCGAAGCGCTCTCGAGCGCTCATGGCCCGGCGCTGCTGAAGGCAAGGTTGCGCCGGCACGTGCGCTCGTGCGAGGGCTGCCGCGACTTTGCCGCCGAACTCTCGCGCCGGCGCGGGCTGCTGGGCGTGTTGCTCCCGCTCCCGCTCGCGCCGACGCTGGCGCTGAAGCGCCGCGTGCTGGATGCAGCTTCGGGCAACGCGAGTGGCGCAGGGCTTGGCCTCGGCGGCTCGGCGGTCGGCGCATCGCTCGCGGGAACGAGCGCAGAGCTCGTGGGCGCGGGTGTGAAGGCGCTCGTGACAAAGGTGCTCGTCGGCGTGATCGGCGCGGCGAGTGTGGCCGGCGTCGGTGTCGGGGCAGGGGCAGGTGGGCTCGCGCTGAGCGCCGCCGCGACGAACGGCCAGGATCGAGGCGCACGCGTGCACGTGAACGGCGCGAGAGCTGTCGCAGATCTGAGGTCGAGCCGTGACACCGGCACGCCGCCGCAGCCCGTCGGCCCGAGGCACGCGGCGCCCGTGCCGCGGGACGTCGCTCCGGGCGCTGACGGCCGGTCGCGAGAGCCGGCGCGCGCGGATCGCGGCGCGCGCACGGGGAGCGGCACTGTGGCAAGCGGCGCCTCGAGGACCGGGAAGAGCGCCGAAGCGGCCGCCCGCGGGCTCGGTCTCGGCAAGAGCGCCGAGACCCACGGCAAGAGCGCCGAAACCCACGGCAAGAGCGCGGAAACACACGGCAGGAGCGCGGAATCGCACGGCAGCGCAGCGCCCCATGGGGCGAGCGGCGAAGCTCACGGGAATGCAGCGTCGTCAGGCGGCACGAGGGGGGCTCGTGGAAAGAGCGCAGGCACGCCCGCGAATGGCGCCGCGACTCCTCATGGACAAGCCGCGCAGCCGCATGGAAGCGCAACGGCGCAACCGATCGGAGTCGGGGCGGCCGGACGCGAAGCGCCCGTGGCAAAGGCCAAGTCGCCGAGGGCTGGGGACGAGTCGCACGCAAACGGCTCGAGCGAACCGCAAAAGCCCGGCAGCGCCGCACCTCCGGGGCCCACGCCACCACCGCCACCGTCATCGCCATCGCCGGCGCCGGCGGCGAACTCGCACGAAGCCTCCGCTGGGCCGGCCGGCGGCAGGGGCGCTGCTCCTGCACGCAGCGACACAGCGCCGTCGGGGCACGCTCAGAAGCCCTGAGGCTCTCCTTCCAACCTCGGCAGGCTCGTCGCGTTAAGGAGGTTGCCACCTAGCAAGGGCGATCTGAAAAACGACGTGGGAGGGAAGCTGTGCAACGGTTTTTCTTGAGACTCATCGTGGTCGCCCTTGCGGCGGTCGGATGTGGCGGTATCGCGACGGCGTCGGCCGGTGCGGTGGAAGGGACGGGGACGACGTGCTCTTCGGACACGGGCGTGGCGAAGCTCTCGCCGGGGATCGAAGAATTGGCGAAGGTGCAGAACGTCTCGGTCAAGGGGGCGTTGTCGGGCTGTACGGGCAGCACGGGCGAAACGGGCAAGTACGTGGCGCACCTGATGACGACGGCGGGCGTGACGTGCGCGTCGCTGGCGAGCGAAGGCACGGTCGCGGAAGGCACGCTGATCGTCAAGTGGGGCCACGGCCACGGCAACTCGCAGGGCACGATCACGGTCACAGGCAGCCCGAGCGGAGGCTTCACGCTGAGCGGGACTGTCACGTCGGGCCCGTATGAAGGCCTCGGCATCTCGAGCACGCTGACGGGCACGCCAGTGTTCAAGGGCAAGGGCGAACCGTGCACGAAGAAGAACAAGTTGAAGGAGATCGATTTGACGGGGGCGACACCGTTCACGATCGCTTAGGCGTGAGCATCCGCGCAGGGGCCGGCCGCCGTCTGGTCGGGTCCCTGCGCGCCGCGTGCGCGATGGCGGAATGCTGACGACGCTCGAGTGCGCGCTTGCGGTCTGGGGTCTCGCGAACGTCGTGATCGTGGTCTTCTGCTTGCTGTCGGCCGCGAGTCGGGCCCGCGCGCGGGCTAGTCGGCGTCGGACAGCAGGTGCTGGGCAAGGCGGTACTGGCGAGTCGCGCCGTCGCGTTCGACGAGCTCGGCGGCGAGCAGCGTGCTGATGTAGCGATGCGTCGCGCTCGGGCTCATTTTCAACCGGCGGGCGAGCTGGGCGATACCGAGCGGCGTGCCGTCGAGTGGAAAGCAGGCGAGCACGAGCAGGCCTGAGAGCAGCGACCGCGAGAGCCGCCGCTCCTCGGCTTCTGCGAGCTGCATGAGGTCCTCGACGCCGGCCGTCTCGGGCGCGCCGGGGCCGTGCAGGGCGGAGAGCAGCGTCGACGGGGCGCCGCTGCCGTTTGCCGTGCGCATCACCTTGGCGACCTGCGCGCGCGAGAGCTCGAGCACGATTCGCGCTTCGGGAGTTTCTCCCGCAGGTGGGTTCATGGCAAGGTGTACGCACGCACGACGGGCTTGGATCACGGCAAATCAGATAAATCGATCAGTCCTGAGATTCGATATTACGTGCCCAGCGAAGCTGGGGGATTGCTGAGAATTGCGCAGCGATGAGCGGCAGCGATAGAGCTGCCGGTCAGGGCATCAGGTTGACGTCTAAATGCCGTGCGGCTCAGGTGAGCTCGAACTACTCACTCTGTAGCCACGCGAGGGTCGCGTCGAGGCCTTCGCGATAGCCGACGCGCGGCTCCCACAGAAGCGTCTCGCGAGCCTTGTGGTTGCTGAAGTCCTGGTTGCAGCCGAGCACGTGGACGGCTTGGCGAGAAAGCAGCGCGGGCGCGGTGAGCCGGGTCGCGCGGCGCGCGATCCTGTAGCCGTGCTCCAGCGCGAAGCCGATCGCGAGCGCGAGCTGGTAGGGCATGCTCCAGCGCACGGGCGGGCTAGCGAGCCCGGCGGCGAGGTCGCCGGTGAACTGCCGCCAGGTGACGTCGAGCGCGTCGGTTACGTTGAAGGCCTGACCGGCGGCGGCGTCGCTGCTCAGGGCGAGCAGCACGGCGTCGATCAGGTTGTTTACATAACAAAGACCGGCGACGGCGCGGCCACGGCCGATCAGTAGCATGTTGCGCGAGCGGATCGCGCGCGCGATCTCGCCGACGACCTCGATGGAGCCGGGCCCGTAGACGGTCGCGGGCCGCAGGATGACGGCCTCGAGCGCTCGCTCGCGTTCGCTGCGGCGAACCTCGGCCTCGGCTTCGAGCTTCGTCTGCGCGTACCAGTTGCGAAAGCGCCGGGCGCGGTAGGACTCGTCGATCGCGTGGCCGCCGGGATAGCCATAGACGTCGGTCGTGCTGAGGTGAACGAAGCGCCGCACACCTGCGTCGGCTGCAGCCTCGAGCATCAGCCGCGTGCCGTCGACATTTATTTTTTTGATCTCGTTCTTTGTCGCCCAGTCGCTGACGAGCGCGCCGCAGTGAACGACGTGGCTGCATCCGCCGGCGGCGCGTGCGAGCGAGCGTGCGTCGGTCAGGTCACCGATGACGATCTCGACGTCGAGGGACTCGAGCGCGGTCGTGTCGCTGCTCGGGCGCACGAGACAGCGAACGGCATGGCCGTCCTGCACGAGGCGCTCGGTCAGGCGCCCGCCGATGAAGCCGCTAGCGCCGGTGATCAGGCAGAGGTCCTCGCGCGGCGCATCGGCGGCCGATCCGGTGGGCGCGCCGGCGCCGCTCACGCAGGCGTCTTGTGCGAGCCGCGCAGCAGCGTCGCTTTGGCGATGTCGCGCACGAGCGACCAGTTCTTGCTGCCGGAGCCTTCGCAGTCGGCGAGCACGGCGTCGAGCGCGGCGAGGAAGCTCTGCGCCTCCGCTTCGGAGAGCGTCAGCGGCGGCAGCAGCTTGATCACGTCGTTCTTGCCGGCGGCCATCGTGATCACGCCGTGGTCGCGGTGCAACGGGATCACGATGAGCTGCGGAAAGAGGCCCTCGCTGGCCATGTGGATCAGTCGCCAGTTGAGCTTCGCGACACGCGAGCTCGGCGCCTGCAGCTCGATCCCGATCATCAGGCCGCTGGCGCGGATCTGCTTGACGATCTCATAGCGCTGCCTGAGCCGCTCGAGGCCGTCTCGCAGAACGGCGCCGATCCTCGCGGCGTGCTCGGTCAGCGCGTCGCGCTCGATGATCCGCATCGTCGCGAGCCCGGCGGCCATCGATAGGCGGTTGCGCCCGTAGGTGGACTGGTGGACGTAGCTGCGCTCGAGCGTGCCGACGGCCTTCTGGAAGATCTCGCGCGTCGTGACCATCGCGGCGACGGGCATGTAGCCGCCGCTGAGCGCCTTGCCGACGAGCACGAAGTCGGGCTCGAGGCTCGAGTGCTCGAGCGCGAACCACCTGCCGGTTCGCCCGAGCCCGGTCTGGATCTCGTCGACGACGAACATCGTGCCGTAGCGGCGGCAGACCTCCTGCGCGCCCTGCAGATAGCCGTCGGGCGGCAGCGTGACCATGCGCCCTTGGACGGGCTCGACGACGAACGCGGCGACGTCTCCGCCGCGCAACTCGGCCTCGAGCGCGCAGAGGTCGCCGAAGGGAACGCGCGCGCAGCCGGGGAGCAGCGGGCCAAAGCCCTCCTTGAAGAACTCGTCGCCGACGAGCGAGAGCGGGCCGAGCGTGACGCCGTGGAAGCTGTTCTCGCAGGAGACGAAGCGCTCGCGGCCGGTCGCGGCGCGGGCGAACTTCATCGCGGAGTCGACGGCCTCGGCGCCGGTGCTTGCGAAGAAAACGGCGTCGAGCGCGCCCGGCAGCCTTTCGCTGAGCGCCTCGGCGAGCATGCCGGCGAGCGGCGAGTAGTGGATCTGCACGCCGTCGATCAGCCCGGCATCGAGCGTCGCGTGCAGCGTCTCGCGCACGTCCGGATGGTTGTGCCCGAGGCTCGCAAAGCCCTCGCCGGTGTGAAAGTCGAGGTAGGCGCGCCCGGCGGCGTCGTAGACGTAGGAGCCTTGCGAGGAGACGTACTCCTTGTCGAAGCCGAGGATCCGCAGCACGTCGACGAGCGACGGGTCGAGGTGGCGCGCGGCGAGCGCGAGCGTCTCGTCGGCGCGGGCAGCCGCATCGGCGACGACGCCGAGCGAGTCGAGCGTGGGGAGGGTCTGCGGGTCGGCGTTCATCGGCGGCGCTCCGTGGCCTTGAGTGTGGAGCGGCCGAGTCTAGGCGGAGTCGGCGGCGCGCGCGCCCGCAGGGTATTTCAGTCGATCCGCTCAGTGGACGCGCGGCAATACTTTGTCGGCGTGTCCAACTTCGCGGTATTGGCTTGTAACGGCGCGCCGTTGCCGTAGCATCGGCCCAATCCGAAGTTACGGAGGGCTTGGATGATCGCGCGGCACGTCTACACGCACCCGATCCGCTATGCCGCGCTGCTCGCGTCGGCGGCGTTCGCGTTGCTGCTGGGAGGCGTGACGCACGTAGCGCGCGCGGCCGAATCGACGGCGCTGTTGCCGGACCTCGTCGCGGATCCGCCGGATGGCGTCGAAGTGAAGCCGTACAGCTCGGAAGGCACGACGCGCCTGCTGATTCGCTTCAACGGCTACATCCACAACAAGGGGCCGGGGGCGGTCGACTTTCGTGGCACGCGCACGGCGGTCAAGCTGAGCGCGGCGAACGAACAGAAGCTCAAGGAAGACGAAGAACAGAAGAAGTCGATATCGCCGGAACTCGAAAAAGAACTAGCGGCCTCCCCGATGCAGGCGTTTCAGCGCCTGTTCACGACGAAAGCAGGCGAAGAAGAAACGAACATCGAACGGACGCACGTCGATGAAGCGAGCCCGGCCGAACTGCTCTACTCGAACGCCGACGGGCACAATCACTGGCACCTTCAGCGCGCGGCGAAGTACTCGCTGTGGAACTCGGCGAAGACGGCCGAAGTCGCGCCGGCGCAGAAGGTTGGCTTCTGTCTCGACGACAGCGAACACGTCGATAAAGAAAAGGGACCGGCGAACCCGGTCTACTCCGACACGGTGCCGCCGTTTCGCGAATTCTGCGAGCAGTACCACCCGAACGCGACGTCGCTGTTCGAGGGGATCTCGTCGGGCTGGCGCGACAAGTACTCGAGCAACCTGACGTTCCAGTGGGTCGACGCGTCGAACGTGCTGCCGGGCGAATACTGGCTGCGCGAGGACGTCAACCCGCTCGGCGTCGTCAAAGAAACGGGCGGCGCGAACGTGCCGGTCTATGCGACGAAAGCCACCGTGATTCCAGGGTTCAACGCCGTCGCGCAGACTGTTTCGACTGGCAACGAAGAAGCGAAGTCGATCACGCTGTCCTCGAAGGCGTGGAGCGACAGCGCGACGCCGAAGTACACGGTCGTCTCTCAGCCGCAGCACGGCACGCTGTCCGCGATCAGCGGCGGGAAGGTGACGTACACGCCAAGCGCCGGCTATGCGGGCGCGGACTCGTTCACGTTCTCGGCGGCGGACCCGACGAGCTCGTTCCCGACGAGCCCGGCCGTGGCGACGGTCTCGGTCGAAGTCGGCGAAGCGGCGAAGATCGCGAGCGTCGCGATCGAAGGTGCGCCGACCAGCATGACGGCAGGGACGAGCGTCGAGCTCACGGCGCAGGTGGCAAACGACAGCCCGACGGTGACGTGGAGCGCGAGCGCGGGCTCGATCACGCAGGAAGGCCTCTACACGGCCCCGAGCGCGGCGCCGCCCTCGGGCAGCGTCACGGTCAGCGCGACGACGAGCAAAGGAGCGAAAGACCAGCGAACGATCGCGATCGTCGCGCCGAAGCCGATCGAACCGGCTCCGGAAGCGCCGGCGGAAGAAAGCGAATCGCCACCGAGCACGCCCGTCCCCGAAACGCCGCCGAGCGAAGTTGTGACGGCGACAGTCGTCCCGAGCGCAACGAGCGACGCAGGCTCGATCCTCAGCGAGCCTCCTTCGCCGGTCGCCGGTGGCGTCCTGGGGGAGCAGCAATCGAAGGCGCGCGTCGCGGTGGCGCGCCCGACTGTCGTGCTCGTCGGCAGAGCGCTCGTGATGACGGCGCGCCCGAGCGCACCGGGAGCGATCCGCCTGAGCGCCTTCCTCGGTGCGCACCGACTCGGCAGCTGCGTGACGCTGACTCCGGCCGGTCGGAGCTTCACCTGCAGGATCTCGCTCGGCAAGGACGTCTCGGCGCGCGCGCGGATCCGTGTGCAGGCGACGCTGCGCGACGGCTCGGCGACGGCGCGAAGCGTGCGGGCTGCTGCGCCTGTGGCGCAGATGCAGATGAACGCGCACGGGGCGCAGAGCGGGCTGGCGGCCGCATTCTGGTGCAGTCCGGCGGCGCTCCGCAGTCTCTCTTCACGAGCACTTCGTGGCGACTAGGGGCTGACGGGCGCCGAGGCGACGCGTGTGGCGAAGGGCAGCCCGGCCAAGGGCGACGGCCGTGAGTGCGAAGAAGGCAGCGAGTGGCTCGTGCACGAGGACCTGGACGAGCAGCGCGACGAGGAGGCCGCCGGGGTTGCCGGCGAGCCAGACGCAAACAAGTAGGAGCACAGGTGTTGCAGGGCGTGTGTAAAGCGGTTCTTCCCGAAGAAGAAAAGGGAGGTCCTGCGCCGGGGCGAGGAGGATCCGGGGGGAGGAGGATCCGGAGGGTCGGGCGGAGGCGCTGGGTCAGGCGCGGAGGATCTGGGTCAGGTGGCGGTGCTGGATCCGGCGGGAGGCTCCGGAGTGGGCGGAGGCTCCGGATCGGGCGGAGGCTCTGGATTGGGAGGGGCGGCGGCAGCTTCTCCGGTTAGCGACGTCAGGGAGGGCGAGGAACGGTCACACCCGCAGCGGCTCGGCGCATCCGTGGCCGTAACCGCTCAGGGTGCGGCCGAGCGGACAGCGTGAGCGTTGGCACGGGCGAGCAGGAGCCGCAGCGCCTCCGCCTCGGTTGATGCGGCTACCGGGCGACCGAAACCGATCGCTTCGAGTTCGAGTTCGGCCGGGCCGGTGGTGAAGCCAAGAATGTCGCGGTAAATTCGAGTGCGAACAGCGCCTGTGCGGAACAAGCGTGTTTCGTTTACTTTTGCGAGATAACCATTCGCGGCGCCGGGCACTGAGTTTGGAACGACGCTGACCGTGAACGGCCCGATTTGCATTTGCCCTTTTCGCTGTAGGTTGACGCGGCGATGGAGCGCCTCGAGAAAGCGCGCGATGCAGAGGCGAGAGCGGGATTTGCGGTGCGGGCTGTTATTGATCGCGACGAAGCCAGGCGCCGGCCAGACGTCGACGGCGGATTTTATGATCTTGCCATGAGATGCGCGTCCTGAGGCGAATTCCGCCGATTCGATTCGGGCGATCCGGCCGGCAGGATTGACGGAACCGATGCAACGGATCTCTTCCAGCGCTAGCCGTCCCGATTCGGGAGCCACGACTTCGCTGCCGTGGTTGATGAATCTTGGGATGTCGCCGGCTCGCAGATTCACGGCGTGCGCATACGCTACGGCTTGTGTCTCGGTAATCGGCGCCGACGCCGAGAGGGTTCCGGAGACGGACGAGACGGTACTGCCGCCACATCCCGCGAGCAGACTGGACGCGAGCAGCGTGACGCACTTTGCCGGACGCCGCCTAAGCCAAGGGCCGGCCATGTGTCACCATCGGCAGCGAGTACCGGTTGCTTGAACTGTGCGGCGAGTTGCAATGCGATGCACCCTGCGTGGCGCCTCTGCGATGTGCCATCATGGCCGCTCGGTTTGGGAGCGGCGTCGACCATCTGCTTGGGGTGCGTCCAGTGGCTTGGCAAAGCCGCGCCTGGATGTCAGGCGCGTCGTATCGGCCATCTGGCTCTGAATCGCCGGACGAGCCGCCCGCCGAGACGGGCGAGGCGCTCGGTCTTGGTCCATCTCGGCTGACGATCACGTTCGGCTTCGGGGCGGGCCTGTTCGGCTCGTTTGGGTCGGACCGCTTCGGCATCGCACGCGATCGTCCCCGGGAGTTGAGGTCACTCCCACCGTTTCGAGGCGAGAGCCTGCAGGAAGGGCAATCGAGGGGAGATCTGTGCGTGCAGGCGTGTGCCGATAATCCGCAGATCGTATTTCACGCGGTTCACGGCGGCTCGCCGCATCCGACGCGCTCAACCGACACGCTCCAAACCGCCAGCGCGATCTTCGCCTGTCCACCAGGGCCCCGAAACGGGTCGTCGATTCGGCGCGCAGTTGTTCGCCCGGGCCTGAGCCCTTGGCTCGGTGCCATTACGGGGGCCGTCCTTGGAGCGCGATCGTGGCGCAACGGGTCGAGTCCAGACCGCCGCGGTCCCCGAAGCTAAACTGCGCCACCCCGCCGGAGTAGCTCAGCTGGTTAGAGCAGCGGAATCATAATCCGCGTGTCGGGGGTTCGAGTCCCTCCTCCGGCATTCCTCATCTGGCGCTGGAATGTGCCCCACGGCGTGCGCCAGTCGCGCCGCGCTCGAGCGGTTCCAGGAGCGAGCGTTCCTCGACGGCCCTTGCCTCGTCCCCGAGAGTCGACTCTACGCGGTTTAGTCTCGTGGCCGTGAACACGCCGATCCTGCTCGCGGTACCCAACGTCTCCGAGGGCCGCGACCCCGCCGCGATCGAGCGCATCGGGGTCGCCTTCGCGCGATCTCGTCCTTCCGCCAAGACAGGCTCCGTTCGCCTGCTCGACGTCCACTCTGACGCCGACCACCACCGCTCCGTCTTCACGCTAGCCGGCCGTGCGCCGCAGCTCGCCGCCTCGCTCGTCGCAGGCGCCGCCGCGGCAATCGACTCGATCGACGTCGTCAAGCGCGCTTCGGGCACGCGCGCCGACGCCGGCGCGCACCCGCACGTCGGCGCGATCGACGTCGTCCCGCTCGTCTACTTCGACTCGCGCGCGCGAGGCGCCGCCTCCGCCGAGGCGCTCGTCGTCGGCGAGCGTCTCGGCAGCGAGCTCGGCGTGCCTGTCTTCCTCTACGGCGAGCTCGCCGGCGACACACCAGGTCGCACACGCGCAGAGCTGCGCCGCGGCGGCGTCGCCGGCCTGGCCGCGCGCATGCGCGCAGACGCCGCAAGCGAGCACGCGTCCGGTGCAACGCAAGCCCGCGAACCGCTGCGTCCCGACTTCGGCCCGTCCGCGTCGCACCCGAGCGCGGGCGCGACGCTCGTCGCCGCACGCGAGCCGCTCGTCGCGTTCAACCTGCAACTGCAGCCGCCTGCGAGCCTGCAAGACGCGCGCCGCATCGCCGCGCAGATCCGCGAAGGCGGCGAGCGCGGCCTGCCCGGCCTGCGCGCGATCGGCGTCGCGCTGAGCGGCGACGTCGCGCAGGTCTCGATGAACGTCGAGCGCCCGCTCGAGCTGCCGCTCGGCGAGGTCGTCCGCACCGTCGCAAAGCTCGCTCCCGTCGCAAGCGCCGAGCTCGTCGGCCTCGCGCCGCGCGCCGCCTTCGACGGATTCCCCGCCGAGCTGCCGATGCCAGGCTTCGATCCCGACCGTCACCTGATCGAGAGCGCGCTCGGCTTGTAGGCGTCAGCCTCGGCACTCGCGCATCGCCGCCGCTCGCAGGCAGCCGCGACGGCAGCACTACCCCGCAGCGCCGTGGCGCCCGCGCTCTCGCTGTAGGCTCCATGCATGGCCCAGACCAAGCGCAAACGCCAAACGAAGCACCGCGGCAACGCCGCCGGCGTCGTCGAGGCGCGCGGGCGCACCGGGCGCAAGCCGACCGCCGCCGAGAAGGGCGGCAAGGCAGGCGAGGCCGCGCGCGCCAAGCAGCAGCGCGTCGCGAAGGCCGACCAGCCGCCGACGTGGCGCGGCGCAGCACTGCGTGCGCTGATCGCCGCCGCTGCGCTAGTGCTGCTCTCCGGCCTGATCCTCAAAGCGAGCGCCGGGCAGTCCGTCATCTACTTCTTCCTCGGGCTGATCTTCTACACGCCGATCAGCTACTACAGCGACGGATGGCTCTATCGCCGCCGCCAAGCGAAGAAGGTCGCCGGCAAACCCGGTGGCGGCAAGGCGAGCGCGCGGTGATTCCCGCCCGCGGCCGCGTCACGGGCCTGCGGCGATGAGCGCCCTCGACGTGCGCTCCTTCACGGTCGGGCTCGTGCAGGAGAACTGCTACATCGTCAGCGATCCCGAGCACGCGCCCGGCCCCGACGGCCTGCGGCCGGCCGTGATCGTCGACCCCGGCGAGGAGCCCGAGCGGCTGCTCGAGGCCGCGCAGGCGCTCGGCGTGCGGATCGACGCGATCCTGCTGACGCACTGCCACTTCGACCACATCGGCGCCGTCGCGCCCGTCGCACGCGCGACGAACGCGCCCGTCTACTGCCCCGAGATCGAGCGCGGAGTGCTCGCCGACGTGATGAGCTGGGTGCCGGCCGGCTTCGGTCCATTCGAGAGCTGGGAGGCCGAGCAGACCGTCGCCGGCGGCGAGCACCTTTCGCTCGCCGGCCTCGAGATCGACGTGATCTTCACGCCCGGCCACAGCCCCGGCCATGTCACCTATGCGATCGCCCCCGCGAGCGCCGGTGTCGCCGCGAAGACCGTCTCGCTGCTCTCCGGCGACGTGCTCTTCCAAGGCTCCGTCGGTCGCGTCGACCTGCCTGGCGGCGACTGGCCGACGCTCGAACGCTCGATCGGCGGCCTGATGCGCACATATGCGCCCGAGACAGTCGTCTATCCAGGACACATGGGAGTGACGACGCTCGCGCGCGAGCGCGACACGAACCCGTTCCTCGCAGAGCTGCGCGAGCGCGTGCCGCGGGCCGACGTCGCCTCAGATGCGAGCGCCGCCGGAAGTTGAGCGCGCCGAAGCTCAAAGTCCCACGCGGCACGTTCGACGTGCTCGGCGACGAAGCCGATGCGCGCGCCGCGATCGAGGCACGCGCGAAGGCGATCCTCGACGGCGCCGGCTACACGCGGATCGAGACGCCGACGTTCGAGGCCACCGAGCTGTTCGCTCGCGGCGTCGGCGAGTCGACCGACATCGTCCGCAAGGAGATGTTCACGTTCGACGACGGCGGCGGGCGCTCGCTGACGCTGCGCCCAGAGGGCACCGCGCCCGTCTGCCGCGCCTACATCGAGCACGGCATGCACAAGCGCCGCCAGCCCGTGAAGCTCTGGTACCTGTCGAGCTTCTTCCGCCACGAGCGCGCGCAGGCTGGGCGCTACCGGCAGTTCTGGCAGGTCGGCGCCGAGGCGATCGGCTCCGACGATCCAGCCGTCGACGCCGAGTCGATCGCGCTGCTCGCCACGCTGCTCACCGAGCTCGGCGTGCGTGACGTCAGGCTCCGTCTCTCGAGCCTCGGCAGCGCCGCGACGCGCGTCGAGTACCGCGAGCGACTGCAAGCGCATCTACGCGAACACGAAAAAAATCTCTCAGAAGATGTCCGCAGCAGGATCGAGCTGAATCCACTGCGCGCGTTCGACTCCGAGCACCCCCGCACGCGCGAGGTCATGCAGAGCGCGCCGCGACTGCTCGATCAGCTCAGCGCCGAGGACGCCGAGCACTTCGCCGAGGTTCGCGCACTCCTAGACGATGCCTCCGTCGCTTACGAGATCGACTCGACGCTCGTGCGCGGGCTCGACTACTACTCGCGCACCGTCTTCGAGTTCACCTCAGACGCGCTCGGCGCGCAGAGCGGCGTCGGCGGCGGCGGGCGCTACGACGGGCTGATCGAGCTGCTCGGCGGCAAGCCGACGCCCGGCATCGGCTGGGCTGCAGGCATCGAGCGCATGCTGCTCTCAGGCGACGCTCATCACGCCGTCACGAGTCCCGTCGACCTGTTCGTCGCGCTCGACAGCGCCTCCTCGCGGCGTGTCGCCTTCCAACTGCTCGAGGCTGCGCGTTCGGCCGGCCTGCGCGCGCAGATGGAGCTCGCCGCGCGCTCGCTCAAAGGCCAGCTCGGCCACGCCGACGCGCTCGGCGCGCGCTACGTCGCGATCGTCGAAGGGCCCGAGACGGCGCTCAAGGACCTGCAGGACGGCGCGCAGCAGCGGATCGCGACGAACACCGTCGTGCACGCCGTCTTGCGCGGCCTGCGCACACTCTAAAACGCTCGACTCCTTCGGGCCTCGTCCGCTGCGGCGCGCTCAAACGGGCGCTTTTGCGCTCTTGAATGGCGATCTCCGCGCGCGAAGTTCAACTCTTGCGCGCGAAATGCCGAAGGAGGGAGCAATGACGAAGATCTCGCGCCCTTTCCAGATCGCGCTAGTCGCCGTAGTCCTGCTC
>DASZLB010000146.1:0-4432 GCA_035552575.1 Solirubrobacteraceae bacterium | reverse complement strand
CGCCTTCGCGATGCCGAAGTCGGCGAGCTTGACCTCGCCTTCGCGCGAGCGCAGCAGGTTGCCCGGCTTGACGTCACGGTGCACGACGCCATGGCGGTGCGCGTAGTGCAGCCCCTCGCACGCCTGGTCGATGATCGCGATCGCCTCGTCGACGTCGACCCAGCCGTCGTCGCGCAGGATCTCCGCGCCCGACTGTCCCTGGATGTACTCCATCACGATGAAGTACTGCCCGGTGCTCTCGTCCTGGCCCGAGTCGAACACCTGCACGATGTTCGGGTGCACGAGCCGTGCCGCGGCCTGCGCCTCGCGCTGGAACCGCGAGATGAACGTCGGGTCCTCGGCGAGATGCTCGGCGAGCAGCTTGACCGCGACCTGGCGCTCCAGGCGCAGGTCGAGTGCGAGGTGCACCGTCGACATGCCGCCGTAGCCGAGGCGTCCCTCCAGGCGATAGCGCCCGCCGATCTCGACCGCGCTCATCTGGTCACACCCGCTTCGCGGCTGCTCATTTCCCTGCTTCCTGTCCGCGTGGGCCCTCGCCCGGTGTACCGCCGCCCGCGCCGATGCCGCCTTCGGCTTCGCCGACGTGCGTTTCGCCGGGCGCCGGCGTGCCGCCGCCCGGACCCTGCGCGCCTTCGTCTTCCGGCGCCGGCGTCGTCTGCGTTTCGGTCGATTCCGTTTCGGTCGGCGTGCTCGTCGGCGTGCTCGTCGTCGTCTTCGGCGTCGTCGAGGTGATCGTCGATTGCGGCAGCGGCTGTGCGCACAGCGCAAGCGAGCGTGTGCGGAGGTTTTCGATCCCCTGGTGCAGCGTGTTGCGCAGCCCCGCGTCGACACTCGTCGGCAGCGCAGCGAAGTCCTGATCGGTCTTCAGCAGGGCGCTTTCGGTCTGCGCGCACGAACCGTCGCCGTTTTCGGCCGCTTGCGCGACGGCTTCGAAGTCACTCTGCAGCGGCCCTGCGTCACCGAGCGGGATCAGCCCCTTGCCCGAGCTCGAGCACGAGATCAGCAGCAGCCCCGCGAGCACGCCGAGCGTCGCCGTCAGCAGCACGCGGAGCAGCATCGCGGCGGTCGCGCGTGCCGCGGGCGGGGAAATCGGGCGTCGATCGCGAGGCATCGTCACTGACCGTACTCCAGGCGCTCGGCCAGCGAGTCGGGCAGGCGCGCCGCGCGTATCGCCGCCGCGGCGCCCGTGACGTCGTAGTCGGTGCGCATGAACGACGCCGTCAGCCCGTCGAGATCGAGCAGCAGCCACGACGCGCGCCGGTCGCCGTCGCGCGGCTGCCCGACGCTGCCAGGGTTGAGCAGCCACTCGCCCTCGGCGATGTCCAGATGCGTGCCCTCGCGGCGCGGTTCGCCCGTCGCGAGCTCGCCCTCGCGCCGGACGAACGACAGTGCGACGTGGGAGTGGCCAACGAGGCACACGCGATGGTCCTGCCGGTCGAGGCAGAGCTCCGCGAGCAGCGTCGAGAGCACGTACTCCCAGATCGGATCGCGCGGGCTCGCGTGGTAGAGGCCGACGGCGTCCTCGGCGCCCTTCGGCTGCAGCCCGGCGAGGAACTCGAGGTTGCGCGGCGCGATCACCTCGCGCGTCCATTCGGCGGCGAGCGCCGCACCGCGCGAGAACTCATCCAGCGAGATCTCGCCCGTCACCGCGAGGTCGTGGTTGCCGGCGAGGCAGACCGCCGCGTGCTCGCGCGCAAGCTCGACGCACGCGTCCGGGTCGGCGCCGTAGCCGACGAGGTCGCCGAGGCACCACAGCTCGGCGGCGTCGCTCGCCGCGACGGCCTCGAGCGTCGCCTCGAAGGCTTGCCGGTTGGCATGGATGTCGGAGATGACCGCGACCTTCATCTTGTAGCCGTTCGCGCCGGCGCGGTCCTACTCCTCCTCAGACCCGGCCTCCGTGCCGCCGTACTCGGGGAGGTTCTTGATGCCCTCACGCGTGCGCCACTTGGAGTAGTTGTCCTCCATCGCGTCGATCAGCTCCCGCATGAAGCGCGGCGAGATGTTCACACGCGAGACGACGACCCCCGGAACCTCCTCGGCCTCGACCTCGTGGTCGACGCGCGCGAAGGTGACCGTGAACTCGTAGTCGGAGTGGCTGACGTTGGCGAAGTTCGCGTATACGCCTCCCATGATCTCGGGAGACAGATGGATGTTTATGTGGCGCTCGGCGCCGGAGTCTTGATCGTTCACGCAGCTAGTATCGCAACCGCCGAGCGGGAACCGATGACAGAGCCCTCCACCAGCCAAGAACCGCCCGCCGACGTGCCCTCCGGCCCGGCCGGCGGCTGCTCGCAAGAGGGACTGCGCTCCGTCCTGCTCGCTGCCGTGCAGACGCTCGCCGGAAGCTCGCAGAGCTCCGGCGCCAAGCCGGGAGCGCCCGCCGAGCGCGGCGGAATCACGCTCGAGCGCCCGCCGCGGGCCGACTTCGGCGACTACTCGACAAATGCCGCGCTGCTGCTCGCGCCGCGTCTGCGCGCCTCGCCGCGCGACGTCGCTGCGCGCCTGGGCGAGGAGTTGCAGCGCGCGCTCGGCCACGCGCTCACGCGCTTCGAGGTCGCCGGTCCGGGCTTCGTCAACCTGTTCGTCGCCGACGGCTGGCTCTCCGGCGCGCTGGCCGGCGTGCTTGCGGCGGACGAGCGCTTCGGCGCGCCCGCGAGCGGCCGCGGCGAAAGGGTGCTCGTCGAATTCGTCTCGGCCAACCCGACCGGGCCAATGCACGTCGGCCACGCGCGCAACGCCGCCTACGGCGACGCGCTCGCACGGATGCTCGAATATCTCGGCGAGCACGTGGCGCGCGAGTTCTACGTCAACGACGCCGGCTCGCAGATCCGTCTGTTCGGCTCCTCCGTGCAGCAGGTAGCCCGTGGCGAGGAGCTTCCCGAGGGCGGATATCAGGGCGAGTACATCGGCGAGCTCGCCAAGCGCATCCCCGAGGCTGCCACCGCCGAGGAGGCCCTCGTCGGACGTGCCGCGGTTGCGTTGATGATCGACGCGATCCGGACCTCGCTCGCGCGTCTCAACGTCAAGGACTTCGACCACTGGACGTACGAGAGCACGCTGCACGCCGGCGAGCCGACGCCCGTCGCGCACGCGCTGTCGCTGCTCGAGCAGCTCGGCCACACGTACGCGCACGACGGTGCGCTGTGGCTGCGTACGACCGAGTTCGGCGACGACAAGGACCGCGTGCTGATCCGCTCCAATGGCGAGCACACGTACTTCGCGTCGGACATCGCCTACCACCAGGACAAGCGCGAGCGCGGCTTCGAGCGCCAGATCGACGTGTGGGGCGCCGATCATCACGGCTATGTGCTGCGGATGAAGGCCGCCTACGCGGCGCTCGGCGGCGATCCGGACGAGCTCGAGCTGTTGATCATGCAGCTCGTGCACCTCGTTCGCTCGGGCGAGCGCGCGCAGATGTCCAAGCGCGCCGGCGAGTTCGTAACGCTCGACGAGCTCGTCGAGGAGATCGGCGTAGACGCGGCGCGCTGGTACCTGCTCGCGCGCTCGCACGACACGACCGTCGACCTCGACCTCGATCTCGCGCGCACGCAATCGAGCGAGAACCCCGTCTACTACGTGCAGTACGCGCACGCGCGGATCGTCTCCGTGCTCGCGAAGGCCGGCGCCGAGCGCGTCGAGCGAGCCATCGCGGAGGTCTCAAGCGCAGCGAGCGGCGCTGCGACGAAGGGCGGCGTGGGGGATGGCGGGCCCGACAGCGCCAGCGAGCACGAGATGCATGCCTCCGAGCGGGCGTTGATCAAGCTGCTGCTCGACTTCCCCGGGGAGCTCTCGACGGCGTCGTCGCGCCGCGCGCCGCACCGGATCGCCGCCTACGCCCTCGAGCTCGCGCAGGGTTTCACGGCGTTCTATCGCGACTGCCGCGTTGTCGGCGCCGAGCCGGCGGGCGCCGAGTCCCAGCGCATCGCGCTGTGCGTCGCGAGCCGGCAGACGATCGCGCGCTGCCTCGACTTGCTCGGCGTCAGCGCTCCGCAGGAGATGTAGCGAGAGTCGTTCAGTCGAAGCGCGCCAGGTCCGCGTCGAGCCGTGCCGCGTCGGCAGCGCTGAGCGGCTGCTCGGTGGGCGCTCCTGTCGCTTGCGCGCGCGCATGGCGCCGCCATTTCGGGAGCAGCACGACGAGCGCCGCGACGAGCGCGAGGAATGCCGCGAGCGGGACGAGGTACGCGGCGATGTCGAAGCCGTGGTCACTCGGCAGCGCGAGCGCCGAGCGCCCGTACTGGCCGACGAGCGCGTCCTTGATCTGGCCTTCGCTTCGCCCCTGGTCGATCAGCCCCTGGATGAACGCGCGCTCGCGGTCGGCCTGCGGCGACTGCGCGACGTTGAGCGGGATTTTGCACGTCACGCACATCACCTGGCGTTCGATCGCCGGCAGCGTCGTGCGCGGCTTCGCCACGGTTGCCGTTGGGGTTGGGGT
>DASZLB010000145.1:0-1780 GCA_035552575.1 Solirubrobacteraceae bacterium | reverse complement strand
GCCGCGAGCAGGCGCTCGCGCGTGTTCGCCTTGCTCTGCTCGCGCGTCATCCGCGCCGGCGTCGCCTGCGAGACATCAGCCGACTCGACCGCTCTCATCCCGACATCCTACTTGACGGAGCGATCGCTATTGCGATAACGTTCGCTATCGGCGTTGCCGGAGAGGCCGAACCTGCGCCCCGTTGAGCCGCACGCGACCCGAAAGATCAAAAAATCAATCCGTGTCCTCGAGGCACGATTTCGATTGGAGCAGCCCGATGGCCAGCACTACGAGCGCAGCGAACGTGACCGACGCGAACCTGGGGAGCCTGCCGACCGACGCGATCTCCTACGAGGATCTGTACGCGCGCTGGGAGCGCGGCAACTGGAAGGCGACCGAGCTCGACTTCACCGAGGACGCGCGCCAGTGGCGCGAGGACTTCACCGAGTTCGAGCGCACCGCTGCGATGTGGAACTACTGCCTGTTCTTCTGGGGCGAGGACGCCGTCGCCGACAACCTCTCGCCATACATCGACGCCGCACCGCTCGAGGAGCAGAAGTACTTCCTCACGACGCAGCAGGTCGACGAGGCACGCCACGCCGTCTTCTTCAAGCGCTTCATGCAGGAGGTCTGCGGCGTCGGCGACGGCACGATGGCCAGCGGCCTGCAGGCGATCAAGCCGCAGCTGACCGTCGGCTTCCGCAAGATCTTCGACCGCCTCGACCGGATGGCCGACGAGCTGCGCGCCGACCACTCCCCCGCGCAGCTCGCCGCCGCGATCACGCTCTACCACGTCGTCATCGAGGCCTCGCTCGCCCAGCCCGGCCAGCACTTCATCTGCAGCTATCTCGAGGAACGCGATCAGCTCCCGGCGTTCCGCGAGGGCATGGAGAACATCGCCGCCGACGAGCAGCGCCACATCGGCTTCGGCGTGAAGATCCTCTCCGACCTCAACCGCGAAGACCCCGTGCGCGTGCCCAAGGCTGTCGCGAAGATCCTCCGCGAGGTCACGCGCTACACCCAGCAGGTGCTGATGCCGCCGAACTGGGACGAGCGCTACGTGACCGTGTTCAACTCGAGCTTCGACAGCGTCGGCGTCGAGGGGCTGACGTCGATGACGACGAAGCTGCGCTCCGCCGGCATGCCCGTCGACAGCCTCCCCGGCCCGCCGATCCTCCCCGCCGGGCTGACACCGCTCGAAACCTCAGAACGCGGCCGTGCGCTTGCCAAGGCCGGCGTCATCGGCGTGCGCGAAGGCCCCTCGCCGAAGGACGACGCCACCCAGGAGCTGCTGTTCGACACGATCCGCCGTCAAGTCAGTCCCGAGCACGGCCTTTCGCGCCCGACGACGTTCCAATGGGAGTTCACCGACCCCGACGTGCCGACTTGGCACCTGACCGTCAACAACGGCTCGAGCACCGTCGCGCAAGGCGAAGCCGCCAAGCCGGACCTGCGCCTGCAGCTCTCCTACCAGGACTGGATCGACGTCGTCGGCGAGCGCCTCGACCCGCTGCAACTCCTCGCGCGCGGACGCCTGCGACCGAAGGGCAATCCGCTCGCGCTGAAAAAGCTGATGAAGGTGTTCCCGCGGGGGTGATCGCGTCACTCAGAGCCCGAATAGCAGCGCAAGGGCCTGATCGACCGCCTGCAGCTCGCTCGCTTCGAGGCGTCCAGCCGAGCGCCCCAAGCGCGTGCGGTCGACGACAGTCGTCTGCTCCACGAGCACATGCGTCGGCACGTCCTCGAGCGCGATCGACGGTCTGAAGCTCGCCGGCCGGGCGACGGTCGACGTCGGCGAGAC
>DASZLB010000144.1:0-10915 GCA_035552575.1 Solirubrobacteraceae bacterium | reverse complement strand
AACCTGATCGCCGAGGGTCTCGTCCCGAGCGTGCCGATCCGCCCCGAATCCGAACGGACGAGCAACGAAGAAGAAAACAACGCGCTGTTCCTCGCGACGTCGTGCGAAGAGACGCTGTTCCCGTGGCAGCGCGCTGCGCCGGCGGCGACACGCTTCGCCGAAGCGACCGCCGCGCTGCACGCCGTCGCGGCGACCGCGTTCTACCCGTTCGACTCGAACGCGGCACTCGCAGGTAGCCTCGTGCCCGTCTGCGACGCATGGCCCGCCGCGGCAGCCGCGCCGCCGGCGCAGAGCCCGCTGCCGAACGTGCCGGCGCTGATCCTCTCGGGCGAGCAGGACCTGCGTACGCCGACGTCCGGTGCGAAGGCCGTCGCCGCGCTGATCCCCGACGCGCAGCTGCTCGTCGTCCCCTACACGGGTCACTCCGTGCTCGGCAGCGACTTCAGCGGCTGCGCGCAGGCGGCCGTCGGCGCGTTCTTCGCGGGCACGCCCGTGCAGCCGTGCAGCGCCTCGACGCCCGACACGTTCGCGCCGACGCCGATCGCGCCGCGCAAGCTCGCATACGTGCGCGCGCCGGCAGGGCTGCGCGGCAAGCCTGGGCGCACGCTGACGGCCGTGCTCGACGCCGTCGTCGACCTCGACCGCCAGGTCGTCGCGGCGACGCTGCAAGCCGAGCAGGAACTGCCGAGCGGGTCGAGCTTCGGCGGCCTGCGCGGCGGCTACGCGAAGCTGACCTCGAGCGCCGCCGTGCTGAAGGACTTCTCGTTCGTCACCGGCGTCGGGCTCAGCGGCACGTTCCCCGTGAAGGACCACGAACTGCAGCCGGCGACGATCCGGATCTCCGGCGCGAGCGCGGCGAGCGGCTTCGTGCGCCTGTCCGCCGACAAGCGCGTGACCGGCACGCTCGGCGGCAAGCGCTTCAGCGTGAGCCTCGCGAAGGTCAAGCTCTCGGACGCCAGCGACGCCGGCGAATGGCCGTCGCGAGCGGAGAAGCTGCCGCTGCCGGGGCTCGTCGACGAACCCTCGCACGCGCTTCGCTGAACCCGCGCGCAGGCGGTACTAGGCTCATCTGAGCATGGCCAACGCGCTCGCCTCCGAGACCTCGCCGTATTTGCGCCAGCACGCGGAGAACCCCGTCGACTGGCTGCCGTGGGGCGAGCAGGCGCTGCAGCGCGCCGTCGCGGAGGACAAGCCGCTGCTCGTCTCGATCGGCTACTCCTCGTGCCACTGGTGCCACGTGATGGAGCGCGAGTCCTTCGAGGACGAGCGCACGGCCGCGCTGATGAACGCGGAGTTCGTCTGCGTCAAGGTCGACCGCGAGGAGCGCCCAGACGTCGACGCGCTCTACATGGAGGCCGTGCAGAACATGACCGGGCGCGGCGGCTGGCCGCTGAACGTCTTTCTCACGCCCGAGCAGCTGCCGTTCTACGGCGGCACGTACTTTCCACCGGAGCCGCGTCACGGGATGCCGGCGTGGACGCAGGTGCTGCAGGCGATCGCCGAGTCCTGGGCCGAGCAGAGCGAGCAGATCCGCGCCGGCGGCGAGCAACTGCGCGAGCGGCTCTCAGGCGGTGCTCAGTTGACGCCTCGCGACGAGCCGATCACGGTCGCAACGCTCGACGCCGCCGTCGCGCGGCTGCGCGAATCCTTCGACATCGAGCAGGGCGGCTTCGGCGGCGCGCCGAAGTTCCCGCAAGCGTCCGTGCTCGAGTTCCTGCTGCTGCGCGGCGAGCGCGAGATGACGCTCGCGACGCTGCGCGCGATGGCCGGCGGCGGCATCCACGACCAGCTCGGCGGCGGCTTCTCGCGCTACAGCGTCGACCGCTTCTGGACGGTGCCGCACTTCGAGAAGATGCTCTACGACAACGCGCTGCTTGCGCGCGCGTACCTGCACGGCTGGCAGGCGTACGGCGAGCGCCGGCTGCTCGACGTCTGCATCGACACGCTGACGTGGGCGCTGCGCGAGATGCGCGGCCCCGAGGGCGGATTCTACTCGGCGCTCGACGCTGACTCGGAGGGCGTCGAGGGACGCTTCTACGTGTGGACGCTCGCCGAGCTGCGCGAGCTGCTCAGCGAGGACGCCGCGGCCGCGATCGACTGGTTCGGCGCAACCGAGCAGGGCAACTTCGAGGACCCGCACGATCCGCGGCCGGGGCTCAACGTGCTGCAGGACCGCGAGCACGACCGCTTCACGCACGAGCTCGACGGCGCCACGCGCGAGCGCATCCGCACGACGCTGCTCGCCGCGCGCGAGCGGCGCGTGCGCCCGGGGCTCGACGACAAGCGGCTGACGTCGTGGAACGCGCTGATGATCTGCGCGCTCGCGGAGGCCGGCGCGGCGCTTCGCGACGCTTCCCTCGACGGCGTCGATCCGGCGCTCGGGGAGGAGCTGCTCGACGCGGCGCGCACATGCGCCGAGTTCGTACTGCGCGACCTGCGCGACGAGCGCGGGCGGCTGCTGCGCACGTACAACGACGGCCGCGCGAAGATCGACGCGTACCTCGAGGATCACGCGTTCCTGCTCGAGGCGCTGCTCGTCCTGTTCGAAACGACGTGCGAGGAGCGCTGGTTCGATCAGGCGATCGCGCTCGCCGACGAGCTGATCGCGCGCTTCGCCGACCCCGAGCTCGGCGGCTTCTTCTCGACCGCGATCGACCAGGAAGCGCTGATCGCGCGGCGCAAGGACCTCGAGGACACGCCGATCCCGGCCGGCGCCTCGAGCGCGGCCGCCGGCCTGCTGCGCCTCTCGCAGCTCACCGGCGGGGAGTCATACGAGCGCCATGCCGTCTCCGTGCTGCGACTGCTGCAGGAGATCGCGCCGCGCCATCCCGCCGCGTTCGGGCACCTGCTGCAGGCGATGCACTGGTACCTCTCTCCCGCGCGGCCGATCGCCTGCGCGGTCCCGGCGCGCGCCTAGGCCGGCACGCGGCGGCCCCTTCAGGCGGGGCTAGATGATCGACAGGTAGCGGTCGAGCTCCCCCTGCGTGTCCTGCACGAGGTAGTCGTCCCACTCCTGGCGCTTGATCTCGACGTAGCGGTTGAACATGTGCTCGCCGAGCGTGCGCAGCACGAGCTCCGACTGCGCCGTCAGCTCGATCGCCTCGCCGAGGCTCTCGGGCAGCTGCTCGACGCCCAGGCGCCGGCGCTCCTCGCCAGAGAGGTGGTAGAGGTTCTTCTCCATCGGCTCCGGCAGCTCATAGCCCTTCTCGATGCCCTCGAGCCCGGCCTGCAGCAGCACGGCGAACGTCAGGTACGGATTGCACGCGGGGTCGGGGCAGCGAAGCTCCATCCGCGTCGCCTTCTCCGAGCCGGGGTGGTAGAGCGGCACGCGCACGAGCGCCGAGCGGTTGCGCCGCGACCAAGCGACGTAGACGGGGGCCTCGAAGCCCGGCACGAGGCGCTTGTAGGAGTTGACCCACTGCGCGAAGATCGAGCAGATCTCACGCGCGTGCTTGAGCTGGCCCGCGATGAACGCCTTGCCGACGTCCGAGAGGAAGTACTGGTCGTCGGCGTCGTAGAACGCGTTCTTGCCGCCCGAGAACAGCGACTGATGCGTGTGCATGCCGGAGCCGTTCTCGCCGTACAGCGGCTTCGGCATGAACGTCGCGTGCCAGCCGTACTTCATCGCGTACTCCTTGACCGTGATGCGGTAGCTCATGCAGTCGTCGGCCATCTTCATCGCGTCCGCGTAGCGCATGTCGATCTCGTGCTGGGACGGGCCGACCTCGTGATGGGTGTACTCGACGTGGATGCCGAGCTGCTCGAGCGCGAGCACCGTCTCGCGGCGCACGTCCGAGCCGGCGTCGAGCGTAGTCAGGTCGAAGTAGCCGCCTTCGTCGAGCACCTCCGTGCCGCGCGAGTCCTTGAACAGGAAGTACTCGAGCTCCGGGCCGACGTTGAACACGTCGAAGCCCATCGAGTGCGCGCGCTCGAGCGCGCGTCGCAGCACGTGGCGCGGGTCGCCCTCGTACGGCGTGCGCTCGGGCGTGACGATGTTGCAGAACATCCGCCCGACGCCCTGCTCCTCCGGGCGCCACGGCAGCACCGCGAACGTCGCCGGGTCGGGCATCGCGATCATGTCCGACTCCTCGATCGCGTTGAAGCCCGTGATCGAGGAGCCGTCGAAGCCCATCCCCGACTCGAACGCGTCGTCGAGCTCTTCGACGTTGATCGAGAACGACTTCAGCTGGCCGAGGATGTCCGTGAACCAGAAGCGGATGAAGCGGATCTTCTGCTCCGCGACGATCGCCTTGACGTCCTCCGCTGTTTTCGGCGACTCCGTCATGCGTGTCTGACCTTAGCGATGGCCGCCGCCCGCCGGTATCGACGGTTGGCCAAATCCTCGAACCGGGGTTAGTGGCCGGCGACTGCGGCTACGAACGCTGCGACGTCTTCGGCTTCCCTGCCCTGGTAGAGCAGCGCGGGCATCTGACCGAGGCCGCGCGCGCGGCCTTCGCCGATCGCGCTCAGCACGAGCGCCTTGCGCCCGGCCGGCGTCGAGATGTCGGCGCCGACGCGAACGTCGAGGTTCGGGCCGATCTGCCCGACCGACTTCGTCGCCGCGAGCGTGTGGCAGACGGCGCACGACTTCGAGAAGAGTTCGCGCCCCTCCTGCTCGTTCGCGCTCAGGTGCACCCCTCCCGCGGCGACGCTCGCCTTGTCGTTGCCGTTGAACGCGAGCACGAGCGCCGGGACCGCGAGACCGGCTGCGAACAGCACGGCGACGCCGAGCGCGACGAGCCTGCGGCTGGCCTTCGATTCCGTGTGCAGCGACTGGCGGATGCCGCGCGGACCGCCGCGCATCGCCGCGAAGAAGACGCCGAGCCCGAGCAGCGCCCAGGCGAGTACGAAGATGATGACCATGCGCGCGAGAACATATCGCCTGGCGAGGGCGGACGGTCGATCGAGCCGCACGCTCGTGCGGAATGGCGCAAGCGCTGCGCGTTCAGCTCGTCATCCTTTAGGGCGCGCGAAGGTACGGCGCTAACCTGATCGGTGGTCTGTATCGAGGACTCCGAAGCGCACCAAAGGACGAAAGCTCGTGAACATCCTCCGCCGCCTACCGCTCTCGCGTCTGCTTTTGCTGTGTGCGCTCGTCCTCGCGCTCGGCGCCTCGGCGACGGCTATCGCCTTCGCGCTCGGGTCCGGACCGACACCGCCGCCGAAGCCGCTCGCGCAGGCCGTCCACGACGCGCTCGACGCCGAACCGGTCGAAGGCGTCAGCGCGAGCGTCAAGCTGACCGACCACCTGCTCGAAGGCTCCGAACTAGCGAGCGGCGGCGGCGGCGAAGCCGGCCAGCTCTCGCAGAGCCCGCTGCTCTCGGGCGCATCCGGACGGCTGTGGATCGCCAAGGACGGTCGCGTGCGCCTCGAGCTGCAGGCCGAAAAAGGCGACACGCAAGTGCTCTACGACGGGCACACCGTGAAGGTCTACGACGCCGCGTCGAACACGCTCTACGAGTACACGCCTCCCGCGCACGAGGAGAGTGGTTGCACCTCGACCACATCTGGGCAGGGCACACCCACGACCGACACCCTGCGCTTTTGCCCGGAGCACAAGGCCGGATCCGACGAAGTACCGAGCGTCGCGAAGATCGAAGAAGCGATCGCGAAGCTCGGCAAGAACGCGATCGTCTCTGGCGCGACGCCGACGGATGTCGCCGGCCAGCCCGCCTACACGGCGCGGATCTCGCCGAAGGAAAGCGGCAGCCTGATCGGCGGTGCGGAGCTTTCGTGGGACGCCGTCCACGGCGTGCCGCTGCGCGCAGCGCTGTACTCCTCGACGAGCTCCTCGCCAGTGATCGAACTTGCGGCGAGCGAAGTCTCCTACGGCACCGTCGACGGCTCTGTGTTCGAATTCACACCGCCGGCCGACGTGAAGGTCGAAGTCGTCAAGCTGGGAAGCAAGCACGACGCGAAGCACACCGAAGGCGAAGCGAACGGGTCGGGCGAGAAGCCGAAGATCACGACGCATGGCAGCGGGATTACGGGCGCCGCAGTGCTCGAAAGCAAAGCGAAGCCCGGCGAGAAGGCGCTGCAGCTGCCCGAATCGCTGCCGAAGGTCAAAGTCAACGGTACGACGGCGGCGGAGCTGCCGACGGCACTCGGCACGCTGCTCGGCTTCGAGCGCTCCGGCGTGCGCTATCTGCTCGTCGGCGCCGTCACGCCAGCGGATATCGAGGCAGTCGCAAAGGGCCTCTAGCGTGGGCGGAGACGGCGCGCTGCCTGTCAAGGCGCGTGGCTTGGTCAAGCGGTATGACGACGTTCTCGCCGTCGATCACATCGACCTGAACGTCCAGGCCGGCGACGTCTACGGCTTCCTCGGCCCGACCGGCGCCGGCAAGACGACGACGCTGCGCATGGCGCTCGGGCTGATCACGCCGAGCGAGGGGACGGTCGAGCTGTTCGGGCGCGACCCGCTGCGCCACGGCGCATGCGCGCTGCAGGGCGTCGCAGGCTTCGTCGAGGCGCCGCGCTTCTATCCGTACCTCAGCGCACGCAAGAACCTCGAGCTGCTCGCGGCGCTCGACGGCGACGGCGCGCGCGAGCGGATCGCGGAGGTCTTCGAGATCGTCGAGTTGACGGCGCGCGCGAAGCACCGCGTCGGCGGCTTCTCGCACGGCATGCGCCAACGCCTCGGCATCGCCGCGGCGCTGCTGCGCCGCCCGCGCCTGCTGATCCTCGACGAGCCCGCAACCGGACTCGACCCCGGCGGGATGCGCGACATGCGCCTCTTGATCCGCCGTCTCGCCGGCGACGGAATCACGGTGCTGCTGTCGAGCCACCAGCTACCGGAGGTGCAGGAACTGTGCGATCGCGTCGCGATCGTCGACTCAGGACGCGTCGTCTACGAGGGCGCGCTCGCCGACCTGCGCCGCCAAGGCGGCGCCGGCTACCGGCTGCGCACGAGCGACGACGAGCGGGCGCTGGCCGTCGTTCGTCAGGCGCGCGGCATCGAGCACGCGAGCATCGGCGAGCATGGCCTCTCCTTCCAAGCCGACGAGCGCGCCGTCGGTGAGCTCTCGCTTGCGCTCGCGCGCGACGGCGTCGCGATCCTCGCGCTGACGCCCGAGCTCGCGACGCTCGAGGATCTCTTCTTCCGCCTCACCGAGGGTCGCGACGGCGCGGGCGGCCCGGGCAACGGTGCCACCGAGCGCAGCAACGGCGTGGCGTCGAGCGCGACTGCCCCAGGCGCGGTGCAGGTCGGATGAGCGCCGCAAGCGCCTCGCCGCCGCTGCTCGCCGGGACCGCGCCGGCTGCCGGCGCGCGCCGGCCGAGCACGCTGACGGTCTGGCGCTGGGAGCTGCGCAAGCTCGCCTCGCAGAAGCGCACGTATCTGGGCTTCGGGCTCGCCGTCGTGCTGCCGCTGATCTTCGTGATCGTGCAGGGCCTGCGCGAACCGCACGATCACGGGCACGGCAGCGACAGCATCTTCGCCTCGCAGATCACGCAGTCTGGGCTCGCGACGCCTGTGCTGATGCTGCTGTTCTTGTCGGTCTTCATGCTGCCGCTGATCGCGTCGCTCGTCGCGGGCGACATCGTCGCCAACGAGGACGGCAACGGCACGCTGAAGACGATTCTCACACGCTCAGTCGATCGTGGGCAGGTGTTCGCCGCGAAGGCGCTCGCGGCGATGCTTTACGCGACGCTCGCTGTATTCCTCTCGGCCGCAGTCGCCACCGCGGCCGGCGTCGTCGCGTGGGGCTTCAACAGCATCACGACGTTCTCCGGGACGGTCGTCTCCGCGCCGAAGGGCCTGTTGCTCGTGTTCGCCGCGAACGCCGTCTACCTGATCCCGCTGCTCACCGTCGCGAGCATCGCCGTGCTGCTCTCGACGGCGACGCGCAACAGCGCCGCCTCGGTCGTCGGCAGCATCGGCGTCGTGATCCTGCTGTTCATCGTCGCGCAGATCCCAGGGCTCGAAGGCGTGCGCCCGTATCTGCTCACCGAACAGTTCGAGGCGTGGCACGGGCTCCTGCGTACGCCGACCGACTGGTCGCCGATCTTGCACTCGCTGTGGGTCTGCGCGCTGTACGCCGTGCCGTCGCTCGCCGCCGGGTACCTCGTCTTCCTCAGGCGCGACGTGGCCGGCGGTTGAAGCACAAGTGCCACAGGGGGAAGGTGGGTGCCGTTTGGGTGTGTGGCACCCAGCTTGGTACGGTAGGACGATGAAAACGATTCAGATAAGAGGTGTGCCCGACGATGTGCACCGCGTTCTGCGTACGCGTGCAGCCGCCGCCGGCGTGTCGCTCTCGGACTTCGCCCTCGAGGAACTCGAGCGCGTTGCCGAGCGCCCGCCGGTAGCAGAGGTCCTACGGCGGGCCGGCTCCCGTGCCGGCGGCGCTTCCAGTGAGGCGATCGTGAGCGCCGTGCGGAGCGGCCGCGATCGCGATCAGCTTTGATCGTCGTTGACACGTCAGCGGCCGTCATGGCGCTCGTCGCGGAAGACCGTGCGCCCGAGCTCGTAGAGCGCCTGGGCGGCGATGGCGATCTGCACGCTCCCCATCTGATCGACACCGAGGTGCTACATACCCTGCGCCGCATGATCCTGCGGGACAGCATCAGTCCCGAGCGCGCGGCAGACGCTCGCAGCGACTTCGCCGAACTGGCGCTGCTCCGTTACCCCCACGAGCCGCTCAACGATCGAGTTTGGGAGCTGCGCGACAATCTCACCGCTTACGACGCGACGTTCGTGGCGCTCGCCGAGGCGCTCACGGTGCCACTGATCACCTGCGACGCACGCCTCGCGTCATCGCCGATGCACCGCGCCGAGATCGAGCTTTATAACTCCTAGCCGACCTGCGCCGGCAGCTCGACGGCGGTCAGCTCGACGTCGCCCATCAGCCGGCGCGCCTCGCGCGGGTCGATCAGGCCGGCTTCGAGGCGCCCGGTCGACTCTGCGCCGCAGGCGACGCCGAGGCGCAGGCAGTTGTCGGGCGGGCGGCCCTCGTAGCGCGCGGCGATGTAGCCGGCGAGGAACGCGTCGCCGGAGCCGCGGCGCGCGATCGGCTCGCGCTGCTCGATTCGGGCGCGTTTGGTCTGCGGGTGGCCGTCGAGCAGCAGCTGCGCGAGGCAGCCGTCGGGCAGCGTCATGATCGCCTCGCGCGGACCCATCGCGGCGATCTCGCGCACGACCTGCAGGCGCTCGTCCTCGCCGGCGAACTCGTGCCCGACGAGTTCCTCGGCCTCGAAGACATTTGGCGAGACGAGGTCCGGCTCGGCGCGCGCGGCCTGGCGCAGCGGCTCTCCGTCAGTGTCGATCACGGTCATCACGTCGAGGCGCTGCAGGTCGCCGATCAGGCTCGCATACAGGTCCGGCTCGACGCCGCGCGGCAGCGATCCGGCGAACACGACGATCGCGGCTCCGCGCGCGAGGTAGAGCAGCTTGTCGCGAAACAGCTCGACCTCTCGCGCGGAGACGGCCGGGCCACGTTCGTTGATCTCCGTCTGCTGACCGGTCGTCGGGTCGAGCACGGACGTGTTCGTGCGCGACTCCTCGCGGATCCGCACGAAGTCGTTGAGGATCGACTCGTCGGTGAGCTGCTCGACGATGTGCGTGCCGGTCGCGCCGCCGGCGAAGCCCGTCGCGATCACCGGCTGGCCGAGCGTCTTCAGCGTGCGCGCGATGTTGACGCCCTTGCCACCAGCCATCGTGCGCTGCTCGACCGTGCGATGGCGCCTGCCGAGGCGGAAGTTCGGCACCGAGAGCGACTTGTCAATCGCCGCGTTGAGCGTGACCGTGATGATCATCTTGGCTCCTCACCTACCTTCTTCGCACCAGCCGGCGGCAAGATTGCCACCGAACGCCCACCAAGGCTAGCGGACCGACCGAGTTGCGCTGACGCTCGGCGGCGCCTGCGCGGAGAGCGCCCACGCAGCCTCGCGCAGGCGCTCGGCCTCGGCTAGCGCCGCCGCGGCGGGCTGCGCCTTGCCGCCCGCGCCGTCGCCTTGCAGATGAGCGCCGACGATGCTGCGTGATGCCGTGATCAGGCCGCCGGCCCGGCCGGGCGCGAACGCGGGTGCGAGATCCTCGACGCGGCCGCCCTGCGCACCGACGCCGGGTAGCAGGAAGACAGCGCTGCCCATCAGCTCGCGAGCGCGCGCGAGGTGCGCGGGCTGTGTCGCGCCGACGACCGCGCCGACATCGCTGAGGCCCGACTCGCCGACGCCGCCGGAACCGAGCCGAGCGACGATCGCGGCGATCCGCTCCCACACGGCGCCGCCGCCGTCGACGCGCAGGTCCTCGAGGTCTGCCGCGCCGGCGTTCGACGTGCGCACGAGCACGAGCACGCCCGCGCCCGCGCCCGCCTCGCGCGCCGCCGCGACGAACGGCTCGAGCGCATCGACACCCATCAGCGGGTTGACCGTGACGAGATCCGCGCCGAGCCCGTCGATCCGGCCGAACGGCGTGTCGGCGCCTGCGAATAGGCCCGCCGCATAGGCACGCGCGCTCACGTCGATGTCGCCGCGCTTGCCGTCGGCGATCACGAGCAGGCCACGCTCGCGTGCGTGCGCGGCAACCGCGTACAGCGCTTCCCAGCCGGGCGCGCCGAGCAGCTCGAAGCGCGCGAGCTGGAGCTTCACGGCTACGCAGGCCGTCGCCGTCGCGTCGACCACGGCCGTGCAGTGCCGCACGACGGCCCGCCCGGCACGCTCCGCCGCGCTCCCCTGCCGGTCGGCGCCGAGCTCGGCGTCGGGCCACAGCGCGGCCGGGTCCGGGTCGAGGCCGAGCACGATCTGCGACTCGCGCTCGGCGACCCGCGCGCTCAGTGCATCTGCGAAATGCGGCGTCTGGCTCAGCGGCCCTTCACCGCGCTCTTCAGGCCGCTGCCGGCCGTGAAGCGCGGCACGCGACTGGCCGCGATCTGGATGCGCTCCCCCGTGCGTGGGTTGACCCCCATGCGAGCGCCGCGAT
>DASZLB010000143.1:0-7936 GCA_035552575.1 Solirubrobacteraceae bacterium | reverse complement strand
GCCGGCCTGCAAGCAGGCTGCCGCCAGGTCGAGTGCGCGATCAACGGGATCGGCGAGCGCGCCGGCAACGCCTCGCTCGAGGAGATCGCGATGCTGCTGCACACGCGCGAGCCGAGCCTCGGCCTGTGGACAGGCATCGAGACGACCGAGATCGCCCGCACGAGCCGCTTGGTCTCGCGTCTGACCGGCTACCAGGTCCAGCCGAACAAGGCGATCGTCGGGCGCAACGCGTTCGCACACGAGGCCGGCATCCATCAGGACGGCGTGCTGAAGGAGCGCACGACGTACGAGATCATGGACGCGAGGACCGTCGGCTTGAACAGCAACTCGCTCGTCTTGGGCAAGCACTCCGGACGTCATGCGCTCAGCGAGGCGCTGAAGGAGATGGGCTTCCAGATCGACGGGCAGGCGCTGAACACCGCTTTCAAGCGCTTCAAGGAGATCGCCGACGTGAAGAAGCAGGTGACGGCTATGGACCTCGAGGCACTCGTCACCGACGAGCTGCGCAGCGAGGACATCGGCGGCTACACGCTGCAGTCCTTCGAGGTGCAGGACTCCTCGGCTCGCCCGCCGCATGCGAAGGTCTCGATCAACATGCCCGATGGCGGGACCGGCAGTGGCTCGTTCACCGGCGACGGCCCGATCGATGCCGTCTTTCAGGCAATCAACGCCGCTACCGGGATTGCCGCCAAGCTCAGCGAGTTCACGATCGGCGCCGTCACCGAGGGTCAAGATGCGCTCGGCGAGGTCTCTGTCGTGCTCGAGGTCGCAGGTGTCGCTGGCGCCGGGCAGGGGGTTTCGACGGACATCATCGACGCCGCCGCGCGCGCGTACGTGCGGGCCCTGTCGGTGGCCATTGCGCGCTCGCGTGCGGAGGAGGCAATCGGGCTGCCCGAGCGTTCGCACGGGTGAACCCCGATCAGGCCTTCACATGATCCGACGTCCCGCAGATCGGTCTTGAGGTTTCTGAGCGTGGCGCCGGGAACGTCGTTGAGGATGTGCAGCTCCCCGTGCTGGGTGATGAGCGGAGGCACGATCGAGGCGACATGGAGCTGTTCTGCCGTGGGAGCCGGGGCGCTCTCCCCGAGCTCGGCCGGATGTGCTTCGAGAGCGACGAGCGCGGCCGCGAGTCGATCGAAGTTCTCCGGATCGGGGGCCGGCGTGACGTCGAGGTCCTTCGTCGTGCGTCGGCCTCCGTGCACCTGCGCGGCGACTCCACCGATGACGAGGTAGTCGACGCGATGCTCGGCGAGCGTCCGGAACAGCTCTCCTAGATCCAGCGGGCGTTCGGGCGTGTCGCTCATACCCCTCCGTAACGCGTCGCCGGATGACCGGCCCTCCGCGCCTCCGCGCCGGCGATCTCGAGTTGGCTTGCGACGAGGTTCCACGAGGCAGCCTCGCGCAGGCGCTCGTGTGGTGTGAGCCGGATCGCGACGTCATCCTCCGCCCCGCCAAGCGGCACGGTGCCGAGCTCGAGTCGCTCGCCGAGCATCAGCAGCAGGTGCGCGAGCCGCTCGAGCGTCGGCGACTCGACGCCGCGCTCGATCCGGCTGATCGCATCCTGGCTCGTCCCCGCGCGAAGCGCGAGCTGTCGCTGGCTGACGCGATTTCGCGTCCTGACCTCGCGCAAGAGCGAGGATGCGCCACCTGTACACCGCATACGGTGTCAGAGTATCAGCATGACCTCGACCGCTCAGCTCAGGCGCCGTACTCCTCGTCGGTAACGTGCCGTCCCCAGCTCACGGGGCTGCCGGACTCGTCGTTCTGGTGCATCGCGACGTGGACCATCAAGCGGCTCGGCGCGGCGCCGTGCCAGTGGTTCTCGCCGGGCTCGAAGAAGACGCGGTCGCCGGGGCGGATCGTCTCGACGGGCCCTCCCTCTCGCTGGCACAGCCCAACGCCCTCGGTGACGTAGATCGTCTGCCCGTGCGGGTGCGTGTGCCATGCCGTGCGAGCGCCCGGAGTGAAATGGACGTTCGCGGCGGCGAACGTCGAGCTGCCGGCAGGGTCTGCGACGGCGTCGATGTAGACGTCTCCGGTGAACCAGTCGGCCGGGCCTTTTGCGGTGTCGATGCTGCGCGTGATCTGCATGTGATGAGTCCTAGCGGTCGTCGGGTTTGGAATTGCCGTAGATGATGCTCGAGGCGAGCATCCACAGTCGCTCGACGCCGACGTGCAGCAGCCGCCCTTCTCCTCCGGCTCGCAGCAGACGGACTGCTGTACGGGCGAGCAGCACGACGACACGAGCGGCGTCAGCTCAGCCACTGCGAAAGCTCCTCGAGCGTGTCTGGGATCACGTAGTAGTACGCCCACAGCCCGTGCCGCTCGGAGTCGACGATCCCGGCTTGGCGAAGCTTGCCGAGATGGTGCGAAAGCGTCGGCTGAGCGACGTCGAACAGCGGCACGAGCTCGCAGACGCAGACCTTGCCGGCGTGCCGGCGCAGCACGTCGACGAGCTGCAGGCGGATCGGATCGCCGAGCGCCTTTGCGACGGTCGCCATGCGAACGGCCTGCTCGCGCTGCACGTCGGGATAGACGACGGGCTCGCAGCACGGTTCGCCCGCTGCGCGCTTCTGCTTCGGCAAAAGCTCCAAATCGACAGACATCAATTTATATATATCTATTGAAGTGAGGCTTGTCAATCTAAAGCGAAGCCGCGACTGCTCACGCGCGAGCTCGCCGAGCAGGCCGACATCGTCGTGACGATGGACTGTGGCGATCGCTGCCCGTACATCCCCGGCAAGCGCTACATCGACTGGGAGCTTCCCGACCCGAGCGGGCGCCCGAACGCCGAGGTTCGCGCGACGCGCGAGGAGATCGCTCGCCGTGTCGAGGAGCTCTGCGAAGAGCTCGAGCCGCCCTCCCGCCCTGGCCGGCCCTAGCCGGCGGCGCGAGCTTGCGCAAGCGCGCGCGCCCACCAGACGAGATCCGTCACGGCCGTATCGAGCCGATCGTCGAGCGACGCGAACAGCTCCGGGTCGAATGGCCCCTCGGCCTTGATCGCGGGAACCATCACGGCGGGAAGAATGTGAACCGCATGTCGCAGCGGCGCCATCTCGAGCTCGACCGAGACGAGCCGCAGCTGCTCGATCGCCCGGGCGCCGCCCGAGTTGCCGTAGCCGACGAACGCGACCGGCTTGCGGTTGAGCTCCGGAAAGACCTGGTCGAGCGCGTTCTTCAGCACCGCCGGATAGCCGTGGTTGTACTCCGCCGTGACGATCAGGTAGCCGTCCGCTTCCTCGACCTTCTCGGCCCAGCGCGCGATCTCGGGCGGATAGTCGCGATGGCCGTACGCCGGAGGACGTTCCTGCTCGTAGAACGGCATCGGGTAGTCGCGCAGATCGACAGGCTCGACGCGCAGGTCCTCGCGCTTGGCGATCCGATCGAGCGCCCAGCCGGCGGCTTTCTCGCCGAAGCGTCCCTCGCGGACGGTGCCTAGAATCAGCTGGATCAGCGGTGGCGACTCCACGCGAGGCTCACGCTAACACCCGGACTTCGCCGCGCACCGATGACATCTCGCCGACCGCGCCGTCTTTGCCGGTGAGCACTCAGAGCAACGAACCGAGGAGATTGCAGATGGCCGAGAAGCCAACGCTGTTCGTATGCCACGGCGACGACGGCGGCCCGAAGATGCACCCCTGCCGTCGCGTCCAGGAAGCGCTGCGCGACGCCGGCATCGAGTACGAGAGGGTCATCGCGGCACACGGCAGCCCGATCCCGTTCCTGCGCAAAGGATCGCGCGAGGAGCTTCGCGCGAAGACCGGAACGACGAAGCTGCCGACGCTCGTGCTCGCCGAAGGCACCATCGTCTCGCATTCGCGCTCGATCAACTCCTGGATCGCCGAGCACGGGCGCTGACGGCCGGCCGCGCCTGAGCTCGCGCGCTCGAGTCACCCTAGGCCCAGCACACCAGGAACGGCGCGCATCGAGCCGACGACCTCCGCCCCGGCTTGGCGCAGCTCGGCGCCGTCGCCACGCGCCGCGTAGCCGATCGTTCGCATGCCCGCGGCGACAGCCGCCGTCACGCCCGAGACCGAGTCCTCGACCACGGCGCATCGGCTCGGCTCGACCCCGATCGTCGCGGCCGCGTGCAGGAACAGGTCCGGGAACGGCTTGCCCCGCTCGACCAGCCAAGCCGAGAACAGCAGCTCCTCGGAGAACAGCCGATCGAGCCCTGTCAGCTCGAGCGAGAGCCGCGTCTTCTCGATTGTTCCCTGCGAGGCGACGCACACGTGCACGCCGTCCGCGACGATCGATTCGACGGCCTCCGCCGCGCCGCTCACAGGCTCGAGCTCGCGGCGAAACACTCGCGCCCGCTCGGCCTGGAAACGCTCGAGCCAGTCGTCCGCCAGCGCGCCGCCGAGCTTCGCGCGAGCACGCGCGTCGATGTCGCGCAGCAGCAGTCCCTCGTAGTCGCGCCGCGCATCGGCCGTCGTCGTCGGCAACCCGCAGCTCGTCAGCGTCTGCGCGAGCACCGTGCTCGAGATCGACTCGCTGTCGACGAGCACGCCGTCGCAGTCGAAGATCACGAGCTGGGGCTTCACCGGGCCATTCTCGCGCCGATGCTCCACGCCGACCCGCATACCGACCTGCACGCGCGCGGGCGCGAATAAGCTCAACGGCGTGAGCGCACCCGTCTTCAGCGAGCGTCCCGCCTCGGGCGAGCCCACTGGCCTGCTCGTCCTGCACCACGGCCGCGGCGCCGACGAGCACGATCTGCTGGTGCTCGCCGACGCGCTCGACCCCGAGCGGCGCCTGCACGTCGTCACACCACGCGGGCCGCTGAAGGTGCCGGGCTGGCCGGGCAACCACTGGTACGTCGTACCGCGCGTCGGCTTCCCCGACCGCGACACGTTCCGCGCCTCATACGAGCTGCTCGGCAGCTTTCACGACGAGTTGTGGCAGCGCACCGGGCTCGGCCCCGCGCAGACCGTGCTCGGCGGTTTCTCGATGGGCGCCGTGATGAGCTACGCGCTCGCGCTCGGCGCCGGGCGTCCGGCGCCCGCCGGCATCCTCGCCTTCTCGGGCTTCATTCCGACGGTCGACGGCTGGACTCCACACCTGCAAGATCGCAGCCGCACGCGTGTGTTCGTCGCGCATGGCAGCAACGACCCGGTGATCTCCGTCGACTTCGCCCGCGACGCGCATGCGCAGCTTCTGGCGGGTGGCCTCGAGGTCGACTACCGCGAGTTCCCGGGCGGCCACGAAATCGACCGCGCCGGCGTCCCCGCTGCCGGAGATTGGCTCCACGAGACGATCTCCGGGGTGACCCCGGATTCGCGTCCTGGCGCCTGAGCCGTCGCTCAGGTGACGAGCAGGTCGACGATCGCGGCGATTCCCACGACGACGATCAGCGCACGCAGCGCGTCGGGATGCAGCCGTCGCCCGTAGCGGGCGCCGACCTGCGCGCCGATCACCGACGTCACCGCGATCAGCGCCGCCGGCCCCCAGTCGACGTGCGCTGCGATGATGAAATAGACGCCCGCGACGCCGTTGACGGTGCCCGCGAGAACGTTCTTCAGCGCGTTGGAGCGGTGCAGGCTCTGCGGCAGCATCACGCCGAAGATCGCCAGCAGCAGGATGCCCTGCCCCGCTCCGAAGTAGCCGCCGTACACGCCCGTTATGTAAACCGCGAGCGGGGTCAGCGCGACCGCCCGGCGCGACCGCGCCGCGACGTGTCCGGCCAGGCGCCGGTTCAGACGCGGCTGGAGCACCGTCAGCGTGAGCGCGAGCACGATGAACACGGGCACCACGTCTTTGAACGCCGACGCCGGCAGCACGAGCAGCAGCACCGCGCCGGTCACGCCGCCGAGCACCGACATCGCGCCGAGGCGCAGCGCCCGCTGACGCTGACCGGCGAGCTCGCGGCGGTAGCCGATCGCGCCCGACACGGCGCCCGGCACGAGCCCGATCGTGTTCGACACGTTCGCCGTGACCGGCGCGTAGCCGAACGCGAGCAGCACCGGGAACGTGATCAGCGTGCCGCTGCCGACGACCGTGTTGATCATCCCCGCCCCGACGCCAGCGACCGCGATCGCGATGACTTCCCAGGCGCTCATCTGCCCGCGCGCGCGGCTCGCGCGGAGCTCAAGCGAGGAACTCGACGATCGACGTCGCGAAGCGCGGATCGGCCAGCGCGCTCATGTGGTCGCCTGAGAGCAACTGCAGCCTCCCGTGCGGCAGCGCATCGGCGAGCACCTGCGGGCGAATCGCCAACGGGTCTTCCTCGCCGGCGAGCACGAGCGCCGGTATCTCGATCCGCTCCAGCGCGACGCCGCCGCGATGGATCGAGCGGGCCTGCGCGACGAGCGCCTTTCGGTCTGAGCCCAGCGCGTCGGCGAGCTGACGGAAAGCCCGAGCGCCGCGCTCGCCGAGCGCCTGCGGGTCCTCGGCCTGCAACGCCTCGATGATCGCGTCGTTCGCGAGTGCGCGCCGGTCGACGCCGCCGCACTCGACGATTCCCGACCCGACGCCGCCGACGACGAGCCGGCGCACGCGGGCGTCCTCGGCTGCGAACAGCAGCGTGACGACGGCCCCCATCGAGTAGCCGGCGAGGTCGATCTGCGCCGCGCCGAGCAGGTCGACGAGCGCCGCCAGGTCGCGCGCCATGCGCTGCTCGCCGTAAGCCGCCGGGTCGTGCGGCCTCTGCGAGTCCCCGTGCCCCCGCGCGTCTGGCCCGATCACCTGGCGTCCAGCGCTCAACAGCGCGTCGACGACGCCGGGCGCCTCCCAGTTCGCGCGCGCGTGCGCGACGAAGCCGTGATGGACGACGACGGGCAGGGAGTCCGCCGGCTCGCCCCACGTCCAGTAGGCGATCTCGGTCCCGTCCCAGCTCGTGAATCGGTCTCGAACGGGCACCGGCGGAGCCTATCGACGCAGCCCTGCGCAAAAGCGCTCAAGTTTCCTCGCGCGCGGGTCGATCTGACCGCAAGGTTTCTGGCCGCAAGGTTTCTGGCCGCAAGGTTTCGACAGGCACGGCAAGATGGACAACAACAGGCGCACGCGGCGATGACCGCGAAATCGGCATATGCCATCGGGATCGCGCGCGCGCGGAGCTCTTGGCCGAGCGTGTTCGCGGCGTTCGGGCTCGTGCTGCTGCTCGGCACGCTCGCGACGGCGATCGTGCTGACCCGGCAGCAGACGAAATCGCATCTCCTCGCCACCTACGGCCTGCGCGGGACGAGCTCGGCGACATTCGTCTCGACGTACCTCGCCAGCCAGGCGAGCCGCGAGCAGCAGACGGCGCGCGACTTCCTCGCCTCCCGGCATGTCGCGCGGGACGACTTCGAGGTGGTCGCCAAAGCGCTCGGCAGCAGCGCCGCGGTGCTGTTGGACAAGCACGGACGGGTGCTCTACACGAGCCCCTCGCAGACGACGCTGAGCGGCGCGCCGCCGAGCGGCGACTACCCGAGCATCGCCGCCGCAGAGCGCGGGCGCACGAGCGTCAGCATCGCTTCCGCTCCGGTCACCGGCGCCGCCGTCACCTCGATCGCCGTCGCCTACCCGGCGGCAGGCGGCCGGCGGGTGCTCAGCGCCGACTATCCCGCATCGAGCCTCGCGCTCACGGCACTCGTCGATCACACGATCACCTACCCGCAGCACAACGTCTTCCTCCTCGACGCGGCCGGCCACGTGATCGCCGCCAGCCCGCGAGTGCGAGCGGGCACGCTTGCCGAAGCAGACCCCGCGCTCGCAACCGCCGTAGCCCGTGGCTCGCGTGGGCCCGTCGCCGGATCCGATACGCCGAGCACCTTCACGACAGCGCTCGTCCCGGGGACCTCCTGGCGGTTGGTGATCGCCGTGCCGAACAGCCGCCTGTACGCGTCGATCACCGGTTGGACGCTGCTCGTCCCGTGGCTCGTCTTCGCGCTCGTGACGATCCTCGGCGTTCTGCTCGTCGCGCTGTTCGCCCGCTCGCTCGCCGACCGCGCGCGCC
>DASZLB010000142.1:0-10493 GCA_035552575.1 Solirubrobacteraceae bacterium | reverse complement strand
CAGAAGTCAGGGTCCATGCCGATCTGTTCGGCGAGCAGCGTCGAGAGCCGGCCGATGCGCTCGATGTGCGCGCCGGTGTCCTCGTCGCGGAACTCGACTGCCATCGACAGGCGGCGGACGGTCTCAGTTTGGGCGATCTCGAGCTCGGAGAGTGCGCGGCGCAGCTCGTGCGAGCGGCCGTCGATCTCCTCCTCGAGCGCGGTGCGGCGGGTCTCGCCGAAGCGCCATCCGAGCACGATCGCGGTGACGGCGAGCACTGCGAGGCAGACGATCCTCAGAGCCGAGCCGTCGGCAAGGATCGCGCCGACGGCGCCGGCGATCGCGAGGATCGCGAACGGCACCCACAGCAGCGTGCGCCGCGGCCCGTCGCCGGGTGCACCGCGTCCCTGCGGAGCCGTGGTGTCTTGGCGCTCCACGCGGTCGAGCTTACCTTTCTGGGTCCTGGACAAACGCGAGCGCTCGGCCTCCGATGCTCGCCGTGCGGCGCGGCCTCTCGGTCCGCCGCCGGAGCGTGCCGGTGACTTCCCGCGCTGGGCGGGCCGTCGAAAACTGACTTGAGTAACTCCGCTCACTGAGGGCGACGGGAAATCGGAAAATCGTCAAGGAACCTGTGATTCTGGGTTCGGCCGCGCGGGTTGCGCTCTTGACGTGCCAGATCAGCGCCTGGACGAATGATCTAGCGCTATTTGAGCGCTATTTGCCGGCAGCTTGCAGCTGCGCGACGTCGATCGCGTTCGCCGGCGCGGACAGCGTCACGGTTTTGTTCCAGCGATCGAAGCTGATCTTGCCGCCGCCGGAGCCGGCCTTGGAGATCTCGACGGGGTACGGCTGGCCTGTCGCGGCGATGTACAGCGTGCCGCCCTTCGTCTTGTCGGTGATGCCGACGACCTTCTGTCCGGCAATCGTCGACGTTCCGGCCTTCGTCAGCGAGCCGTGGCTCGCGAGCGTCTGATCGACGAGCTGGCGCAGGTCGGTCAACTGGCTGAGCGAAGCGAAGTCGGAGTCGCTCGCGGGCGCCTTCAGCCACTTGCCGTCGAGCAATTGCGCCGCGGCCGTGCCGCCGATGTGCTTGTAGAAGGCAGGGCTGCCTTTGATGTAGACCGTCTTGCCGACCTGGATCAGTTCGAATGCGAGCCCGGACTCGGAGAGCTGGCCGCGACCGCCCTTGCCCGCGAGCAGGTTCATGTCGAGCGTGATCGGCGAGCCATCGCTGACGATCGAGCCGGACACGTGCACGGTCGTCGCAGCGTCGGAGGCGACCTTCGTCGCGGCGAGGATGTCGGCCGGCGACTTGTCGGCGACCCCGTTGCCCGAGGAAGACGAGGAGGACGAGCCGCCGCAGCCGGCGAGCGCGGCCGCGACCAGCACGGCCGCAAGCATCAGCCCGAGCCGGGGCAGGCGCTTTTGCGGAGAGCGAAGACGCATCGAGGGCGCCACTCTACATATACGCGCGGGCGCGCCGCGCGTAGCTCGCGCCGTCTTGCTCAGGCCTGCGGTCGCGTGAGCCGCTCGAGCAGCAGGACGAACGATGCGTACGGCGCGCCGGTCGTCTGCTGCAGGCCGATCTCGCAGGTGCGGTTGCTGCAGAGGTGCTCGGCAACGGGCGTCGCGGCGAGCTCGGCGGCGGCATCGCGCATCGCGGAGGCGGGCAGCTCGGGGTGCAGCAGGCCGCGGTCGCCGGCCATCCCGCAGCAGGTCGTGCCGGCGGGGACGAGCACGTCGTCGGCGAGCTCGCGCGCGACGGCTTCGAGCTTTCGCGCGAGCCCGAGCTGCGCGGCGGAGCAGGTCGGATGCACGGCGACGCTCGCGATCTTGCGCGCCACGGACAAGCGCGACAGCAGCTGGTCATGAACCCAGGCGATCGAGTCGAGCACTTCGATCTGCTCGAAGCGGGCGCGCTCCTCCTCTCCGAGGCGCGCAGCGACGTCTTGCAACAGCCCCTGCGCGCACGAGCTGGCGTCGATCACGACGGGCAGCCGCGCGCCGTCGCTCCAGCGCCACAGCGCTGCGGCGGTCTTCGCGGCCATGTGGTCGTGCCCGCGGCTGTAGCCCTTCGAGCTCCACGGCGTCGCACAGCAGTGACCGGCGACGTCAGACGGGATCCACACGGCGAGGCCGGCGCGGGCCGAGACGGCGACGAGCGCCTCGGGCAGGCTCGGCTCGAGCTCACGCCCGCTCGGATTGCCGAAGATGCGATTGATGCACGCAGGCAGGTAGACGGCGGCGGCGCCCTCGCGGGCCGTCTGCGGCAGCTCGGCGGCGGCGGCGGGCAGCTCGGCGGGCAACGTCGGCACGAGCTCGGAGCTGACGCGCCGGCGGATCAGCTCGGGTACGCGCGCGAGCGTGCGCGATCCGAGCACGGCACTCGCTGCGGCCGCTCCGGTGAGCCCGGCACGTGCGACACGCTCGGCCGCCGAGTAGCGCTCGGCGATCCGCAGCGCGACGGACTCTTCACGCGCGGAGCGCTCGCGCAGGCGAAACTCCTTGACGAGCGCGCCGGTGTCGATCGCGACGGGACAGGCCTCCTTGCAGGACCCGTCGGCGGCGCAGGTCTGCAGCGCGTCGTACTCGAAGTCGCCGAGCAGCGCCTCGAACACGGGCGAGCCCTCCTCCTGACGCGCCATCTCGCGGCGGATCACGATCCGCTGGCGCGGCGTCGTCGTGGCGTTGCGGCTCGGACAGACGGGCTCGCAGAAGCCGCACTCGACGCAGTGCGCTGCGCTCTCCTCGATCGGCGGCTGGCTCTTCAGATTTTTTAGATGAATTGTCGGGTCGCGATTCAGCACGACGCCGGGATTGAGCACTCCGTGCGGATCGGCGAGCTGCTTGATCTGCCACATCATCCCGGTCGCCTTGCTGCCCCACTCGCGCTCGACGTAGGGGGCCATGTTCAGGCCGGTGCCGTGCTCGGCCTTCAGCGAGCCGTCGTACTTGCCGACGATCAGCTCGACGAGCTCCTCCATGAAGCGCTCGTAGCGCTCGACGTCCTCGGGCTTTGCGAAGTCGGGAGTGAGCTGGAAGTGCAGGTTGCCGGCGGAGGCGTGGCCGGCGACGCCGACGAGGAACTCGTGCTTGCCGAGCAGCTCCTGCAGGTCGCGCGCGCACTCGGCGATCCGCTCGGGGCGCACGCAGACGTCCTCGATTATCAGCGCCGAGCCGGGCAGGCGCAGCCGCCCGACGAGCCCGAAAAGCCCCTCGCGCACGGTCCACGTCAGCTCGATCTCCTCGCGCTCACGCGAGAACTCGAGCGGACGGATTGGCTCGTGCGCCGCGATCGCGTGCGCGGCGGCGGCCTCGCCGGCGTCGAGCCCGGCCTCGTCGTCGGCGCCGAACTCGACGATCAGCGCTGCGGAGTCGAACGGCAGCTCGCGCCAGTACTCGGGACAGCCGTCGATGTTCCACGCGGCGGCGATCAGCGCGGGCGCGACCATCAGCTCGGTCGCGCGAGCGCCTGCGGCGACGAGCGCCGGCACGGCATCGGCGGCAGCGTCGATGCTCGCGAAGTGGACCCATGCGAGCGTCGTTCGCGCAGGCTCGGGCCGTGTGCGCATGACGGTCTCGGCGATGAACGCGAGCGTCCCCTCGGAGCCGACGACGAGCCGGCGGAAGATCTGAAGCGGCGTGTCGGCGTCGAGCAGCGCGCAGAGCCGGTAGCCGGTGACGTTCTTGATCTCGTACTTGCGCCTGACGCGTGCGGCGAGCTCTTCGTCGGCGAGCAGCTCCTCACGCAGCGCCAGCAGCCCGCGCGCGAGCTCGGGCTCAGCCTCGGCGAAGCGCTGCTCGGCGTCTGCGACGGCCGTGTCGATGACGGTCCCGGAGGCGAGCACGAGCTTCAGCGACTCGACGGTCGAATAGGAGTCCCACGCGACACCGCAGCGCATGCCGCCGGAGTTGTTCGCGATGACGCCGCCGATCGTGGCGATGTCTTTGCTCGCGGGGTCGGGGCCGAGCTTGAAGCCGTGGCGCGCGAGCAGCTTGTTGGCGAGGCCGAGCAGCGTCCCGGCGGACAGCCGCACGCGCGCGCCGGCGTCTTCGATCTGCACGCGCGAGAACCAGCGGCGGACGTCGATCATGATCGCGTCGGTCTGCGCCTGGCCGTTGAGGCTCGTGCCGCCGCCGCGGAAGTTGACGGCGAGTCCGTGCTCGCGCGCGTAGGCGATCGTCTTGCCGACATCCTCTGCGTCGTGCGCCATTACGACGACGGCCGGCAGCAGGCGGTAGGGGCTCGCGTCGGAGGCATAGCGGACGAGGTCGATCGCGCGGTGCAGCACGCGCTCGGCGCCGAGCAGCGCCTGCAGCTCGCCGCGCAGCGGCTGCGGCGTGCCGGCCGCGAGCGAGTCGGGCGCGCGGTCGGGGAAGGCCGGTCCGGGCGGGCGCCCGATCCGCCTCGTATCGGGCGCGAGCAGCGGCGTGCGCGCCGTCAAGCGAGCGCCATCCCGGGAGCGACGTCGACCTGCACGAGCCGCGGCCCGTCGCTCGCGAACGCATCGCCGAGCGCGCCGTGCAACGCGTCGAGGCCGGCGACGCTGACGCCGGGCACGCCGTAGCTCTGCGCGGTCGCGGCGACATCGAGCTTCGGCAGGTCGAGGCCGGGCGCGCCGGCGATGCTCTCGAGCGCGCCGAACCACTTGAGGATCGAGTACTCGTTGTTGCGCAGCACGAGGAACTTGACGGGGATCGAGTACGCGGCGGCGGTCCAGAAAGCGGTGATCGCGTACTGCGCAGAGCCCTCGCCGAGCACGCAGACGACTTGGCGCTCCGGCTCGGCGAGCTGCACGCCGAGCGCGGCGGCGAGCCCGAAGCCGAGGCCGCCACCGGCGCTGAAGTAGTAGGAGCCGGGACGCGCGAGGCGCAGTTGGTTGCGCAGCGCTGCGGTGCTCGAAGGCGACTCGAGCACGACGATGCCGTCGTCGGGGAACAGCTCGGCGAGGATCTTGTGGACTTCGCCGCCGGAAGGGAGCTCGCCGGGAGGGAACGGCTCGAGCTCGACGCGCGCGGGCGGCTGCTCGCGGTCGCTCGCGCGCTCTGAGAGCTCGTCGGCGAGCGCGCGCAGCGTCAGCGCGACGTCGGCGACGATCGCCTCGCCCATCGGCGCCCGCGCAGCCTCGTCGGCGTCGCTCGTGATCGCGACGAGCTCGGCCCCGGCCGGCAGGAAGTCGCCGGGGATGTTCGGGTAGTACGGGAACACGGAGGAGCCGACTACGAGCACGAGGTCGTAGTTCTCGAGCGCCTGCGTGACGGGACCGACGGCCGGCGGCAGCATCCCCTGGAAGGCTGGGTGGTTCTCGGGGAAGCCGATCCGCCCGCCGCCGGTCGGCGGCGAGGCCCATACGGGCAGGCGCTGTGACTCGGCGAGCTCGACGGCCGCATCCCAGCCGCCGGCGGCGTCGATCTCGGGCCCGGCGACGAGCACGGGGCTCTGCGCGGCGCGCAGGCGCGCGGCGAGCGCGGCGATCTGCGCAGGGTCGGGCTGTGCCTTGCCGCCGACATCGCGCGCGATCTGCGTGACGTAGTCGACGGGCTCGATCTCGCGCTGCCAGTCGTCCATCGGGATCGAGACGAACGCGGGCCCGGCGGGCGGCAGCGAAGCGTGGTGGATCGCCTGCGCGAGCGCGAACGGGACGTCGGCGGCGCGTGGCGGCTCGTGGCTGTACTTGACGTAGGGCTTCGGCACCTCGATCGCGTCGCGGTTGGTCAGGTTCGCCTGCATCGTGATCAGCGAGCGGACCTGCTGGCCTGCGGTGACGAGCAGCGGCGCCTTGTTCGCGCGCGCGTTGAAGATCGCACCGACGCCGTTGCCGACGCCGGGCGCGGTGTGCAGGTTGACGTGCGCGACGTTGCCGCTCGCCTGCGCGAAGCCGTCGGCCATGCCGACGGCGACGGCCTCCTGCAGCCCGAGCACGTAGCGGAAGTCGTCTGGGAACGGGCCGAGCATCGGGAGCTCGGTCGATCCGGGGTTGCCGAAGATCGTCGTCATCCGGTGCTTGCGAAACAGCTCGAACGACGCTTCGCGCACGGTCGTCATCGCAGCGGCCTCCCCTCGCTCATGGAGCGCAAGGCTACAGACGTCGATCGGACGGCGGAGGGTGAGACGACGACCGGCACGAGCCGCTCGCTCGAGCAGCCCGTGCCGCGATCGTCGCGGGCGGGAGCAGGCGCCGCGGCGCCTGCTCCCGATCCCGTCCGCCTAGCGCTTGCGCGCCTGGACTTTCGTCTTGCCGGCGACCGTGTTCGGCTGGTCGACGACGGTGCCGCTGTTGCCAGTCACCGTGAGGCTCTTGGCGATCGTGTTGCCGGTCACCGTCACACCGCCGGAGTTGCCGGTGATCTTGACGGCGCCTTTGAACGAGTTGCCGATGACGGTTACGCCGTCGGTGTTACCCGTGAGCTTCAGACCGGCGGAGCCGGTGTTGCCGGTGCAGCCTTCGCCGTCGCCGATCGTGACGGACCCTGTGCCGCCGCTCGCGTTGATCGCTCCGACGTGTGCGCCGCAGATGCGTAGCACGGCCGCTTTGCTGGCTTTGATGCCCTTCGTGGTGGCGCCCTCGACGTCGAGCGAGCCGCCTGACTGCACTTCGATCGCGTTTGTCTGCGCGGTCGAGGTGAGCTTCACGGCTTCGCCCGATTTGACGACGAGCTTGCCCTTGACCCTGTTCGAGATCACGCGCGTCTCGACGACCTGCGTGGTGCAGGAAACCGTCGTTTCGTGACCGACGTTGTCGGTCGCGGTGCGGGTGATCGTCTGCGGTCCTTCTTCGCTCGTGTCGATCGGCGCCGAGCCGCTGGGGTCGGATGCGAGACCCGACTGGCCATCGGAGGCGACGATCGATGCGCTTGCACTGGAGCCGACAGGCGTCGTCGCCGGGCAGTTGACTTCGAGGCTCGGCGCCGAAGCGTCGACCTGGACCGTCAGCGTGCCTGGTGCCGAGACGTTGCCGACGTTGTCGGCGACAGTGCCCGATGCGGTGTGGGGGCCGTCAGTGCTGAACGTCTGCGGCGCACTCAGCGTCGCTTCGTTTACGCCCGTTCCGGCGCTCCCGTCGGAGAGCAGCGGGTCGCCGTTGGAGCTGAAGGACACCGTTACGGAGTCCTTGTACCAGCCGCCGCCGGCGGCGTAGTCCGGCGCCCTGTCGGCCGAGGCCGTCGGGGGATTCGGAGCGGACTTGTCGACCTTGACTTCTTCAGAGGCGCCCGAAGGTGCGCTCTGCCCGCCGCCGTTGACCTCGATCACGCGGTACGTCCACGTGCCTTCGGCCTCCGGGTTGCCTGCGCCGAATGTGTATTCGGTGCCGGTGATGCCGCTCGCTACCGTGCTCCATTCACCCGAAGCGCTCTTGTGCTGCAGCGTGTAGGTGGTCGTCGCGGTCGGTACGGATGAGCCTTCCCATGCCAGCGTGAACTGTCCGCTCGCGTTCGGGCTTGCTCCACTGCTCAGGTGCGGAGCACCGGGAGCGGAGGAGGCGAAGTCGAGCGCGAGCGTGTAGCCGCTCGGCAGGTACTTCGCGAGCGGCGTCTGCACGAGCCCTTCGGCGCTTCCGGGAGCATCGGTCGTCGGCACGCGCAATTCGAGGTTCTTCACCTGCACGGAGTGCGGTGAGGAGGAGTTGCGCGCGTAGGTCGAGTCTGCGGTCAGCAGCTCGAGCTTGACGACGTGGCCGGCAGCGACGTTCCAGGCCTGCGGGTGCAACTGGAACTCCGTCTTGGTGAAGCCGCCGCCCGGGTTCAGCGGGCGCAGCATCGCACGACCGATCAACTGCTCGGTTTTGGCCGAGACGTTTTCGTCGTATAGCCGTGCGATCACCTGGTCGTTGGCGCCCGGAGCGGAGAATTCGGCGATCACCGTTGAAGAGCCGGCGATCGTGTATCCGCTCGCGGAAGCCGGGGCGACCGAGTACGTGGCCGCCGAGGCGTTGGCCGTGTTGGCGGCCGTCGTGCAGATCGTTCCCGACGTGAACGCATTTGACGGCGCCGTCGACGGAGACGCGATGGTCTGTTCGGCGGGGCTGTTCAGGTTGACTTCACCGGGTGCGAGGCTCGCCCAGTTGGGCGCGTCGTACTCGGTTCCCGAGCCGCCCGCGCTCTGCGGGCAGAAGCTCGTGATCGCGGTCACGCCGCCGTGGGCTTCGGCCGGTTCTGCGCCTTCGCCTTTGACGTAGTACTTGAACCATTTGTTCTGCGCGGCGGTCAGCTTCGCGAGGTCTCCGGTGGAGACGGTGCTGGCCGAGCGCGGGTTGTGCCCGAGGTCCATGTAGAACAGCTTCATCGGCTGGTTCGGGTAGACCGAGCGGACCTTGTTGTAGTAGCGCACGGTTTCGTCGACCGGGAAGAGGTCGTCGTTCCAGCCGTTCTCCATGATCGACGGAGCGGGCGCCTCGTTCAGCGGCGTGTAGTAGGCGCTGTGGAACGGAAGGAATTCTTCCTGCTGAATGGCGAGCGGTTCACCGTCGTACGGGCCGCCTTTGATGTTGAAGTTGTGCCATTCGGTGAGGTTGCCTTCCGGTTCGTTGCCCGGGCCGTAGTAGCCGAGGACCGCGCCGGCCGAATAGAGCGAGTTGTTCCAGTTGTTCTTTTCGATCCCGTAGCGGAATTCGTGGTTGATCCCGTTGTAGGGGTCGTTGGCGACGAAGTCGAGGCTCGAGCCGTTCGGCTGCAGCGCCGTCGCGATGTCGCTCCACGGGTATTCAGGAGCGGTCGCGGCGATTTTCATCGGTTTGCCGGCGGGGCTTTCCCACGGGACGATTTCGCCGTTGAGCAATTCGACGCGGTCCTTCAGCGAGCCGAGCTGCATCGACATGCCGCCGCCGTAGCTGCCGCCGGTGGCGCCGATCTGCTGCGGGTTGATCAGGCCTTCGTCGGCCAGTTTGCCGAGCAGCGTCTGCACGTCGCGGACTTCGTACTTGCGGCTCATCAGGTGGATCCACCCGTGTTCGCAAGGCGCCGCCTTGACCGTGTTGGCCGGTTTCGAGGGCAGTCCGCAGGAGGATCCCCAACCGCGGTCGGAGATGCTGAAGACCGCGTAGCCCTGCGCGACCCAGCGCTGCACTGCAGCGCTCGACGGCGTGATCTTCGAGCCACCCCAGCCGTGGTAGATGCCGACGACCGGATAGTTGTTGTCGGACCCCGATTCCGCGGGGAACGCCATCGCGATGTCGATCGGCGTGCCGTCGAAGCTCGGAACGGTCGTGCCGGAGCTCGCACCGCACCAGCGCTGACCGACAGTCGCCGCGGCGGTCTGCGTCGTGCACGGAATGCTGCCGAATACTGAGCTGATCGTTGCGTTCGCGGCTGCCGGGACCAACATCAGGCCCATCAGCACGCCGGCAAAAACCAGCAGCTTGAATCGTTTGGAGACTTTGCCCCAAGTGGACATCATTGCCCTCCCCCATCCTCGTCCTGGCCGACCCGTCCTCGGCCAATTTTGAATGTACCTAAACGTACCCCTATGAGTACGTTTGCGTACATCCTATAATACGCGGGGTGGACTCTGTCAAGATCAGCGACGAACTCCTGATTCCGGCGGGACGCCACACGCTGCTTCCGGACGAGGTCTCGGCGCGCCAGCGCGAGCGCTTGGTGCGTGCGATGGGCCAGTGCGTCAGCGAACAGGGCTACGCCGAGACGACGCTCGCGGACGTCGTGCGCGTCGCACGCACGTCGCGCTCGGCGTTCTACAAGCACTTCGCCGACAAGGAGGAGTGCTTCTTGGAGACCTACGAGAAGATGACCGAGGTGCGGATCGGCGAGTCGCTGCGCGCCGCCGGCGACGCGCCGGGCTGGCAGGAAAAGCTCGACGTCGGCATCGAGACGTACTTCCGCTGGATGGCCGAGCACCCCGAGGTCGCCGTCACGACGGTCGTCGAGGTTCACAGCGCCGGGCGCCGGGCACTCGCGGCGCGCAGCGCAGCGCTGAAAGAGTGGACGCGCACGCTGCAGGGCGTCGGCTATCTCGCGCGCAAGGCCGGCGTCCCGATCGAGATCGACGAGGCGACGTGCTTCGCGATCATCCTCACGGCCGAGGCGTACGTGCACGAGTACGCGCGGCAAGGCCGGCTCGAGCAGGTCGTCGAGAAGACGAGCGACGTCCAGCAGCTCGCGCGGGCGCTGTTCGAGTGCAGCACCGTCAAAGACGAGGCTGCGGACGCGGCCGAACCGGCCTAGAGCGCCAGCGCGACGTACTTCGTCTCGAGGTACTCGCCGATCCCCTCGAAGCCGCCCTCGCGGCCGAAGCCGGACTGCTTGACGCCGCCGAACGGCGCGGCGGGGTTCGAGACGACGCCCTGGTTGAGCCCGACCATGCCCGTCTCGATCGCCTCGCTGACGCGGAACGCGCGGTCGAGGTCGCGCGTGTAGACGTACGCGACGAGCCCGAACTCGGTCCGGTTCGCTGCCGCGATCGCCTCATCGTCAGAGCTGAAGCTCGCGACGGGCGCGACGGGGCCGAAGATCTCCTCATCGAGCAGGCGCGCGTCGTCGGGCACGCTCGCGAGCACCGT
>DASZLB010000141.1:0-3779 GCA_035552575.1 Solirubrobacteraceae bacterium | reverse complement strand
GCTGCCTCGGAGCCGTACATGTACGGCTCCGCGACCTGGCGCATGCGCCAGGTCGAACTACTCGATGTAGGAGACGTCGACGCCGATCGCCTCGTACGCCTCGCGCGCGCGGCGGTCGGCGCTGAGCAGCGTCGCGCCGTGCTCGCATGCGGTCGCGGCGATCAGCGCGTCGTAGAGGGCGCCGCCGCGCAGGCCGGCGTCGACCGCGCGGCGCAGGCAGGCATGTTGCCCGTCCGCGTCGAGTGCGAGCCACGGATCCGGGAAGTCGAGGTCGAGGGCGTCGCGCACGGAGACGGGCGTCATGCGAAGCCCTTCGGGCATCCGGCTGAGCACGGACGTCGTCTCGAATGCGACATGGGAGATCAGCCGCGGCGAGCGGCCGGCCAGCGCCGCAACACAGCGTTCGTGCCCCGCGCAAGTGCTCGAAAGCGCGGGAATCAGCACGCTGGAGTCGGGTGCGATCAACGGCGCGAGCGTTCGATCTCTTCGCGCACCATCTCGGTCGTGAGCGTCGGCACGGGCTCGTCGGGAACGATCACCGTGAAACCATCGCGGTCCTCGAGGTGGGCTTTGATGTACGGCACCGTCAACTCGAGCGCCCCATCCCGCTCGGTCAGCTCCAGCTCGGTCGGCCCATCAATCCCGAGCGCATCTCGCATCGGCTTCGGGATCACGATCCGGCCCACACCATCGATGGCAACTCGCATACCATCAAATTACCAACTACTCGGATGAGTGCTCTCACACCCCCTTTCTCCGACGAGCACGAGCAACTGAGACAGTCGATTCGCGGCTTCATCGCGCGCGAGCTCGCGCCACACGCGGCGCAGTGGGAGGACGATCGCTGGTTCCCGGACGACGTCTTTCCGAAGCTCGCCGCGCATGGGCTGCTCGGCCTGAAGTACCCGACGGAGTACGGCGGGCAGGGCGGCGACTACCTGCACGAGTCTGTGCTCTGCGAGGAGATGGCGCGGATCGGCTCCGGCGGGACCGCGGCCGGCATCGGCGCGCACACGAACATCGCAACGCCGCCGATCTGGAAGTTCGGCACGCCAGAGCAGAAGCAGCGCTACCTCGTGCCGTCGATCGCCGGCGAGCTGATCGGCGCGCTCGGGATCACCGAGCCCGGCGCCGGTTCGGACGTCGCCTCGATCACCTCACGCGCCGAGCGCGTCGACGGCGGCTGGGTGCTCAACGGCGAGAAGACGTACATCACGAACGGCGTGCGCGCGCACTACATCGTCACGGCCGTGAAGACGAGCGCCGAGGGCGGCCACCACGGGATCTCGTTCCTGATCGTCGACCGCGGCGAGGGCGTCAGCTCGTCGAAGCTCGAGAAGCTCGGCTGGCACGCCTCCGACACGGCGACGATCGCCTTCGAGGACGTCTTCGTGCCCGAGGAGAACCTGCTCGGCGAGCTCAACGAGGGCTTCAAGCTGATCATGGCCAACTTCCAGTGGGAGCGCCTCGCGATGGCGCTCGGCGCCGTCGGCGCGATGACGATCGCGTGGGAGCGCACAGCCGAGTTCGCGCGCGAGCGCAACGCGTTCGGGCGGCCGCTCTCGGGCCACCAGGTGCTGCGCCACAAGCTCGCCGACATGGCGACTTCGGTGCACACGTGCCGTTGCGTCACCTACGACGCGCTGCGTCGCTTCGTCGCCGGCGAGGAGCCGCTGAAGGAGGTCTCGATGGCGAAGCTGCTGACGCAGCGCGCCTGCTTCGAGCTGATCGACGACTGCCTGCAGATCCACGGCGGCGCCGGTTACATGAAGGGGGACGGTAGCCCGTCCGCTTGGGTCGAGCGCGCCGCGCGCGACGCGCGCCTCGGCCCGATCGGCGGCGGCTCGGACGAGATCATGCGCGAGATCCTCGGCCGCGTGCTCGCGCTTTAGCGCTCGAGGCGCATCCGCCGCCTGAGCGCGTCCAGTCGCGCTTGCCCGTGAACTGTGGCGTCTTGGCACGTGCCGACGTGAAGTCGTCCAAACGACGCAACCCTCCTCATGTCGCCGGAGGGCCGCTCCGATATCGGCTACGTGGCCCCTCTACGCCGTGCTCCGAGCGCCTTCCGCCGTCATCTGCTGCACGCAGCGATCGCCGCGTCGCTGCTCGCGCTGTGCGTGTGCTGCTGCGTCGCCGCCTCGACGGCGCCTGCCGCGACGAGGGCGCACGGAGTCCGGGCGCGGACGGCTGCGAGCCATGCGAGCGCGCCGGCGCACAAACGCACGTGCGCGAAGCGCGCGAGCTTTCACTCGAGCGGCGGCAGCACGCATCGCAAACGCCGTGCGAGGTGCACGTTCAAGCGCAAGGCGCACGCACATCACACGACGCCGGCGGCGCCGGTGCCGCACGACGGAGCGTGCCAGAACGCGGCGCTGCGCCCGAGCAGCGCCGACCTCGCGGCGATCCGCACGGCGACGCTGTGCCTCGTCAACCGCGAACGGCTCGGCCACGGCGAGAGCGCGCTGAAAGCCGACGGTGAGCTGCAGGCTGCGGCGCAGGCGCACTCCGAGGACATGGCCGCAGGCGACTACTTCGAACACGACGGCCGCGGCGGCTCGACGCCTGTCTCGCGGATGCGCCAGGCCGGCTACATCTTCAGCTCGCGCATCGGCTACGCCGTCGGCGAGAACATCGCCTGGGCGACGCTCGGGCTCTCGACGCCGCAGGCGATCGTCGCCGGCTGGATGTCCGATGCGGGGCACCGCGCGAACATCCTCGAGGCGAAGTTCAGGGACACGGGTATCGGCGTCGCGCCGCATCCGCTCGCGTCGCTCGCGCACGGCCAGCCCGGCGCGATTTACACGCAGGACTTCGGCCGCATCATCGCTCCCTAGGCGCGGCACGCGTCGTCGTGGCGTGCGACGGCGTTCGCCTTGCGGTGCCGATCGCGCGATCGGCGCTCGGATAACCTCCGGCGCAACTCAACGACAAGGAGAAGCGAACGACATGGGAGTACTCGACGGCAAGTCTGCGATCGTCACCGGCTCGGCTCGCGGCATCGGCCGCGCGACGGCGGAGCTGCTCGTCTCGCAGGGCGCGCAATGCTTGATAAACGACCTCGACGGCGACGTCGCCGAGCAGGCCTCCTCGGAGATCTCCGGCGAGACGGCCGTCTACGCCGGCGACCTGACGAAGCCCGGCGCGGCCGACGAGCTCGTGCAGAAGGCAGTCGACTCGTTCGGCAAGATCGACATCATCGTCAACAACGCCGGCTACACGCTCGACGCGCCGATCCACAAGATGTCCGACGAGCACTTCCAGGCGATGCTCGACATCCACACCGTCGTGCCGTTCCGCGTGATCCGCGCCGCCGCGCCGCACCTGCGCGAGCCGGCCAAGAAAGAGCGCGAGGAAGGCAAGGAGGTGTTCCGCAAGATCGTCAACATCTCCTCGACCTCGGGAACGTTCGGCAACGCCGGGCAGGCCAACTACTCGGCCGGCAAGGCAGGCGTCGTCGGCTTGACGAAAACGGTCGCGAAGGAGTGGGGCCAGTTCAAAGTCAACGTCAACGCAGTCGCGTTCGGCTTCATCGACACGCGCCTGACGCAGGCGAAGGTCGACGAGAACACGATGGAGAAGGACGGCGAGAAGATCCAGCTCGGCATCCCCGAGCAGATGCGCCAGATGGCCTCGATGCTGATCCCGCTCGGCCGCCCGGCCTCGCCCGAGGAGGCCGCCGGCGGCGTGTTCTTCCTCTGCTCGCCGTGGAGCAACTACGTGCACGGGCAGACGCTGCACGTGACCGGCGGGCTGTTCGGCGGGATGAGCGGCTAGCAGCG
>DASZLB010000140.1:0-4981 GCA_035552575.1 Solirubrobacteraceae bacterium | reverse complement strand
GCCATCCGCGGCGAGCCGAGGTACATCGACGCGTTGCCCTCGCGCATGATCACGATGTCGCAGAACGCCGGGATGTAGGCGCCGCCGGCGGCGCTCGGGCCGAACAGCACGCAGACCTGCGGCACGACGCCCGAGAGCTTGACCTGGTTGTGGAAGATCCGCCCGGCGCCGCGCCGGCCCGGAAACATCTGCACCTGCTCGGTGATTCGCGCGCCGGCCGAGTCGACGAGGTAGACCATCGGCACGGCGAGGCCGATCGCGCGCTCCTGGATGCGGAGGATCTTCTCGACCGTCTTCGGTCCCCACGAGCCGGCCTTGACCGTCGGGTCGTTCGCCATCAGCGCGACCGGACGTCCATCGATCGCGCCGACGCCAGTGACGACACCATCCGCGCCAAGTCCATCCTCCAGCCAGTTCGCGAGCAGCGCCTCCTCCGAGAAACTCCCCTCGTCGAGCAGCAGCGCGATCCGCTCGCGCACGCCGAGCTTGCCCTGCTCGCGTGACTTCTCGTGGTGGCGCCCAGGCCCCCCCGCGAGCGCCCGCTCGATCGCCTCCTGCAGTGAGCTCATCGCGACGCGTCCGGCTACAGCGCCGCGTTCATCTGCGGCGCCTCGCCCGAGTAGTCGTAGAAGCCCTTGCCGGCCTTCTTGCCGAACCAACCCGCGCTGAGCATCTTTCGCAGCGTCGGCGGCCGCGCGAAGCGGCGCTCGCGGAACTCGTCGAACAGCACGTCGCAGATCGAGCCGAGCGTGTCGAGGCCGACGAAGTCGGCGAGCGTCAGCGGGCCCATCGGGTGACCGGCGCCGGCCTTCATCGCCTCGTCGATCTCCTCGACCGAGCCGACGCCCTCTTCGAGCGCGCGCATCGCGTCGAGCATGTACGGGACGAGCAGGCGATTGACGATGAACCCGGCCTTGTCCTTCGTCGGGATCGCGAGCTTGCCCTCCGAGCGCGCGAACTGCAGCGCCGTCTCGAACGCCTCGTCGCTCGTCGTCACGCAGCGCACGACCTCGACGAGCTTCATCACCTGCGCCGGGTTGAAGTAGTGCAGGCCGACGAAGCGGTCCGGACGACCGGTCGCTGCGGCCTGGTCGATCACCGACAGCGAGGAGGTGTTCGTCGCGAATACGGCCTCGGCCTTGACGATCTCGTCGACCTCCTTCCACATCTCGAGCTTCAGCGCGAGGCTCTCCGTGATCGCCTCGATCACGAGATCGCAGTCGGCCAGCTCGCGGTAGTGCGTCGTCGCGGCGATCCGCGCCCGGACCGCGTCCGCGTCCTGCTGGCTCGACTTGCCCTTCTCGACGGCGCGTGCGAGCTGCTTCTCGATCTTGCCGATGCCCTTCGCGAGCGTCGCGTCGTCGACCTCGCGCAGCACGACCTGATAGCCGGACTGCGCGGCGACCTGAGCGATGCCGTGTCCCATCAGCCCTGCTCCGAGCACTCCGACCTTCTCGATCTGCTGCGCCATTGGACCTCCGCTCGTGATCTCCCGTTGCCGGGAGCCTAGTACGATCGCGGCGATGAGCATCGTCCTCAGCGAAGACCGCGGCGCCGTCCGCCACATCGTGCTGAACCGCGCCGAGAAGCGCAACGCGATGAACCAGGAGCTGCTGCGCGCCTTGGGGACCGAGCTGCGCGCCGCGGCGGCCGACGACGCCGTTCACTGTGTCGTGCTGCGCGGCGAAGGACCCGTCTTCTCGGCCGGCGTCGACCTCGGCGAGCTCGCCGAATCGGCCGGGCACCCGGGTCATCTCAGGCCGTTTCGCAAAGTCTTCCTCGACTGTCCGAACATCTGCGAAGAGATGGCCAAGCCGGTCGTCTGCCAGATCCACCGCACGTGCGTCGGCGGCGCGCTCGAGGTCGCGCTCGGCTGCGATTTGCGGATCGCCGCCGAGGACGCGCAGTTCAGCCTGCCCGAGGTCAAGTTCGGGATCATCCCCGACGTCGGCGGCTCGACGCGGCTGCCGGCCGTCGTCGGCCTCGGCCGCGCGAAGGAGCTGATCATGACCGCTCGCACGATCGGCGCGACCGAGGCCGAGCGCATCGGCCTCGTCAACCGCGTCGTTCCGGCCGCGGAGCTCGAGGACGCCACACAGGCGCTCGTCGACGAGCTGCTCGCCAACTCGCACATCGCCGTCGGCCGCGCCAAGCGCGTGATCGACGCCTCCGCACGCCCCGCTCTCGCGCAGACGCTCGAGATGGAGGTCGCCGTGCAGGAGTACTGCGTCGCCGCGGCGCGCGAGATCGCACGCGAGGCCGAGACCGCCGCTGCCTCCGCCGCCTAGCTCGCTAACGCCACTCCACTTGCCCGGCGACGAGCGTATGGCTGCCGAGCGGGCGGCCGAGGATCTCCTGCACGCGCCGCGCGCACGAGAGCAGCGCCGGAAGGTCGATGCCCGTCTCGACGCCCATCTCGTGCAGCATCGAGATGAGATCCTCAGTGGCGATGTTGCCCGTCGCGCCCGCCGGCACCGGGCAGCCGCCAAGCTCGCCGAAGCTCGACTCGAAGCTCTCGACTCCGGCCTGCAGCGCGGCGAGCACATTCGCGAGGCCCTGCCCGCGCGTGTTGTGGAAGTGCGCCGTCAGCTCGACCTCCGCGCCGAGCGACGATCTCGCCAGATCGAAGAACTCGCCGACCTGGCGCGGGTTCGCCATCCCTGTCGTATCGCCGAAGCCGATCTCCTGCGCGCCCGCGTCGCGCAAGCGCGCTGCGATCTCGAGCACGCGCTCGGGTGGGACGCGCCCCTCATACGGACAGCCGAACGACGTCGAGATGACGCCCTCGCAGCGAAGCCCAGCCTCGCGCGCTCGGCCGAGCACCTGCTCGAGCTCCGTCAGCGACTCCGCGATCGTGCGGTTCACGTTCTTGCGGTTGTGCGTCTCCGACGCCGAGAGGAAGACGTTGACCTCGTCGATCCGCGCGCGGTGCTCCAGCGCGGCGTCGAGCCCGCGTGTGTTCGGCACGAGCACGCTGACGGCGACTCCGTCTGGCACGTCGATCCGCTCGAGCACCAGCGCCGCGTCGGCGAGCTGCGGGATCACGTCCGCGCGGACGAAGCTCGTCGCCTCGATGCGCCGCACGCCCGTTCGCGCGAGCGCGTCGATCAGCTCGACCTTCTCGTCCGTCGCGATCGTCTCCGGCTCGTTCTGGAAGCCGTCGCGCGGGCCGACCTCCCTGATCTTCACGTTCTTCGGCGTCGGCTGCATCGCTGCTCAACGATAGGCGCTCAGCGGGCGTTCGCGGCCAGCTCGCGCAGACCGTCCAGCGCAGTGACCTGCTCGGCGACGCGCGGGTCCTGCGCAGGCGTTTCGGCGACCCATTCTTCGAGCAATGGCACGATCGCATCGCAAGCTTCGCCGATCGTCGCGCCGTGCCGCGCAGGATCGACCTCGACCGCCGCCGCGGCGCCGGACCAGCCGATCGCATCGAGCAACGCCCAGCACCGCTCCATCCGCGCGCGCGGCGTCGCGATCTCGCGCGCTTGCCAATCGGGCGTGACGAGCGTTCCCGCGATCGCCTCGGCGTCGGCCGCCAAGAGCGTCAGCAGACCCTGCCGAAGGCCGGGGACGATCGCCGGATCGAGCCTCAAGGCGTAATCACAGCGTGAACTTAGACGCCCGCGAGCCGACTCGACGGCGGGGCGAGCTTCGTGAGCGGTTCGCGACCGTGACAGTTGTCACGGTTGAATTGAATCGAGCGCTCCAGACGACCGCGATCGAGTCGCGGTCAGACGCCGCTCACAGGCTCCCTCGCTTCGACCGCTTTCGCGAGTTCGGTCAGCGAGATTTCGAGCGCCTTCGTCACCTTGCGAACCGTGTCCCAGCTCGGCGAGGACTGCCCGAGCTCGATCCGCGCGAGCGAGCCCGTCGTCACGCCGGCGTGGAACGCGAGCGCTTCGCGCGTGAGGCCGCGAGCCTCGCGCAGGCCACGCAAGGCCGACGCGAGCGCCGGGTCTGGTTTAGGAGCGCGCGGCACCGCCGACAACATGCCAGCCGCATGTATCCAGGTCCATGCATTTGACTAGATGGGATTGGCCGCATACGATCCGCGATATGTCGGACCCGGATATTGGGACGCTCAGCGTCCGCTTCTCAATACAAGAGCGCCGGCTGCTCGAGGACTTCGCGCGCATCTCCGGGACGACCGTCGAGGGGCTCATTCGCGAAGCCCTCTTCCTCGCGCCGCTCGGACCGCGCGGGCGCGAGCATCTAAGAGTCGTTCACAGCGGCGCGCCGGAGCTGGCACAATCGACGCCGGAGATCCAAGCCCGCCCCGGGTGGCCCGCATCGGTCCTCGGCGCAGCTCCGACGTCCCCGGCGAGCACCCGACGGCGCCCGGCGAGCCCTGCTGCGGCACGGCACGACTGACAGCCGCGCGACTCCGCTGCCCCGCGCCTCCCGCCGCTGGACCCAGCCGATGCGCGCGATGCGCTGGCCTGCGCGTGCTCCCGGCCGAGGGACGTCGTGATCTCGTTCCCATACGAACATATGTTCGCATAAGCGTCAAGCCCGGCCCGGCCGCCGGCGTCGCGCTTGACCCTATACTCGCCGCGATGCCATCCCCCGACGCGGACCCCGTCGCGATCATCGGAGCATCCGGGGCGCTCGGCTTCGGCCTCGCTGTCCGGCTTGCTCGCAGTGGCGTGCCGATCGCGATCGGCTCGCGCGACGCCACTCGCGCCGAGGAAGCCGCCGAGCGCGCTCGCGAGACGGTGCCCGGCGCCGCGTGCACGGCTCACGAGAACGCCGACGCCGCTCGTGCGGCGTCGGTAGTGATCCTCAGCGTGCCGTTTCGCAACCACTCCGAGACGCTGACGAACCTGAAAGACGTGCTCGCGCCCGGACAGTTGCTGATCGACGCGACCGTGCCGCTCGCGGCTGCGGTGAGCGGCAAGGCAACGCGGATGCTCGGCGTATGGCAAGGCTCGGCTGCGCAGCAGGCCGCCGAGATGGTGCCCGACGGCGTGCGCGTCGTCTC
>DASZLB010000139.1:0-3979 GCA_035552575.1 Solirubrobacteraceae bacterium | reverse complement strand
GCGCTCGGTCAGCTCGACATCGCGATCGAGATGCTCGAAGGAAGCGAGCGCGGGCGCTCGCCGGAGCAGCGCGTGCACGAGGCGCGCAAGGCGCTGAAGCGTCTGCGCGCGCTCTTGCGGCTCGTGCAGGACGAGCTCGGCGATCCGGCGTACGAGCGCGAGCACGAGCTCTTGCGCCGCTGCGGCACGCAGCTTGCGAAGGCGCGCGACGCGCACGTGCTGCTGGCGACGCTCGACGGCTTGATCGAGCGCAAGCCGAAGCAGCTCGGCGCGCGCGGCGGCGTGCAGCGCCTGCGCGCGCGGCTGCAGTCAGAGCGCGACGGCGCGGCGACGCTCGCGCTCGCCGACAGCGCGACGCATGCAGGCGTGCTCGGCGACCTGCGCGCGATGCGCGTGCGCGTCTCGACTTGGGAGCTCGCCGACGAAAGCGGCATCGAAGCGATCGAGCCGGCGCTGAGGCGCCTCTACTCGAAGGGGCACCGGCGGATGCGCCGCGCCGCTCGCGCGCGCGGCGAGCGAGCGCGCGGGCGCAAGCTGCACGAATGGCGCAAACGCGTCAAGGATCTGCGCTACGTCGCAGAAGTGCTGGAGCGCGCGGATGGCGGCAAGCAATCGGGCAAGCACAGTGGGGGCAAGACAGGCGAAGGCAAGCGCGCCGCGAGCAAGCGCAGCGGCAAGGCACGCAAGCAGGCGCGCGCCGGCGCGGCATTCGTGCACGAGCTCGCAAAGCGCGCCGACGACCTCGGCGAAGTGCTCGGCGAGGAGCACGATCTCGCTGTGCTTGCCGAACGCGTGCGCGTGGAGGCGAAGCCTGGCAGTCGCTCAGACGCGGCGGGTGCTGGCGCGGACGGCGGTGGTGGGACGGGCGCTGGCACGGACAGCGCTGGCCGGGCGGGTGCTGGCGCGGACGGCGCAGGGGCGCCGGGCGCAGGCGCGCGCAAGGCGCTGCTGAAGGCGATCGCGCGACGGCGCAAGCGCTTGCGCAAGCGTGCGCTGCGCGACGGAAAGCGGCTCTACGCGCGCAAGCCGAAGCAACTGCTTCGCAGCGTGCGCGCGGCGCAGCTCAGTCGACGCTGACGACGGTCAGCTTGCGCGTGCCGCGCGGCAGGAGCACGGAAGCGGTCTCGCCGGGCGCGCGGCCGAGCAACGCAGCGGCGACGGGAGATTCGACGGAGAGCTTGCCTTCGGTCGGGCTCGCGTCGTGCGAGCTGACGATCTTCCACGTCTGCTCGGCGCCGTCCTGATCGCGCACGCGCACGGATGAGCCGAAGCTGACCTGACCGTCGCCGGCGGCGGATGTCGCCTCGACGACGACTGCGGCGGTGATCTTCTCGCGCAGGCGAGCGATCTTCGTCTCGAGATGCGCTTGCTCGTTCTTCGCGTCGTGGTACTCGCTGTTCTCCTTCAAGTCGCCCCATTCGCGAGCGGTCTTGATCCGCTCGGCGATCTCGCGACGACCCTCGCCCTCGAGCGCGGCGAGCTCGGCGTTGAGCTGCTCGAGCCCCTCGGCGGTCATCATGTTGGCGGCATCTGCCATCGCGACCCACACTACCGCTTGTGGCGTGCGCTTTAGAAGTACGTGCTCGGCGGCGAGGAGAGCAGCGCGTAGATCTGCACGATCGCGGCTTGGTAGAGCAGCTGCGCAGAGGCCGGCGAGCCGGCGACGAACAGGTTGTCGCTGAGGCGCAGGTGCGACCACGCGTAGTCGACGTAGGCCTGCGCGAGCTTCGGCCCGGGCGGATCGTGCGTGACGGAGTCGAGGTAGAGGATGTTGCGGAAGTAGACGGACGGGAAGAACGGGTTCTCTTCGCCGAGGCGCTGCGGCGTGAAGTAGGCGCGCGCGGCCTGCGCGGTCTGGCGCGCCTGGAAGAGGTACGCGGAGTTGCCGGTCGCCTGGTAGAGCAGCGTACCGGCGCCGATCATCACTCCCTGGTTGTAGCTCCAGAAGGTCGTGTCGAGCACGCCGTGCGGGCGAATGTGGTCGGCGTAGAGGCCGCTCGGCTGCAGCAGGCACGTGCGCACCCAGTTGTAGGCCGTTTCGGCGAACTGCAGATAGGCGACGTTGCCGGTGATCTTGTAGAGCTGCACGCCGAGCTCGGCGGCGGGGCCCGTCGTGATCGTGTTGCGGTCGGTGTTTTCGGCGAGATTCGAGAACGGGATGCCGCCGGGACAGGCGAGCGTCGGGTCGGTCGAGTAGCCGGCCATCTCGAACGCCATGATCCCCTCGGCGTAGCCGAGCGCGCCGGAGTTGCGCGTCTTTTTGTAGATCCGTGCGAGCTCGATGCCGATCCAGTCGTTGTCGTCGTAGTACTTCGCGCCGCCCGGCCCGGTCGGCGGCGCGACGGTTCCGTCGAACGCGGCGAGCGTGCTCGTGAAGGTCCCTTCGGGCGCGCCCGAGTTGTTCGTGTCGAGGTAGTTGCGCAGCCCGATCAAGCGCGCGTGCAGTTCGGGCGCGAACGCGATCGGCAGCTTCGGCACGTTGGCCATGCTGACGGTCGCGGCGAATGCCTGCGAGAACGGCCAGAGGAACGAGAACGGTTCGCCCTCGTAGAGCCCTGAGCCGCGCACGTAGTAGTAGCGCTGCATCGCTTCGTAGGCACTGAGCGCCCGCGCGGGGTTGCCCGTGAGCACCGGCTTCGCCGGCTTCTTCGGCGCTTTGGCTTTACTCGCGGCGCTGCGCGCGAGAACTCCGGAGCGCGGGTGCGCGAAGGGCCGCGACGTGCCGGATGGGTAGCGCGAGGCGGTGGACGTACGCGAGGTTCCGCGTGTGCGTGAGGCGCCGTGTGCGCGCGAGGCGCCGTGCTTGCGCGACGCCTTCGCGGACGCGCTGCGCTGCGCTGCGAGTGCAGGGGCGGCAAACGTCTGCGCGGCGAGCACGCCCAGCGCTGTGCAGAGGACGAGCAGCAGCAGGCCTCGGCGCGCGAGGTGGGCGCTTGCGCGCGGAGGGCAGTCTTGGGCAATTGCGGCTGTCATCGGGCTCAGCAAGCACAACAGGTCAGCCGGCGATTCGATTTGGTGTAGGAATGGCCGGTGCGCTTCGACTACACAGCGGTCGGGCACGTCACGGTCGACGTGATGGCCGACGGCTCGCGCCGTCCGGGTGGCGGCGCGTTCTACAGCGCGCTGCAGGCGGCGCGCGTCGGCCTCCGCACGCGAATCCTCACGCGCGGCGTGCGCGCGGAGATCGACCAGTTGCTCGAGCCGTATCGCGAGGAGCTCTCACTCGACGTGCTCGAAGCGCCGTGCACGACGACGCTTGCGACGAGCGGGCACGGACGCGAGCGCTCGCAGCGAGTGCTCGCGTGGGCCGGCGAGATCGGCGAGATCGCGCTCGACACGCAGATCCTGCACTTGGCGCCGGTCGCGCGCGAGACGGACGCGCGCACGAGCGCGAGCGCGCGAGCGGCGTTCGTCGGCGTGACGCCGCAGGGCCTCGTGCGCGACTGGTCGGGAGCGGACGGTCGGATCGTCGCGCGCAAGCTCGATCGATCGCTGCTGCCGGAGCACTGCGATGCGCTCGTGCTCAGCGAGGCCGAGCGCGATAGCTGCGCGGCGCTGCTGAGCGGCGCCCGCGACGAGCGTGCGAGCAGCGATCGGCCGGCGCTCGCGGGCGCGGCGGTGATCGCGGTGACGCACGGCGAGGCGCCGACGGAGCTTCGCCTGGCGGGCGGAGTGGAGATCGACGTCGAGGTTCCGGCTGTGCAGCGCATGTGCGACGACATCGGCGCGGGCGACGTGTTCGCAGCGGCATTCTTCATCGCGCTCGCGGACGGCGAGGACGCGCAGGCGGCGGCGCAGTTCGCCAACGCAGCTGCAGCCGTGCGCGTCGCGGCGCATGGCGCCGGCGCGATCGGCGACCGTGCGGCGATCGAAGCGCGCTTGGCGAGCGTCGCCTGACGCGCCCGTGCTCGCGGGCTCGGGCGTGGCCGTCGCGCGGGGCATGGCCGTCGCGCGGGCGCGGGCCTGCCCGTCGCGCGCT
>DASZLB010000138.1:0-61641 GCA_035552575.1 Solirubrobacteraceae bacterium | reverse complement strand
CTGGATGAACGCGCGCTCGCGGTCGGCCTGCGGCGACTGCGCGACGTTGAGCGGGATTTTGCACGTCACGCACATCACCTGGCGTTCGATCGCCGGCAGCGTCGTGCGCGGCTTCGCCACGGTTGCCGTTGGGGTTGGGGTTGGCGTTGGGGTTGTCGTTGGGGTGGGGGTTGCGGCCACGGCGGGCAGTGCCGGCGCGGAGCAGACGAGCAGCGCGGCGCATGCGAGCAACGCGACGGCTCGCCGCGCGACGGACGTGCTTGCGCCGCCGCTGCTCACGAGCGTTGCGCGAGCGCGATCGCGCGGTCGAGGAAGGCCTGGTCGATCTCGCCGCGCGAGATCGCCGCGACGTGCCCGTCGCGGTCGACCACGAAGCTCTCAGGAAGCTGGTTCGTGCCGTAGGAGTGCGCGAACGAGCCGCTGTTGTCGCGCAGGTTCGGATACGTCAGGTGGTAGTGGCGCACGAAGCTCTGCGAGTCCGGCGAAGCGTCGAGGTACGTCACGCCGAGCACCGTGCCGCCGTCCCGCAGGAGCTTGCTCTGCGCGCGTTGCAAGAGCGGTGCCTCGACCTGGCACGGTTCGCACCACGACGCCCAGAAGTTGAGCACGACGACCTTGCCGCGGTAGGACGCGAGCGAGCCGACGCCGCCGCCGCTCAGCAGCGGCAGCGTGCGTGCCGCCTCCGGCGCCTGCGGACGTTCGCCGCGCGCGACGCGGTCATCGAGCGTGCGGCTCGCCGATTGCGCCGAGACGCCGTAGATCAGCAGCCCGATCAGGCATGCGCCGGCGAGCGAGGCGAGAATCGGCAGCAAGCGGCGTTTCACGGCCTCCAAGACTAGAGCCCGGTCGCGTACCATCTGCCGCGCGCGGCGATAGCTCAGTTGGTAGAGCGCGAGCTTCCCAAGCTCGAGGTCGCGGGTTCGAGACCCGCTCGCCGCTTCGGGTGTGCCCGTGTCTCCTCGCGCGAAGCCGACGGCAGCTAACGCTCGCCTGCCCGTTGGAGCGTCCCGTCGCCCTCGCGCGACGGGCTCGGACACGGCACGATCGAGCTCGCACGCGCCCTCGAGCCGTCGGCGAAGGCGAACGCTGCCGCGAAGGCGAAGCCGGCGCGCGGGCAGAGCCGCGGCAGCAGGATGCCCTGCGGCTTGTACGGCAGCGTCTTGCCGTCGACGTCGTGGTAGTAGGTGAGGTGCTCGGGGCCGAGCGTCGAGCGCAACTGCACGAGCGCGACGTTAGGTCCTTCGGGCCAGCTCGGGATCAGCGGCACGGCGAGGCTGACGGCGCCTCCGAACGGAGGGCTCGCAGGAACGAGCAGCCCGGGGAAGACGAGCTGCGCTCGTACCGGTTCAGAGCCGTTGACGTAGAACAGCAGGCCGAGGTGGCCTTCGCGAGTAGGGCCGCGGACGATCGCGACTTGGGCCTGCTCGGGGACTGTCGTGCCTTCCGCAGCGAGCTGGCCTACCGCAGAGCCAGTGCCCATGTGCGAGTTCGGTGGGCAGCCCTTTGGCCCGAGCTCGGCGAGCGTCGCCGGCTGGCACGTCGCGAGCCCGAGGCCGCTGAGCGCAAAGCCGAGGTTGCTGGGGTAGCTGAGTTCGACGCCGACGAGCGGAGCCGGGACCCGATTCGGCGGTCCGCTGATTTCGAACGCGAAGCCGACCGTCGTGCCCCGTCCGAGCCGCTCCGGGGTGAGCGTTGCGGTGAGCTTGACCGACTGGTTCGCGCCGGCGCTGCCGGCGAGGCCGAGCGCGCTTAACAAGGCGATCGAGACACTGCAGAGCAGCCGCGTGAGAAGCCGGCGCGCGCGCCGCTTGTTCAGTAAGAGATGCTGCCGGTGGTCTGCACCGTGACCTGGTACTTGATGCGGTCGAAGACTCCATAGAGGCCCGCTGTGCCGTGCGCGTGAGCGAATCGTCCGGTGCCGCCAGTCACGACGAGCGAGCCGCGAAAGCTTTCGTAGCGGCCGCTGCCGCTCGGCTTCGCGACGCCGTGTCCCTTGAGCGTCCCGCTGCTCGTCGCGAGCGCGAACGTGCCGCTGAAGGTTCCTTCGATCTTCAGCCGCGCGTGCATCTTCCCCGGCAGGCTGCCCGTCGCCGAGCCTTCCTCGATCAGCGTCGCCCCTTCGCTGTACTTCGGGTTGTACCTCAGGTGCGCCGTGTCGCTCGCGTTGAGCGTCCGCGACGAGCGTGCGTCCGGGCCGTTCGCGAGCCCTGCCTGCGGCGCGAACGTCGCGACGAGCGCGACGGCTCGCGCCGCCAACCGCACGGCTCGCGATCGCTGCCCGATATGTCCAACGAGGGTCTCCAATCGACTCGGTCGAACGATATAGCCTTCCTTGACCGGGCTGTCGTGGTTCAGCGCGCACCGAACCGCCGCGTCCTCGTGCAGAACTCGTCTGCGCACCGCTCGAGCGACTCCCGCGTGAAGTCGGGCCACAGCTCGTCGCAGAACACGAGCTCCGAGTACGCGGCCTGCCAGAGCAGGTAATTCGACAGCCGCCGCTCGCCACCGGTGCGGATCACGAGATCGGGATCGTGCATCTCCGGCGCGTAGAGACACGCGCGGAACTCTTCCTCGCTTCCACCCGTGAACCTCGCGGCGGCGTCGACTATCTCGGACCTGCCGCCGTAGTTGAACGCCACGAACACGGTCAGGCGCCGATTCTCCGACGTCAGCTCTTCGGCCCAGCCGATCTGCTCGGCGAGCACGGCCGGGACAGCCGCCTGGCGACCGATGAAGCGCATCCGCACACCCTGCTCGTGCAGGGCGGGCGCCTCGCCGGCGATCCGGCGCGCGAGCATCTCGATCAAGTCTGCGACCTCGGACTGTGGACGCGACCAGTTCTCGGTCGAGAACGAGTAGATCGTCAGCTCTTTGACCCCGAGGCGGGCGGCATCCTCGATCCGCGCTCGCAGCGTGTCCGCGCCGGCCTCGTAACCTGCGCCCGGCAGCAGTCCGCGGGCACGCGCCCAGCGCCGGTTCCCGTCGGCGATCATCGCGACGTATCGCGGCAGGGCCGTTCGCGCGCCGGCCTCGATGCTCGTCGGAGCGCTCACGGCCGCGCGTGTCCGGCGCAGCCGCTCCGAACGCTCTTCGCAAGGCGCCAGGCACGCATCACGGCGAGCGTCGGGAGGATGACCGGACGAAGCTCGCGCTGCAGCTCGAGCACCGACGGGCGCGCCGCGCCGTGCCGTGCCGCGGGCGCGGAGCCGTAGTAGGCGACGACGCCCGACAGCGTCATCACGTGGTGTGCGTCCTTGGGAAGCAGGCGCACCTGCTCGACGGCGCGCTCGGCGATCTCTGGAAGCGCCGCGCCGAGCGCGCTCGGATCGCCGTACAGGCGAACCAGCCAAGGATCGCCCGCATGCACGTCGCGCTCGTGGTCGATCAGGCTGTCGAGCAGCGTGCTCAGCGCGCTGATCGACAGGTACGCAGCGTCGATCGCGCGCACCTCATCTCCACCGAGCGCGTCATCGCCGGCGGCGGCGATCAGCGCATGCACGCAAAGCACCGAGGCGACAGCGCCCGCGAGGTACTCGCGCCAGTCGCGACCCTGCTCGACTGCGGCGCGCTCGCGCGCCCACTGCTCGAGCTGATCGGCACCGAGCTGCGTCGTCGCGTGCACGCGTACTTGAGCGGACGCGCAGCGCTCGGCTGCGCGCCTGCCCGCGCTTGCCACCGCCGAGCTCGACGGAAGTGTCGCGACCGCGGCTTTCACCGCCGAGCCGAGCGCGCGCACGTAACCGCCGTCGCTCGCGTACTCGTCGCCCGCATAGCCGTCGCTCACGTGCGGGTCCTCGCCGGCGTCGCTCGCCGGCGAATCCACATCGAAGATCGCCGTGAATGCACGGTAGGCCTGCGTAAGGTCGCGCAACGGATCGGGCGCGGGCGCCTCGGTCACGCCGTCTAGATAGTCGTAGAGGACCTCGAGCGCGACGATCGCCTCCACGGCGCGGCTGCGATGTCTGCGCGGCACCGTCGTCGCGAGCGTCGCCGCGACCTCGGCGTTGAAGTGCTCTGCGCGCAGCTTGCTCGTCGCGATCGCTCGCAGGCGCGGGTCGGGGATCGCGCTCGCCCGCTTGCTCCAGCGCCGAAGCTCGCGGCGAACCTGCGGAGCGATTCGGCTCCAGTAGCGGAAGTTCGCACCTACGAGCGCCGCACCGGCGCGAATCGTCAGCCCTGTCTCGCTCGGGCCCGTGCGCGCTTGCGCGGAAGCGCCCGGTACGGCGATGCTCGGGTTCGTGCTCGAGGACTGCACCTATTCCTCGAGCGCCAGACCAGGAGAGACCCGCGAGGCGGCCCAGCCCGGAAGGACTGCGACGAGCAGGACCGAAAGGACGACGATCAGGAAGATCTCAAGCGGACGCCGCCCGACGATCCCGCTCGCGACGGGGAAGCCCGTCACGTGCCTGAGATACTCGTCGATCACGAACTCGCCGTAGATGCCGGCGAGCGCGCCGGTCACGCATCCGGCTGACAGCATCAACAGCACTTCGACGAGCAGCAGTCGTCGCAGCCGCGAAGGTGCGGCGCCTTCCAGACGCAGCGCCGCCAGCGAGACGCGCCGCTGCCAGATGCTCGAGCCCAGCGCCGCGAGCATCGCGAGAACGGCGGCGAGCATCAGCAGCGTTGCGATGTCGCCAAGCTGCGCGAGCCCTTCGTTGGCCGAGCCGTTGATGCTCGCGGCGCGTTCGCGAGCCGTCAGCGCTTCGAGCCCGCTCGACGGCCCCAGCGAGCGCTCGATCGTCCGGCGCACATCGGGGATGCTCGCGCCGGGCGCCACCTCGACGCCGAGCGCCGACGGCGCCGTCGTGTGCCACAGGCTGCTGTAGTCGGCGCCGTCGAGGACGATCGCTCCAGGGCTCCAGCCGAAGTTCGTCGTCGTCGCAGCGATCCGGAACGAGCGGTTTCCGCTCGGAGTCGGAATGCTCAGCGAGTCGCCGACGCCGACGTGGCGTCTCGCGGCGATCTCCTGCGAGACGGTTATCCAGCCGCTCGTGCGAATGCGCGCGGCGGCTTCATCCAGGCTCCCGGCGACGATCTGATCCTCGAGCAGGCTTGCACGGGTGCCCGCGGGCCACGCGATTACCCAGACCCGCCGGTCACCGACGTCGAGGAAGCTGCCCTGAAAGCTCTGCACGCGGCGAACGCCGGGCGTGCGGGCGACCTCGCTCGCGTAATTTCCCGCGGCGAAGTCGTTGACTGCCTGGTTGTCGTGCGGGTTCACGAGCCAGACGTCCGCGCTCGCGACGTAGTTCGAGGTGTAATGCGCGATTCCGCGAAGCAGGTCGTTGCGCGCGCCGCCGAGCGCGATGCTGCCGAACAGGGCGAGTGCGCCTGTGGCGGCGAGCGCCAGCGAACGCAACGTCGTCGAGCGCAGCGAGACGAGCGCGAGCGGCAGCAGCGTCATTCCCTCACGCCTGCTCGCCACTGCCTTGGCCGCGGCGAGAACACCGGCGAACACGACCGGCACGGCCGAGATCGTCGCGAGCGCGAGCAGCACGCACGCGACGATCGTGGTCGAGGGCGCCAGCGAGAACAGCAGCGTCGCGCAGGCCAGCAGGCCGACCGCAAGCGCGAGCAGCCCGCGCTGGACGTTGCGCGTCAACAGGTTGCCGCCGCTGCCGGACTCTTCGTAGACGGCATTGAACGCGCGACCGGGCCTAAGGTCGAAAAGCGGCAGCAGCGAGGCGAGCAGCGTCGCCAGAGTGCCTCCTGCGAAAGCGAGCGCGAGCGGCGCCGAGGCGACGACCGTGCCTGTTCCGAGCGTGAACGCCTGCCCGAGGTATCCGGGCGATTGGTGAAACACCCCTCTCGAGAGCCCGTAGCCGGCGAGCACGCCGACGAGCGATGCGCCGATTCCCAGGCACAGGGCTTGAAAGACGACCATCTGCGCGATCGCCGAGCGCCGCGTCCCCTCGATCCGCAGACCCGCGATGACCTGGCGCCGCTCGGGCACCGTCAGCAGCATCGCGTTGAAGGCGAAGAGGAAGCCGAGCAGCGCGCTGATCGCCGCGAACAGGGCGCTGGCCTGATTGCTCGGCGCGAGCGTCTGCTTCAGCAGCTGCTCATCCTGATCGGCAGAGGCGACGACGAGCCGCGCGCCGGTCAGGCGCAGCAGCGCCGCTCTGACTTTCGCCTCCGACCCCCGACGCGACTCGACGAGGATCCGCGATATGCGCCGCGGCAGGCCGGCCAGTTCCTGAAGCTGCGCCGTCGGCATCACCGCGACGCGAGCGCCCGACAGCGCGCCGAATGCTTCCGGTCCGAGCACGGCCGAGACCTTCAGCCGGAAGCGCGAGCCACGCAGGCGAACGTCGACGGACGTCGCTTGGCTCGGGTCGGCCGGCAGTCCTAGCTGGTTTGCGGTCGTCCTGCTCAGGCCGATCGTGCCGGACGTCAGCGCGGAGATCGGCAGCGAGTGCGCGAGGCCGTTCAAGATCGCGAGCGTCGGATCGGTGCCGGCGATGTCGACGGTCACGCTGCGCCCGCGCGGCCCCGAGATCGTCGCGGTCTGCTCGAGCAGCGGAGCCGCCTGCTCGACGCCGGGCAGGAGTTTGATCGTCCTCAACAGGCCTTCGTCGAAGCCGTCGCTCGAGCGCGAGCGGACCTGCAGGTCGGCCGGACCGATCACGGCGCGCACGACTTCCTCGGAGGAGCTCGAGATGCTGGAGCTGGCGACGAGCGTCGAGAACAGCAACGCGACCGCGATCGCGACGCCGACCGCCGCCATCAGCTCCTGTGCGAGGTTGACGCGCAGCCGCGAGCGATACAGGTACACCATCGCGTACGGCCGCAGGAACCGGCTCGACCGTCGCGAGGACGGCGAGCTCATCGGACCGGCCCGAGCGGCGCTGCGGCGTGGCCGCTCGGCACGCCATCCCGGATCGGCGCGACCAGCTCCAGGCGACCGTCGCGCAGCGAGCAGGTTCGGTCACCCGCGCTCGCCGCCTCGCGGTCGTGCGTGACGAGTACGACCATCGTCCCGCGCTCGTGTGCGACGGTGCGCAGCAGATCGACGATCTCGCGGCTGCGCGAGCTGTCGAGGTTGCCGGTCGGCTCGTCGGCGAGCACGAGCCGCGGCTCGCCGGCGAGTGCCCGTGCGATCGCGACGCGCTGACGCTCGCCGCCGGAAAGCTGCTCGGGCGTGTGGTCGAGCCGCTCACCGAGCCCGACGCGCTCGAGCCACGGGATCACGCGCGCCTGTGCCTCTCGCATCCCGACCCCGCCGAGCAGCAGCTTGACGGCAGCGTTCTCGACGACCTTGACCCTCGGCATCAGCGGAAAGCTCTGGTAGACGAAGCCGACGTCCTGCTGCAGGTAGGCCGAGCGGCTCGCCTCGCTGAGCAGCGACAGATCGCGTCCGCCGAAGCGGATCGTCCCGGCGTCGGGGGAGAGCAGGCCGCCGATCAGCAGCAGCAACGTGCTCTTGCCAGAGCCGCTCGGCCCTGTAAGCGCGACGAGTTCGCCTGGATCGACTCGCATGCTGACCCCGTCGATCGCGTGTATCTGCTCGCCCGATCCGGCAAAGTGCTTGACGACCGCGTCTAGCTCGAGCATCCCATCTCCGCTAGGCCGCCCGCGATGGCCCGGATCGCCTCATGCTCGACGGGCGCCCGAGCTACAGGCTGCTCGCGCGACGGAGCGGGATCACGGCCGCCCGATCGGGTGCAGCCGAGCCCGTCAGCTCGCCATCGCTCAGCGTCAGCGCGCGGTCGGCGTTTTCGAGCCCGGCGGCGTCGCTGGTGCTCGTCAGGACGGCGATGCCGTCGTCGGCGAGCGAGCGCAGCAGCGAGAGGATGCCGTCGCGAGCCAGCAGGTCGACGCCGATCGTCGGCTCGTCGATCACGAGCAGTCGCGGCCGGCGCACGATCGCTCGTGCGAGCGCAACGCGGACGCGCTCGGCCGGGTCGAGATCGCCAGGCCTGAGAGCGAGCAGGTGCTCGGCATCGACGCGTCTGAGCGCCTCGCGAGCGCGCTCGCGCGCGGCAGGCGCCGCCACGCCGCGCGAGAGCTGGCCGAGCATCAGTTGATCGACGATCAGCTCGCCCTCGGCCGGAGCAAAGCTCGTGCGGCAGTAGGCGATCGTCTCTGTCCCGGCCGCGCCTCGGCGATAGACGTCCCGGCCTTCGAGCCGAACCGATCCTGAGTCGGGCCGCTCGATTCCGGCCGAGACGCGAAGCAGCGTCGAGCGCCCTGAGCGTCGCCGGCCCCAAACGGCAACGAGCTCGGCCTGCTCGATCTCGAACGAGACGTCGCGAATCGCGACGCGATCTTCGACCCCGCTGTGGTGGCGCTTGGCGACGTGCTCGAGCGTGAGCAGGCTCATCACGCCGGCCGCCGCTCGATACGTGACTGCAGCTCGCGAGCGGCGAAGTCAAGCCACCTGAGCTTCGCGTCGACCGCGAGGCGCCCTTCCTCGGCGGCGAGCCGTGCCGCAAGGTGCCCGGCCGGATCGGCGTCGGCGCTCGTCTGCGAGCTCACGTCGAGCGACTGCACTGCCTCCAGCAGGCACGCTTCGCGAATACCGGCGATCAGCGCGAGCGCGGCCTCGGGTTCGTGCGCGAACGCGGCGAGCTTGCGCGCGGAGACGCGCGATCGCCGTCGATCGCCGCCGACCTCGGAGATCAGTTGCTCTTTCAATGCTGCGACGCCCGCGTCGGTCGCGCGGTAGATCGGCTTCGGCTGGCGCCCTCCGCCGGTCCCGGCGACTTCTTCGACGAGGCCGTGCTCCTCGAGCGCCTGCAGCGCCGTGTAGGCATAGGAGGTGCTGCTGAGGCGCAGCGCGTCTCCGTAGGCTCGCTCGAAACGGGTCGCGAGCTCATACCCGTAGCTCGGCCGTTCGATGACGAGCGCGAGCAGCCCCCATTGAACCTGCGATTGCGGCGGTTGAGATCGTGCGTGCGCGATCGCGCGCAGCTCCATGTCCTACAGACTATGTGAGCAGGCGCGCTCTGGATATGGCGTGTTTCCCACTCTCATGCACTATGTAGAACCTTCGACCCTCTGGCTTATTTAATCGCGATGTCTCGGCGATCATGCGGACGATGGCCGAGACTCCACATCCACCGGCAGGCGCTGCGACTCGCCCACGATCCACGCGTGCCGGGCAAGGAGATGGAGCGACGCGTCGTCGTCGCAAGCTAGCGGCAGGCACGGCTCTGGGCGTTCCCTCGAACGCCCGGAGCCGCCTGCTGCGAGAGGACTTGTAATCGAGCGCAAAATCTCGCTAGGGGGTTCGACAATGGCTGCGGACAAGGGCCAACGGCCGGGCGAAGGGAAAGAGCTCGCGCTTGCATTCGGCGAGCGCTTGCAGACGTTGCGCAGTCGGCGCGGGCTGTCGCAGGAGGAGTTCGAGCGCCGCTTTGAAGTGACCGACGTGGCGACGCTGGAGCTGGGCCGACGCGAGCCGCGTCTGTCCGACGTCCTCGCTCTGTGCGACGGGATGAAAGTCACGCCGAACGTGCTGCTGAGCGGCTTCTACATGCGACAGCGACGCCAGCATGCAGCGCGCCGCGTGGTCAGGGAGCGCAGAGAGCGCAGAGAGCGCTCCGCCGTCGGCTGATTCGACTGCCGAGCCCGGCCTGCTCCGCGGCGTGCGCGTCGTCTCCGAGCGTCCGGAGGCGACGCACCGAGCCGGGCGCCGGATGGCGCCGTTATCGTGAGGGCATGGGCGAGCGCGGAGTTCTCGGCAGGCAAACGATCGCGAGCAGAAGGGCTGAGGGCTTAGGCGAGGTGACCTCCCGTTACAGGCCTGTCTCGCCCAGTCCAGCGCAGCGCGCGATCGTGCGACGAGCGGCCTCGGCGCTGTGAGCGGGCCCGAGCTCGGGCTCGCCGTGTCGGTGCTGCTCGCGTGTGCGGTCGAGGCCGTCGAGGCGCTGACGATCGTGCTCGCCGTCGGTGCGACGCGAAGCTGGCCCTCGGCGATGGCCGGCGTCGGCACTGCGTTGATCGTGCTCGCCGGCCTCGTCGCGGGTCTCGGCCCGGCGCTCACGGCGCTGCCGATCGACGCGCTGCGCGTTTCGATCGGGGGACTGCTCCTGATCTTCGGGCTGCAGTGGCTGCGCAAGGCGATCCTGCGCGCGGCCGGGCTGAAGGCGAAGCACGACGAGCTTGAGACATACGCGCTCGAATCGGCCGCGGCGCGAGCTGCCGGGGCTTGGCACTCGGGCTTCGACGGGTATTCGTTCGCGATCTCCTTCAAGGGCGTGCTGCTGGAGGGTCTCGAGGTCGCCTTCATCGTGCTCACGTTCGGCGCCAACCAGCACCGGATCGCCCTCGCGGCGGTGGCCGCCGGGCTGGCCGTGCTGCTCGTCGTGCTCGTCGGCGTCGCCGTGCGCGCGCCGCTGGCGAACGTCCCGGAGAACACGATGAAGTTGATCGTCGGCGTGATGCTCAGCTCGTTCGGGATGTTCTGGGGCGCCGAGGGAGCCGGAGCGAGCTGGCCCGGCGGCGAGGCGGCACTGCTCGCGATCGTCCCCGGCGTGCTGCTGCTCGCGCTTGCAATGGCTCGGTGCCTGGAGCGCTGGAGGCTCGGGCTCGAAGCTCGCGGATCTTTGCCGCCGGTCCTCGCGAGCGAGGAGGCGATCGGCACGTGAGGCTGCTCGAGGCCGCGCTGCGAAGTGCGTCGGAGTTCGTCGTCGGCGACGATTGGCGTACGGCCGTGGGCGTCATCGCGACGCTCGCGCTCACCGCGATCGTCGCGCAGTCCGGCCTCGCCGCGTGGTGGGTCGTGCCGGTTGGCGTCGTCGCTCTGCTCGCGCTCTCGATTCGCCGCGCGATGCGACTCAGGTAGCGCCGAGCATCAGACCTCAGGCGGGCTTGCGGTGGAGGAAGATCCTCCCGTGGGCCGTTGTCGGGGCGTCCGCTTCGGCTTAGCCTGATCTCGGTGATCGATGTACGCGGAGTAACCAAGCGCTACGGCGAGAAGGTCGCCGTCGATGATCTGACGTTTCAGGTACGGCCTGGCATCGTGACCGGCTTTCTCGGGCCGAATGGAGCGGGCAAGTCAACGACGATGCGCCTGATCCTCGGGTTGGATGCGCCGACGAGCGGTGAGGTCTCGATCGACGGCCGCGTCTATCGCGATCTGCCGGCTCCGCTGCACGAGGTCGGCGCGATGCTCGAGGCGCACGCGATTCACACCGGTCGCTCGGCCTACAACCACCTGCTCGCGCTCGCGCAGACTCACGGGATAGCCCGCACGCGCGTGCAGGAGGTGATCGAGCTCGTCGGCCTCGCAGAGGTTGCGCGCAAGCGCGTCGGCAGCTTCTCGCTTGGCATGGGGCAGCGCCTCGGCGTGGCCTCGGCGCTGCTCGGCGACCCCGCCACCGTGATCCTCGACGAGCCGGCCAACGGTCTCGATCCCGAGGGAATCCATTGGATCCGGACGCTGCTCAAGCGCTTGGCCTCCGAAGGGCGGACCGTCTTCCTCTCCTCGCATCTGATGAGCGAGATGGCCCAGACCGCCGACCATCTGATCGTCGTCGGACGCGGGCGCCTGATCGCCGACACCTCAGTCGAGGACTTCGTCCGACGCGCCTCCTCAGACGCCGCCGTGCGCGTTCGATCGCCCGAAGCGGGCGAGCTCGAGGCGGTCCTGCGGGGGCAGGGCGTCGACGTCGCACGGCTCGGCGAGGACCAGCTCGAAGTAACCGGCCTCGGCGGCCGGCAGATCGGCGAGGCCGCCTTGCAGGCGCGGATCGTGCTTTCTGAGCTGACGCCGCAACAGGCCTCGTTGGAGCAGGCCTTCATCAGCCTCACCGGCGAGTCCGTCGAGTACCGCGGCGGTGACGCCGCGGCGCAGGACGACGCCGAGCCGATCGGCGTCGCGGCATGAGCGCGACGCAAGCGATCCCCGCGCAGGCGACGCCGAAGCGGCCGCCGTTCACCGGCGGTCTGACTCAGCTTGGCGTACTGCGCTCGGAGTGGACGAAGCTGTGGTCGCTGCGCTCGACGCGGTGGTCGCTGCTGTTCGCGTTCGTCACGATGGCGGGCCTCGGGCCGTTGATCGCCGCTGTGACGATGGGTCGCTGGGGGCGCCTGAGCTTGCACGAACGCCTCACGTTCGATCCGATCAACACTGCGCTCGGCGGCTATCACCTGGCCCAGCTTGCGATCGGCGTGCTCGGCGTGCTCGTGATCTCCGGCGAGTACTCGACCGGGCAGATCCGCTCGACGTTCATGGCCGTGCCCCGGCGCCTGCCCGTGCTGTGGGCGAAGGCGGCGAACTTCGCCGCGGTCACGTTCGTGTTGACACTGCTCGCCTCCGCGATCGCCTTCTTCGTCTCGCAGGCGATTCTCACACGCCACCACATAGACGTCTCGATCGGGCACGCCCCGGCGCTTCGCGCCGTGATCGGCACGGCGCTCTACATGGTCGTGCTCGGCGTCCTCGCGATGTCGCTCGGGGCGCTCGTGCGCAACACGGCGGGCGGGATCGCGATCTTCGCCGGCGTGCTGTTCGTGTTGCCAGGTCTCGCACACGTGCTTCCCGCGAGCACATTCAACGCGATCAATCCGTACCTGCCCTCGAACGCCGGGAGCGACGTGCTCAGCAACACGACAGACCCTGGCATGCTCGCGCCGTGGGCCGGCTTCGCCGTGTTCTGCGGCTGCGCGATCGCGGCATTTCTCGCCGCCGCCGTCCTGCTCGTCCGCCGCGACGCCTGACGCCACTACCGACGCCTCGACGACAGGAAGGGTCGACGATGAGCAACCCGCAAGTGCACGACCGCTCGATCAGCTCCGGGCTGCCGAGCCTGCCGCCAATCGGAACCGGCGGGGGCGTGCGTCGCGCAGCGACGAAGGTGCCGGAGATCACGGCGCTCTTTTGGGTGCTCAAGCTGCTGACGACCGGTATGGGCGAGGCGATGTCGGACTTCCTCGGCCAGAAGAGCGTGCCGCTCGCGGGCGCCGTCGGCATCTTTGGCCTGTGCTTCGCATTGCGGCTGCAGTTGCGCGCTCGCGAGTATCGCGCGGCGATCTACTGGTTCACGGTGATGATGGTCGCGATCTTCGGCACGATGGTGGCCGATGGGCTGCGTGACGGCGCGAGCCTCTCCTACGACGTGACTACGCCGTTCTTCGCGATCGTCGTCGCGGCGATTTTCTTCTCGTGGTACCGGAGCGAGGGCACGCTCTCGATTCACAGCATCACGACGCGGCGCCGCGAGCTCTACTACTGGGCGGCCGTGCTTGCGACGTTTGCGCTCGGGACGGCGGCCGGCGATCTGACGGCGCTCACGCTGAACCTCGGCTTCTTTCCCTCGGCGCTACTGTTCGCCGCGATCATCTCGCTGCCGGCGGTTGGCTGGTGGCGCTTGCGGCTCAATCCGATCCTCGCCTTCTGGTTCGCCTACGTCGTCACGCGCCCGCTCGGCGCGTCGTTCGCGGACGGCTTCAGCAAGCCGAACAACGGCGGCCTCGGCATCGGCGACGGCACGGTCAGTGTGGTCGCGCTGCTTGCCTTCGTCGGGCTCGTCGCGTATGTGGCCGTGACCAAGTACGACGTGCAGGGTGCGAACCACGCGGAGCATCCGCACCTGTATGTCGAACCGCATGCAGAGTTCGAGCCTCGAGCGGAGCTCGCACCGGAGCTCGACTGACAGGGCGGTGTCGGGCTTCGGCGCTGTGAGGCGTCAATATGGTCGGATGAAGGACAGGGCGGATGCGCTTGCTTTGAGCTGGCTGACCCGCATCGAGCGCGACGCTCGCCGAATCGCCGATCACCGTTTCGCGCTCGAGCTTGCGCTCGCGCTCGGCGCCGCGGCGCTCAGCACCGCGGGCTTGGCCAGCCAGCACCGGCTCGATGCGGCGACGCTGATCTTCTGCGCGGCACTGTGCGTGCCGCTGCTCGTGCTGCGGCGCGATCCGCGGCTGTGCTTCGCGGTCGTCACGTTTGTCGCGTTCGTGCAGTGGCTGGTCTCGGCACCGCAGCTGGCCGATGCGGCAGTGCTGATCTCGCTCTACCGCGTCGCGCTCGAAAGCGAGCTGGCCGAGGTCGCGCTCGCGGCGGCTGTAGTCGAGGCCGGCGCGATCATGGCCGCGCTGAGATGGTCGCCATCGGAGCCGTTGAAGATCTGGGTCGGGCTGACGGGCCTCGCAACGGCCGCCGGCGTGCTCGGCATCACGATCCGTCAGCGCCGCGCGCTGCTGGTTTCACTGCACGAAAAGGCGGCGCGCCTGGAAGTCGAGCGCGACCAGGAGGGTCGCCTCGGCGCTGCCGCCGAGCGCGCGCGGATCGCGCGCGAGCTGCACGACATCGTCGCGCACAACCTCAGCGTGATGATCGCGCTCGCCGACGGCGCGACATATGCGATGGATTCCTCGCCCCAGCGTGCGGGCGAGGCGACCGAACGCGTCTCGGCGACGGGCCGTCAGGCGCTGCTCGAAATGCGGCGCCTGCTCGGGGTGCTGCGCGAGGGTGAGCAGGTGGGCGCGGAGCCGCTCGCGCCGCAGCCGCGCCTGGACCGTCTCGACGGGCTGCTCGCGCAGGTGCACGCGGCAGGCATTCCCGTGACGATGGATCTCGATGGAGATCCCCGCGAGCTGCCCGACGGCGTCCAACTTACGGTTTTCCGCGTCGCGCAGGAGGCGTTGACGAACACGCTCAAGCACGCCGCCCGCCCGACGAGCGCGCATCTGGCGTTGCGTTGCGAGGGGGGCCGCGTGGAGCTCGAGGTGACCGATACGGGCATGCCCGCACGCGGCGCGCCTCGGCCGCAGCCGCTCGCCGGCGAAGCCGGGCGGGGCCTTCGCGGCATGCGCGAGCGCGCTGCCGCATACGGCGGCAGGCTCGATGCGGGGCCGGACCCGGACGGCGGCTGGCGCGTCAGCTTGCGCCTGCGCCCGGACGCAGAGATCCTCGCGCGATGACGACGCGCGTGCTCTTGGCCGACGACCAGGAGCTGATGAGGATGGGCTTTCGGATGGTGATGGACACGCAGCCGGACCTCGAGATCGTCGGCGAGGCGGCGAACGGGCTCGAGGCCGTAGAGGCGGCTCGCAAGCTCGAGCCGGACGTCGTCTTGATGGACGTACGGATGCCGGAGCTCGACGGCGTGCAGGCGACGCGCATGATCGTCGACGCGCAGGCGAGCGCGCGGATCATCATCCTGACGACGTTCGACCTCGACGAGTACGTCTACGCGGCGCTGCGAGCGGGCGCGAGCGGCTTTCTGCTGAAGGATGCTCCGCCCGCGGACCTGCTCTCCGGCATCCGCGCGGTCGCGAGCGGCGACGCGGTTGTCGCGCCAAGCGTCACGCGGCGGCTGCTGGCGAACTACGCTCACCGCCTTCCTGCCGCGGTGACGCTCGAGGGCGGCGAGGAAGACGAGCGGATGGCGCTGCTGACGGCTCGTGAGCGCGAGGTCCTGCTGCATGTAGCCGCGAGTCTCTCGAACGCCGAGATCGCCGAGCGACTCGTGCTTTCGGAGGCGACCGTCAAGTCGCACGTCGGGCGGATCCTCTCAAAGCTCGACCTGCGCGACCGCGTGCAGATCGTCGTCTTCGCGTACGAGAGCCGGCTGATCAAGCCGACGCGCGGCTGAGCTCGGGCAACGCCTGCCCCCCCGCCCAGTAGTACGCCTTGCGGTATATCGTGCAACGTAGTAGTGTGCGACGCATGGAGGGAAAGGCGCGCACAAACGATCCGGCTCTGCTGATCCTCACGAGCCTCTCGTCGGGGCCGAAGCACGGCTATGCGCTTTTGCAGGACATCGCCGGCTTCGCGCACGTGCAGCTCGGACCGGGCACGCTCTACGGCGCGATCGGTCGTCTGGAGGAACGTGGCCTGATCGAGGCGCTCGAGCCACGCGGCAGGACGCGCCCATATTCTTTGACCGAGTCGGGCGGTGAGACACTTGCAGCGATGCTCGAGGAGCTCCGCGCGATCCTCGACGTCGGTACGAGCCGGCTGAAGCGGCCTACGCGGCTCGCGCACGCCGGAGCGCGGGCATGAGCGAGCGTCAGGCTCGCCGGCTGCTGCGGGCCTACCCGCGCGCGTGGCGCGCTCGCTACGGCGCGGAGCTCGTCGCGCTGCTGACGGAGCTGAGCGCGGATCGACCGGTCTGCTCGCGCATGCGCCTCGACGTGGTGCGCGCGGGGCTCGCCGAGCGGTTGCACGCAACCGGGCTCGGGTCCGGGGCGCCACCGGCGGCGCGAGCGCGCTCAGGAGCGCTGCTCGTGCTCTGCGCGTGGATGGTCTTCGCGGTCGCGGGCGCGCGCGTGCAGAAGTTCTCCGAGCACTGGCAAGGCGCGACGCCGCAGGCCTCGCGCGGTGTGCCCTCGGTTGCCTTCGATGTCCTCGAAGTCGCAGCCGCTCTCGGCGGCGCGCTCGTGCTCGCGGGGATCGCGCTGGCGCTGCCGCGCACGCTCGCCTACATCCGCTCCGGCGGCTGGCCTGTCGTGCGCCACGGCGTCGTTCGCGCGTCGGCACTGACGGCGATCGCAATCGGCGCGACGGCGGCGCTAGCCGTCTGGGCACACCAGCTCGGCACGCCGCAACGCAACGGCGCGAGCTCGGCTTACAGCACTGCGTTCGTGCTCTGCGCGCTGCTGCTCGCCGTCGCCCTCGCAGCGTGGACGAGCGTCGCCGTCTCGCTCGCGCGTGGCCTTGAGCTGTCCGGCTGCGTGCAGCGGATCGAGGCGCTGCTCGCCGGCGCGATCTGCGCCTCGATGCTCGCGATGACGCTGGCGACGGCGACGTGGTGGGCCGCGCTGGCGCGGGTCGCGCCGTGGGTGCTGCACGGCGCGCCGGACGGCTCGCACGCCTCTTCGTTCGCGCTCTCGCTGTTCCTGCCGAGCGTGCTGATGGCGATCGCCACGTGTCTCGCCGCGTTCGGCGCGCTCGCGTCGCTGCGCGGCTCGCGCCTCATCCTGAAGTAGCACGCGCGCGGCGGCGCAAGATCATCCTCCCGGTCGATGTGCTGAGCGGGCTCGATTTGTAGCGTGCACGTCAGTGCCTTCGCAGATTCACGCGGCGGGGGGCGGGCGCCGGCAGATCACCGAGGCAGTCGGATGACACGCCGGCGCCGGCTGGCCGATCGCGCGCCATCAGGTCTGCTGCTCGTGCTCGTGGCCACATGGGTCGTTTGGTATCCGCCGAGCCCCGACCTCGCAGCGCAAGTGTTCCGCGTTCATCTGTTCACCGCAGACGGCTTCTCGCTGTGGGACAACAACTGGTACGGCGGGCACTACCTGCCGAGTTACAGCCTGCTGCTGCCGGCGCTCGCCGCGTTCGCGGGGCTGCGTGCGCTCGGCGCGCTGAGCGCGCTTGTCTCCGTCTGGGCGTTCAGCCGTCTGTCGCGGCGCAGCGAGCTCGCGCGTCCGAATGCGGCGCGGGCCGTCTTCGCCCTGAGCGTCGCCGGCGATCTGTTCATCGGGCGGATCACGTTCGCGCTCGGTGTCGCGATCGGGCTGCTCGCGCTGCTGGCGAGCACGCACGGCTCTGCGCGCTCGCGCATGCTCACGGGCTGCCTGTCGCTGGCGTGCGCCGCGGCGAGTCCGGTCGCGGCGATCTTCCTCGCGCTCGGAGCATGCGCGGATTTCTGCGTTAGCCGTCGCGCGACGCGGGCGCTCGCTCTCGGTGCCCCGGCGCTGCTCCTGACGGGAGCGTTCGCCGTGTTGCTGCCGGAAGGTGGATACGAGCCGTTCGCGCTCAGCTCGCTGCTGGCCGCCGGCGGCGCGTCGCTGTGCGTCTTGCTGCTCGCGCCCGCGACTCAGCGGCTGCTGCACGCGACGTTTGCGCTGTACCTGCTCGTGCTGCTCGGCTGCTACGTCGTGCCGTCACCGGTCGGCAGCAACGTCGTGCGTTTCGGTGTCCTGTTCGCGCCGGCGATGCTGATCGGCTGCGTCGCGATCGGCAACGTGCAGGCGCGCGTCGCGTCGCTGATCGCGCTCGCGCGGCGGGTGGGACGGGTGCGGCGCACCAGGTCGTATCGCGCTGCAGAGCTGCGCTCGGGGATCGCCTCGTCGATGCTTGCGTCTTGCATCGCGCTGATGCTCGGCTGGCAGCTCACGGGGCCGCTCAGCCAATCGGTCGGCGCGTCGCTCAGCCCGTCGAGCCGCGCGTCGTTCTATCAGCCTGTGATCCGTTACGTCGAGCGTGCCGACGGTGCCAGGCCGGTGCGGATCGAGGTGCCGTTCACGAGCTCGCACTGGGATGCGGCCGTGCTCGGCGCGCACTTCCTGCTCGCGCGCGGCTGGGAGCGGCAGCTCGACACGCGCTACGACGCGCTGTTCTACGGCCCGTCGCTGAGCGCCTCCGCCTACCGCGGATGGCTGCTCGCGAACGGCGTCAGCTACGTTGCGCTGTCGGACGCTCCGCTCGACTTCTCGAGCGTCCAGGAGGCTGCGTTGATCCGCACGGGCCTCCCGTTCCTGCGCCTTGCGCTGCGCACCGCGCACTGGCGGATCTACGAAGTGCGTGGCGCGCAGGCGCTCGTCAGCGGTCCCGGCTCGGTGCGGGCGCTCAATGGCGACGGCTTCAGCATCGCCGCACGCCGTTCGGGGCGCTTTCTCGTGAGGGTCCACTACACGCCGTACTGGGCTGTCGTCTCTGGCGCGGCGACGCTTGGGCCCGCGACTGGAGGCTGGACGGAGGTCTATGTCGCGCACCCTGGCACGATCGTCGTCGATGCCGAATTCTCACTCGGGGCGCTGAGCGGCGCAGGCTAGGCAGCGCGGGCCGCGACAGGCGCGCCGCGAGCTAACCGGCGGTCAGCTGCACGGAGATCACCGTGTCGAGCGCCTGTTCGCCGCTGCCGATGCCGCCGATCAGGTAGCCGCTCGAACCGGATTCGATCGCGGCGGCGTTCGTCACGGCGAGCGGCAGACGTCCCGCGAGACGGGCGACCCCAGCGGCCGGGTCGAACGCGACGATCCGCCGCAGCGCGACTCCGCGCGAGCGCCCGCCGAGCACGTAGATCCTGCCGGCCAGCACGACGGCGGAAGCGTGCGAGACGGGTGTCGGCAAGCGCCCGATCACGCGCACGGCGCCCGTCCGCGTGTCGATCCGTTGGATCGCGCTCGTGTCTTCGCCGCTTGCGAGCTCGCCGCCGAAGGTGTAGATCTGCGTTCCGAGCACGGTCACGGCTGCGTAGCGAAATGGCACGGCCAGGCGGCCGATCGCCGCGTAGTGGGACCCGTCGGTCGTTCGCAGCACGTCGGCGAGCGGTTCGTTGCCGTCATAGCCGCCGAGCACGTATGCCGCGGCGCCGACGGTCACCGCCGAGAGATCCGAGCGCGCGCTCGGCAGCGTTCCGACGCGCGTGCCGCTGTTCTGTGCGTTCAGCGCTTCTGCGGCGTCCAGCTCGGCGGCCGAGCCGCCGCCGAGCACGAGCGTGCGCCCGGCGAGCTGCACGGCTGCGAGGTCGTGCTTGGCTTCGCTGAGCGCGCCGGCCGGTCGCGGACGCAGAGCGCCCGGGAGGGCGACGATCTCGCTTGTCGACCTGTCGCGGCTGTCGAGTCCGCCGAGCACGAGGAGCTCACCGCTGCGCTTGGTGATGGCCTCGCCGGAGACGGGCGCCGGCAGGCGATAGGGCTCGAGCTTCGCGACGATCCGCGATCGATCGCGTTGCTGCTGCGCCGCGTGGGTTCCCGCCAGGTGCTGCTGCGCCGAGGCGCGCATGCTCGAGCTGCCGCAGCCGGCGCTCGCGAGAGCCGCGCCCGCAAGCGCCGCAGCGCCCGCAGCGGCCGCAGCGGCGGTGATCCGCCGGCGCGCTCGCGCGCCGAGAGGAGAGCGTGCCCGGTAGCTCACACGAGCAGCCTGTTCCGCATCCCTGAAGCCGAGATGAGAGTCCGCGCACGTCTCGCGTCGCTCTCATCTGCGCTTCAAGCGCCGCGGTCACGGTGCGACGGTGCGTAGCGCCAAGCCGACAGCCCTGACTTGCGTGCTGCTTGCGTTGGGCATCGTCATCTCGGCGCTTGGCTGTGTTGGCTCGGCGGGCAGCTCGCGCTCGGGTGTGGGCGAACAGGCCGGCGGTGCCCGAGGCGCAGGTGCGCAAGCGCGTTTGGCGCACAACGGCTCGGTACCTTCGTTGCTCGACCCGCACGACGTTTACGCAGCCGACCGCAAGGGCATGCTCTCGCCGCTCGTGCGGCGCTTTCCGGAACGTGTGTACGTGCCGAACAGCCTCAGCAACACGGTCAGCGTGATCGACCCGAAGACGTTCAAGGTGACGCGCACGTTCGGCGTCGGCGCGCTGCCGCAGCACGTCACGCCGTCGTATGACCTGAAGACGCTGTGGGTCGACAACGACGCAGGCAACTCGCTCACGGCGATCGATCCGCTGACGGGCAGGCCGGGGCGCACGCTGCCGGTCGCCGATCCGTACAACCTCTACTTCACGCCGGATGGGCGCTACGCGATCGTCGTCGCCGAGGCCCTGCAGCGGCTCGACTTCCGCGACGCACACACGATGCGCCTGCATCACTCGCTCGCCGTTCCGTGCAACGGCGTCGATCACATGGACTTCACCGCCGACGGGCGTTACCTGCTGGCGAGCTGCGAGTTCGGCGCGCGGATGGTCGAGGTCGACGTGCGCCGCGAGCGCGTCGTGCGGACGATCTCGCTGCAGTCCGGCGCGATGCCGCAGGACGTCAAACTCTCGCCGGATGGCCGCGTGTTCTACGTCGCCGACATGATGCACGGCGGCGTTTGGACGATCGGTTCGCGCAGCATGCGCGTCGAAGGGTTCATCCGCACGGGGGCCGGCGCGCACGGGCTGTACCCGAGCCGCGACGCGAAGCTGCTGTACGTATCAGATCGCGACGAAGGGGCGATCTCGGTGATCTCGTTCGCGCGCAAAGCGGTCGTGCGCAAGTGGCTCATTCCGGGCGGCGGGAGCCCGGACATGGGCGGCGTCTCGGCCGACGGTCGGGTGCTGTGGCTGTCGGGTCGCTACAACGACGTCGTCTACGCGATCGACACAGGTAGCGGCAAGCTGCTGGCGAAGATCCCCGTCGGTCGCGGTCCGCACGGCCTCTGCGTCTATCCCCAGCCTGGGCGCTACTCGCTCGGGCACACAGGCGTGTTCCGCTGACCAGAGCTGAGTCGCGCGCGGCTCACGTGACGGATCGGCGACTCTCATCCGTGGTTTAGGCGCCTTGCCAACGATGTCGGCGCGGCTCGAGGACGTGACAGGCCGGCGAGCAGCTCGCCGCTCGAAGCCGCCTACAGACCATGCTCATCCTCGCCAGCGTCAGCTCATCGATAACCGGCTGGATCGCCGAAAACGGGCTCTATGCGGTGTTCGCGCTGATGCTGCTCGACGCGCTGTTCCCGATCGGCGGCGAGCTGGTGATGCTCTACGCGGGCGTGCTCGCGGCCGGCGTCGTAACGGGGCACGGCGTGTCGTTGTTCGGCGCGACGCTCGGCAGCGGCGCGCAGAGCTACGTCGCGCTCGCGCTTGCGGGCACGCTCGGCTACCTACTGGGCGCGTGTCTCGGCTGGGAGCTCGGACGGCGCGGCGGGCGGGCGCTGATCGTGCGCCACGGCCACTGGTTGCACGTCGGCGAGACGAACCTCGTGCGCGCCGAAGCGTGGTTCGATCGCTACGGCCGCGCGGCGGTGCTGCTCGGCCGCGTGACGCCCGTCGTGCGCTCGTTCATCTCGATCCCGGCAGGCGTCCTCGCGACGCCGCTCGCGGCATACGTCACGCTGACGGCGATCGGCTCGGCGATCTGGTGCTTCGGCTTCGCGGCCGCCGGCTGGGCGCTGGGCGGGCGCTGGAAGGAATTTCACGACGCGTTCCGCTACGCCGACTATTTCGGGATCGCGCTCGTGATCGCACTTGCGGCGCTGATCGTGGCGCATCTCGTGCGCTCGCGCTCGAAGGACCGTCGCGGTACGCCTCGCACCGAGGCCGAGCGGGGCTGAGCGTGCACACGATCTCCTACTTCCAGGCGATTGTCCTGGGGCTCCTGCAGGGCGTGACGGAGCTGTTCCCTGTCTCGAGCCTTGGCCACACGGTGATCTTCCCGACACTGTTCGGCTGGACGTCGGTCAGTCGCGCGCAATCGCAGCCGGAGTCGTTCTGGCTCGCTTTCGTCGTGATGCTGCACGTCGGCAGCGCGCTCGGCTTGCTCGCGTACTACTGGCGCGAGTGGCTCGAGATCATCGCGGCGTTCGTGCGCACGCTGCGCACGCGCCGGGTCCATACGCCGACGTAGCGCCTCGCGTGGTTGATCGTCATGGCGAGCATCCCGACGGGGATCCTCGGCTCGCGCGCGGGCTCGACCACACCGGCGCGGCGCACTTCGCGTTCCTGCTCGCAACGCCGATCATCCTCGCGGCAGGGCTGTTCAAGCTTCCGGATACTCGGGCCGCTCGGTGACGGCGTCCGCGGGCAGGCGCTCGTCGCGTGCGCCATTTCGGCAGTCGCGGCGCTCTTGACCGTTCGCTTCCTGGTCGGCTGGTTCAAGACGCGCACGCTGACGCCGTTCGCCGGCTACTGCCTCGTGTTCGGCGCTGCGATGGTTGCCTACAACGCTTGAGCCGGCGCCGCGGGATCGCGCTCGGAACCGAGTGCGCAGGGCAGCTCGAGACGCACGAACGCGCCGCCTCCGGAGCGGTTGCCGGCGGTTGCCGTGCCGCCGTGCGCGGCGGCGATCGATTGCACGATCGCCATACCGAGCCCGGCGCCGGCGCCGGCGTGCGTCGCGCTCGGACGGCTGAAGCGCTCGAACGCGCGCTCGGCAAAGCCCGCCGGGAAGCCGTCGCCACGGTCGCCGACGAGAATCGTCAAGCCCTCGCCATCGCGCTCCGCACGCAGCTCGATCGGTCCGCGGCTGTAGCGCAGCGAGTTGTCGAGCAGGTTGCCGATCGCCTGCTCGATGCGCAGGCGGTCGACGTTCGCGCGCAGCGAAGGCGCGCAGTCGATCTCGATCTCGCGGTCGACCGAGAGGGCGCGCAACGCGAAGCGCTCGCAGACGTCCTCGAGAACCGTTCGCATCGAGATCTCGCGGATGGAGACGCGCAGCCGGCCGCGATCGGTCTGCGCGAGCACGAGCAGGTCCTCGGAGATCTGCGTCAGGCGGTCGGTTTCCTCGGCGGCAGATGCCAGCGCGGCGCGCAGCTCCTCGTGCGTGCGGCCTTCGCCGAGCGCCAGCTCGAGCTCGGTCTTGAGAATCGACAGCGGCGTGCGCAGCTCGTGGCTTGCGTCGGCGACGAAGCGGCGCTCGTGCTCGAGCGCTTCGCCGAGCCGCTCGAGCATCGCATTCAGCGTCGACCCAAGCCTGCCGATCTCGTCGTCGGCTGCGGGGACGGGCAGGCGCGCCTCTGGCGCCTCGGCGGAGATCTCGGCGGCTCGGGCACGCATCGCCTCGACTGGGCGCAGCGCAGCGCCGGCGCCGCCATATGCGGCGAGCGCCGCGACGAGCAGTGCGATCGGGCCGCCGAGCAAGAGGATGCCGAGCAGGTCCGAGAGCGCATCGGCGCGCGTGTCGGTGGATGTTCCGACGACGACGATCGCCGGTTTGCCGTTGGCCGAGACCGGCACGGCGAGCAGACGCGATTCGTTTGCCAGCGCCGGCGGCCCTTTACGCTGCAGGAAGATCGCGTGCCGCGAGGCGCGGCTGCGCTCGTGTGCTCCGAGCAGCACGCGGCCGCGTAGAACGGTCGTCGCGTCGAGCACGCGCCCGCCGGGGCTGAGGATCTCGGCGAAGCTGTCGTTGCGTTCGTTCAACCGCCCTTCGCGCAGCCCCGAGTCAGACTCGCGAATCAGCGCGCGCACGTCAGCCGCGCGCGAGCGCAAGCCGTTGTCGATCGCGCCGTCGAGGTCCGCGCCGAAGCGGTGGAACAGATAGGTGCCCGTGACTGCGAGGACGGGTGCGATCGCCGCTGTGAAGATCAGCGCGATGCGCAGCCGGATCGGCAGGCGGCTCAGCGCCCGCCGTCCTTGCGCAGCCGGTAGCCGGCGCCGCGGACGGTTTCGAGCGAGCTGACGCCGAAGGGCCGGTCGATCTTCTGGCGCAGGTAGCGGATGTAAACCTCGATCACGTTCGAGCGATGCGCGAAATCGTAGTGCCACGCCTGCTCGATCAGCTCGACGCGACTCAACACACGTCCAGGCGCGCGCATGAACGCCTCGAGCAGCGCGAGCTCGCGCTGGGACAGCGAGATCTCGGCGGTGCCGCGCCAGACCCGGCGCGAGACGAGCTCGAGGCGCAGATCTCCGGCGGAGAGGGCATCGGGGTTCTCGTTCTGCCCTCGGCGCACGAGCGCGCGCAGGCGTGCGAGCAACTCGGCGAACGAGAACGGCTTCGTCAGATAGTCGTCGGCGCCGTTGTCAAGGCCGCCGACGCGATCCTCGACGGAGCCGCGAGCGGTGAGCATCAGCACAGGCGCACCGACGCCGAGCTCGCGCAGGCGCGCACAGGTGACGAAGCCGTCGATGCCCGGCAGCATCACGTCGAGCACGACGGCGTCGTAGTCGCCGTCTTGGCCCATCCGCAATGCGTCCTCGCCACAGACGGCGAGCTCGCTCTCGAACCCACCTTCCCGGAGTCCGCGGCGCAGCAGCTCGGCCATCTTCATCTCGTCCTCGACGAGCAGAATGCGCATCTGCTCAATATGGCGCAGAAGGCGTTAGCGCTCGGCGAGCGCGAGCCGCAGCTCGTCCGGTAGCGGCTCGCCGCACGTAGGACAGGCCGGGGAGAGCGCATTCCCCGGCGCCGTGTCCGCCAGCTCGACCGTCTCGAGATCTCTACGCGTTCGCGTCAGGTAGACGACGAGCGCGAGAATCGCGGCGAGGAAGATGCAGCTCGTTGCGATCGTTCCGAGCCCTTGGCCACCGTCCGCTCGCGGCTGCGACAGGTAGTCGCCGATCGAGGCGCCGAGCGGCCGCGTCAGGATGTAGGCGATCCAGAACGAGAGCACCGCGTTGAGCTTGAAGCGCACGTGCGCGACGGTCACGGCGAGGATCAGCCCGCCGAACAACGCGACCGAGACGAGGAAGCCGAGGCCGAGGCGTTCGGCCGTGAGGTCGCCGGCGGAGGTGCCGAGCGCGAACGTGAAGAGGATCGCGAGCCAGTAGAAGCCCTCGCGGCGCGTCGTCACGATCGAATGGATCGAGAGCGTTTTCTCGACCGAGTACCAGGCGATGAAGACAAGCGCGAGGCACGTCGCAAAGACGGTCGTCGTCGTTTCGAGCGTGACACCGTAGTTGTCGGTGAGGTTGTCGCTGATCAGCGTGCCGACGACGCTGATCAGCACGACGGCGAGCCAGTAGATGCCCGGGATGTAGCGGCGTGCGCGGAACTGGAAGCCAAGCGTGACGATCAACAGTGCGGCCATGATGTAGCTCGTGTTCGTCAACCCGAGGCCGAGGTTTTCGTTGAGCAGATCGGCGGCTGTCTCGCCAACCGTGGTGCAGAGGATCTTGATCACCCAGAAGTAGATCGTGACCTCGGGCACCTTGTTGAGCATTTTGCGCAGAGGGATCTGCGCGGGCTCGCGTCGAGAGGGGCTGCTGGTGAAGATCGGCTGTGTGGAGTTCATCGGCGCATCTTGCGAGTGGCCGTTTAAGCGGCGATGAGAGCTTCGGCACGCGCACGCCGCGCTCGGCTGTCGGCTGAGCGTCCCCGGCGAAAGCTAGGAGCTACGCGCCGTTGTACGACGCCGGCGCCGGCGGGTCTTCGCGCGTCGCGGTGATCAGCGCGAGCAGTGCCGCGGGGGAGGTGCGCCCGAGGACGCGCAGGCGGTGCAGCCGGTATGGATCTTCGCCGGGCGCCGCCCAGCCGGGCACGACCGTCGTCGAGCCCTTGTAGCCGGCGGCCTTGACGGTGGCGATCACGGTCGCGTCGTAGTGCCCGGAGGGGTAGCAGAACCAGTTCACGGGCACGTGGAAGCGGCGCTGGATCGTCGCGCGCGAGCTCGCGACCTGTTCGTGCAACTGCCGCGAGTCGAGCGCGATCAGGTCGGCGTGGCTGATGCCCTGCGTGTCGAGCTCCCAGCCGGCCGCGACGAGACCGCGGATCTGATCGTCGCCGAGCCCGCCCTGCGACGGCGGCAGGCCCGTGAGCTGGATGTTCTCGTCGCCGACCCAACCGAGCTTGCGCAGGATCGGCAGCGCGCGCGTGTACTGCGACTGATAGCCGTTGTCGAAGCTGAGGACGATCGGTTTGCCGTGCGGCAGCGAGACGCCGCGATGCCAGTACGCGGCAAGCTCGTCGAGCGTCACGGCGGTCCAGCCGGCGTGCTCGAGCGCTTTCATCTGCGCCGCGAATTCTTCGGGATCGACGTACAAGCCCGGGAATGGCGCGCCGGCGGGAGGCGGCGCGATGACGTGGTACATCAGGATCGGGACGGCTTGCGTGCCGGGGTGGCCCGTCGCGATGCCGCCGCCGCTCGTCCGCGGTACGCCGCCGGCGGAGGCGCGCTTGAGGCGCGCGGCAGCGTGGCTCGGAATCCTCGCGGTGCGTCCCGGCTTGCTGGCGCCGCCCGAGCCGGCGAGCAGTACGACTGCGAGCGCGACGAGTGCAACGGCGAGCAATGCGAGGGCCGCGCTCGCACGCCGCCGTCGCAGCGCGCGACGGCGCTGCTCGCGGCGCGTGTGAAGGTCCTCGAGCTCCATCGCGCGTGATGATCGCTGATCGGGCGGGCGTCGCGCGGAGCGGCGCTTACCGGGATAAGACTAATTCTTTTATGAGATTAAGTCTTGAATATGCTAGGTTCACGGCATGGGCCAAAGCAAGTACCGGCGGCGCGTGGCTGCTGTCTCGCTTGCGATCCCGCTGGCCGTGCTCGCGGCGCTCGCGCTGCTGCTGACCGGCTGCGACAGCTCGCGACAGGCGCCCTCGGGCGCGGCCGGCGGGCGCTTTCAGGTCGTCGCCGCGGAGAACTTCTGGGGCAGCATCGCGATGCAGCTCGCCGGCTCGAAGGCGAGCGTGACGAGCATCATCGTCAACCCGGGCACGGATCCGCACAGCTACGAACCGAACGCGCAGGACGCGCGCACGATGGCTGGCGCGCAGCTTGCGATCGTCAACGGCATCGGCTATGACAACTGGGCGCCGAAGCTGCTCGCCGCGAGCCCGCTGAGCGGACGCATCGTGCTGAACGTCGGCAGCCTGCTCGGTCTGCGCGAAGGCGAGAACCCGCACCAGTGGTACTCGCCGGCGACCGTCAAGCGCGTCGTCGATCGCATCGCTGACGACTACGACGCGCTCGACCCGAGCGCAGCGGCGTACTTCGAACAGCGCAGGCAGGCTTTTCTGACACGCGATCTCGCCCGCTACGACGCACTGCGCAAAGAGATCCGCGCGAAGTACGCCGGCACGCCGGTCGGCTACAGCGAGAGCATCTTCCGCCCGCTCGGCGAAGACCTCGGGTTGAAGCTGATCACGCCGTACAGCTTCGCGAAGGCGATTGCCGAGGGCACAGACGTATCGGCGCAGGACAAGCAGCTCACCGACACACAGGCGCGCAAGCGCCTGATCGACATATGGGTCTTCAACAGCCAGAACGTGACGCCGGACGTGCAGCGGATCAACGAGATCGCGCACGAGCGGAAGATCCCGATCGCGACGGTCACAGAGACGCTCTCGCCGGCGTCTGACAGCTTCGAGCAGTGGCAGGTCGCCGAGCTCGAAGGCATCGCGCGAGCGCTGCGCGAGGCGACCGGGCGCTGAGCCGTGCGCGCGATGAGAACAGCATGCGCTCCTACACTTTCAGAGGTGAGCACGATGTCATCGGACGGGTCGACTTGGGGCGCGCGAGCGGCGAGCGCGCTGAGCGACGCCGGCTATCGTCGCGGCGGTGCGCGCGGAGCGATCGTCGAACTGCTCGACGAGCAGCCGTGCGCGCTCTCGGCCGTCGAGATCGAGCAGGCGCTGCTCGTGCGCAAGCGCGAGGTTTCTCGCGCGAGCGTCTATCGCGTGATGGACGAGCTCGAGGAGATCGGCCTCGTGCAGCGCGTTGAGATCGGGCAGGGGATGGTCCGTTACGAGCCCGTGCGCCACGGCTCCGGCCATCACCACCATCTCGTCTGCGACGAGTGCGGGCGCCTGCAGCCGTTCACCGACGACGGTCTCGAGCGCGCGATCGACCGTCTCAGCGAGCGCTTGCCGCTGCGCGTCTCCGAGCACGAGATCGTGATCCACGGCGCGTGCGAGACGTGCGCCTCCAACTGAGCGTCGCGGGCGCTCCAGCGCATTGGCTCAGTCGCCGGCGAGGCTCGTCGGCAGCGGCTGGCCGCGTGGCGGCGGGTCGTCGGCGAGCAGGCGCGGCACCGTGACGAGCCGAAGGCCGCGCGCGCGCAGCTTGCGGATGATCAGCGGCAGTGCCGCGACCGTCTCCGAGCGGTCGCCGCCGGCGTCGTGCATCAGGAAGATCGCGCCCGGCTTCGCGCCTTCCATCACACGGTTGACGATCGTTTCGACACCCGGCAACTCGTAGTCGTCGGTGTCGACCGACCACAGCACCATCAGCATGTGCATCTGGTGGAGCAGATGGAACGTCGTCGTGTTGAACGAGCCGTACGGCGGTCGGAAGAGGAGCGGTTTGCGCCCGCCGAGCAGTTCGATCCGCGCGGCCTGTTCGAAGAGCTGTTCGTGCTGGTCGTGCGCGGAGAGGTGCGCCATCATCGGGTGGTTCTCGGTGTGGTCGCCGATCACGAAGCCATCGCGGATCTCGCGTTCGGTCGAGCTGCCGAAGTCGTGGATCTCCTGGCCGATCACGAAGAACGTCGCCGGCACGTGTTCGCGCTCGAGCACGTTCAGCACTTCAGGGGTGTAGGGCCCCGGGCCGTCGTCGAACGTCAGCGCGACGTCACGACCCTGTGCTCCGCCTTCTTTGACGAACGGCGTGTACGCGAGCACCGAGTCGACCGCTTTTTCGTCGCGCTGCAGCTCGTCGATCGTCGGTTTCCTCGGGCTCGCGGCGGCGCTGGCGGGGCGCGCGCCGGCCGAGGAGACGCTGCCCGAGTGGCGCGAGCCCGACAGCGCGACGATCAGCACGACGACGAGCACGACGAACGCCGCGACGGCGCCGATGCGCCTGCGGCGAAAGAGCGCACCGCCGGCACCGACCGCGGTCGGTGCCGCCGCCGACGGTCTCGGCGTGGGCGCCGGCGCGCGCTTGCGCGCGGCGCGCTGCTCGTCCTCGAAGTCCCAGTTCCAGCGCGGGCTCATAGGTGGATGCTAAAGCGCCGCATCCTCGCCACGCGTACGTGTGCTTGCGCGACGCCGCAGCCCCGCTTTCGACGACTTGTGAGAAAGTTGCGTTTCGAGGGGTGGTCAGCGGGGTACGGACTGTTCTGAGTTGTGCCAGGGAGCAGGAGCCGGCCGGACGAGGTGGCTCCAGTGGAGCAGCGCCGGCTCGATCGAGCTGGGGTAATCGAGTCAAAGGGGATCAGGAGCATGGTGAGATGAGCGGCGTCTCGAGGATCATTCGACATGCAGCTTCACGCCCGCGCGCGCGGGCGCCGATCGCGGCCCTCGCGGCGATCGCGGTAGTGCTCGTCGCCGCAGGCCCGGCGGCGGCGACCAAGGAACCGATCGTCAAGGAAGACTTCGCGCCGTTCGCCGACTGCCCGACCGAAAGCGCGGCGGTCTGCATCGTCTCGAACACGACCGGCGGCGAATTCAAGCTCGGCAGCAAGACAGTGCCGATCCCCGAAGGGACCGTGATCAAACTGCAAGGCGGTCTGCCGCTCGAATCGTACGTCGGGCAGACGCTGATCGCACCGCCCGACGGCAAGACGCTCTCGGAAAACCCGCTGACGGTCCCGGGCGGGCTGACGGGCATCGCCGGGCTCGGCGGCGAAGTCACGGCGACTGCCGAACTCGCCGGACCGATCGAAGTCAATCGCGGCGACCTCGCGATTCCGGTCGGTCCCGCCGTGACGCTGCCGTTGAAGGTCAAACTCGATAATCCGGTGCTCGGCGAAAGTTGCTACATCGGCTCGGACGCTGAACCGGTCGTGCTGCACCTGACGGTCGGCAAGACGGCTCCGCCGGCACCTGCGGAACCGCTCGAAGGGCACCGCAACCCGCTCGAATACAAAGACAAAAAACGGATCGTCTACATCCCGAACAACACGCTCGTCGACAACAACTTCGCCGTGCCCGGCGTGAGCGGTTGCGGCGGCGCGCTCTCGGCGATCATCGATCCGATCGTCGACCTCGACACGGGCCTGCCGGCGAAAGCGGGCGAAAGCAAGGTCGTGATGACGGCCTCGCTCGAGGAAACGGCATCGAAGTGGGCGGCCAAATACAAGCCGAAGGTCAAAAAAGCCAAAAAAGAAAAAAGCTGAGAGCAGTCTGCTGCACGCGCAAGCGGGGCGGTCCGGTGGGCCGCCCCGCTTGCGTTGCGGGGCACGAGCAACGCTGTCCGCCGCCGTTTCCGGGAGAATCAATCGAATGCACGTAACAGCGAAGGCCGACTACGCCGTGCGCGCGGTCATCGAGCTCGCCGGCAGCAAGCAAGATGCGCCGCGCAAGGTCGACGACGTAGCCCAGGCTCAGGGGATTCCGGTGTCTTTCCTCGAGAACATCCTCACGCAGCTGCGCTCGACCGGGATCGTACGCAGCCAGCGCGGCCCCGAAGGTGGCTACTGGCTCGCCCAGCCACCCGAGCAGGTCAACCTCGCGCAGATCATCCGCGCCGTCGAGGGTCCGCTCGTCGGCGTCCGCGGCCAGCGTCCCGAGGAGATCGAATACGTCGGCTCGGCCGAGTCGCTGCAGCAGGTCTGGATCGCGCTGCGCGCGAACCTGCGCAAAGTGCTCGAGAACGTGACCGTCGCCGATGTGTCGAACGGCAAGCTGCCGAAAGACGTGCTCGCGCTGACGCGCGGCGACGAAGCCTGGGAAACCCGCTAGGCGCACGGGAGGCGGCGCGCTACTGCGTCCTCGGGCACTCGCGTGCGATGCACGCCACGTGCCTTGCGTCCTTGTATCGCTTGCCTCCCGCACGCCTAGGGCGTGAGTGGCGGGTTCGTTCAGACTGCCCGTCGACCTACGTGATCGTCACGCGGCGAAGACGCGCGGCTGGGGGAGGCGGACGGTGAGGATCTGGCCCTCGCGCAGTTCGAGCTCTTGGGCCTCGTCGCGCGTGACCTGGGCCCAGATCTCGCGGCCGTCGGGGAGCGTCAGCTCGACGCGGACCTCGAAGCCGAGGTGCACGACGCGCTTGATCAGCGCCTCGATGCCGCTGCCGTCGTCCCCGGCGAGGATCTGGACGTCGTGCGGGCGCACGAACGCGTCGCCGATGCGGTTGACAGGACCGATGAACGACATCACGAACTCGTTGCTCGGCGACTCGTACAGTTCGCGCGGCGTGCCGGTCTGCTCGATCTTGCCGGCGTTCATCACGACGATCTGCTCGGCGACCTCCATCGCCTCCTCCTGATCGTGCGTGACGAAGATCGTCGTCACGTGGATCTCCTCGTGCAGCCGGCGCAGCCACTCGCGCAGCTCGCCGCGCACTTGCGCGTCGAGCGCGCCGAACGGCTCGTCCAGCAGCAGCACTTTCGGCTGCACCGCGAGAGCGCGCGCGAGCGCCATGCGCTGAAGCTGGCCGCCGGAGAGCTGCGAGGGATAGCGCTCGGCGAGCCCGTCGAGGCGCACGAGCCCGAGCAGCTCCTTGACGCGTCCCTCGATCTCGGCCTTCGGGCGTTTGCGCACGCTCAAGCCGAAGGCGACATTGTTGAAGACCGTCATGTGCTTGAACGGCGCGTAGTGCTGGAAGACGAAGCCGACGCCGCGTTTGCGCGCGGGCGTGTCGGTCACCGAGTCGCCGCCGATCACGACGTCGCCCGTGTCGGGGCTCTCGAGGCCGGCGATGATCCGCAGCAGCGTCGACTTGCCGCTGCCGCTCGGTCCGAGCAGCGCCATCAGCGCGCCGTCGGCGACCGTCACCGAGACGTCGTCGAGCGCGGCGAAGTCGCCGAAGTGCTTGCTGACGTTGCGAGCCTCGATCGCCATCAGGCCACGGTATCCGCTCGCGTGCGGCGTGTCAGCAGGTTCATCAGGATCAGCGTCGCGAAGGCGAGCAGCGCGAGCACGACGGCCGCCGTGTAGGCGCCTGTCACGTCGAAGTTCTCGAAGCGCGCCTGCACGAACAGCGGCAGCGTCTGTGTCTCGCCCTCGATCCGCCCCGAGACGATGCTGACGGCGCCGAACTCGCCGAGCGCGCGTGCGGTCGTCAGCACGACGCCGTAGACGACGCCCCAGCGGATGCCCGGCAGCGTGATCCGCCAGAACGTCTGCCAGCCGCTCGCGCCTAGCGTCGAGGCGGCTTGCTCGGCGTCGGTGCCGAGCTCGCGCAGCACCGGGATCGTCTCGCGCGCGACGAACGGCAGCGAGACGATCGCCGTCGCGAGCACCATCCCCGGCACCGAGAAGATCACCTGGATCCCGTTTTCGGCCAGCCAGTCGCCGAGCCAGCCCGTTTTGCCGTATGCGAGCACGAGCGCGAGCCCGATCACGACCGGCGAGATCGCGAACGGCAGGTCGATCAGCAGGCCGAGCAGCCACTTGCCTTTGAAGCGTCCGCGCTCGAGCAGCAGCGCCATGCCGATGCCGAAGATCGTGTTCAGCGGCACCGAGATCGCGACGATCTCCAGCGACAGCCAGAACGCGTGCTGCGCGTTCGGTTCGCTGATCGCGTTCCACACGGGAGTCATGCCGTGTTCGAAGGTGCGGTAGAAGATCATCGCGACGGGCGCGAGCAGCAGCAGCGCGAGGTAGCCGAGCGCGATCGTGCGAACCCCGTACTTGCGCGCGCGGACGGCGCGCTCCGGGTTCGAGCCGCTGCGCCGCGGCGCAGCCTGCCCGGCGGAGGCGGGGGAGAGGGCGAGCGAGCCGGACGCGCTAGAGGACATGCTTCGACCTCCAGCGCGAGAGCAGCGTCAGCGCCGCGAGCACGACGAGCGCGGCCACCAGCAGCACGACCGAGACGGCCGCCGCGGCGGGCAGGTTTTCGTTCTGGATCTGACCGAAGACGTAGACCGAGCCGACCTCGGTCTTGAACGGCAGGTTGCCCGTGATCAAGACGAGCGAGCCGAACTCGCCAACGGCGCGCGCGAAGCTGAGCGCGACGCCGGAGATGATCGCCGGCACGAGGCTCGGCAGCACGATCCGCCGCAGCACCGTCAGCGGCGATGCGCCGAGCGACTCGGCAGCTTCCTCCATCGAGACATCGAGCTCGTGCAGCACGGGCTGCACCGAGCGAACGACGAACGGCAGCGTGACGAACAGCAGCGCGAGGCCGATCGCTGTGCGCGTGAACGCGACGTCGATCCCGACCGGGCTGCCCTTGCCGTACAGCGCGAGCAGCACGACGCCGGCGACGATCGTCGGCAGCGCGAACGGCAGGTCGATCACGGCGTTGACGATTTTCTTGCCACGGAACTCGTCGCGCACGAGCACCCACGCGATGATCGTCCCGAACACGGCGTTGATCACGACGACGATCGCCGAGACGATCAGCGTCAGCTTGATCGCCGCGACGGCCTCGGGATTGGAGATCTCGCGCCAGAAGCGCCCCCAGCCGCCCGTGCCCGACTTCGCCAGCAGCGCCGCGACGGGCAGCAGCACGAGCACCGACAGGTAGATGCCGAGCAGGCCCTTGCCGAGCACGCTGCCGCCGCGCGCGCCCAAGCTGGGCGCGCGCATGCGCTTGACGGCAACCGATGAGCTGCTATTTGGCAGTTGAGACTCCCAGCGACTGCTCGATCTTCGTGACGATCCCCGTTTCGGGTTCGAAGAATTCCTTCGTCACCTTCTTCCAGCCGCCGAGCGTGTCGATCGTGAACAGGCCCGCAGGCGTCGGGAACTTCGATGCCGCCGCGATGCCCGAGACGACAGGGCGATAGCCCTGTTCCGCCCAGATCGTCTGGCCTGCGGTCGAGGTCAGGTAGTCGACGAACTTCTGCGCTGTCGCCGCGCTGGAGCCTTTGCCGACGACCGCGATCGGGTTCTGGATCAGGATCGTGTCTTTCGGAATCACGTATTCGACCGGTTCGCCCTTCTTCTGGTCGGTGATCGCCTCGTTCTCGTAGTCGATCAGCGCGTCGCCGCGGCCGGAGACGAACGTCTGCAGCGCGTTGCGCGCCGAGCTGTCCTGGCTGACGACGTTCTTGAACAGTTCCTTCAAGTACGTTTCGGCCTGCGCCGGGGTCTTGCCTTCCTTGATCTGCGCGCCGTACGCGGCCATGATGTTCCAGCGCGCGCTGCCCGAGGTGAACGGGTTCGGCGTGACGACCTGCACGCCGGGCTTGACCAGGTCGGCCCAGTCTTTGATGTGCTTCGGGTTGCCCTTGCGCACGATGATCACCGCGACCGAGTCGGTCACGAAGCCGTGCGTCGCGTTCTGATTCCAGCTGGAGTCGACGAGGCCGGCCTTGACGAGCCGTTCGACATCGGGTTCGAGCGAGAAGTCGACGACGTCCGCGTGCAGGCCGTTCGCGACGGCGCGGCTCTGTTCGCCGGAAGGTCCGTAGGACTGCTTGAAGCTCACGCCCTTGCCTCCCGGAGTCGCGCCGAACGCGGGGATCAGCTTTTCGAAGGCTGCCTGCGGCGTCGAGTAGGCGACGAGCGTCAGGTTGCTGCTCGAGCCGCTACCGCTGCTCGAAGAGCTGCACGCGCTGAGGCCGATCGCCGTTACGGCGAGCGACAGGAAGACTGCAAGGGTTTGTTTTCTCATAGCCACTTTCTCATTAAATCGGTTGACAAAGTCAAGAAAATCGAAGAAACCAAGTACATGATCCTAGTGGAGTTGAATGCCATAAACAAGATCAGGATTAGCAAGTTTCGATCTGCCGCGGGGCGTAATTAGAGACACGTCTTGTGGCATGTACCCTCGCGCCCTTGACTGTGGTAGGGAGTTCCGCGTCTTCTCGCCGGTTTGGCCCGCGACAGCTCCGGGTAATCAGCGTCGAGCTCGAGGAGTCCCCGACTCGAGCAGCGCCTGCTTCCCCAATCCCCTTCCTCGCCGTCTACCCAGGAGAATCCGCCGATGTCAGCATCCGCAACGTCCGACCTTGCCACGCCCGCAACGACCGACGCCGCCGACGCAGCCGTCGAGGCGATCTCCGGCGCGGCCGGCCAGGACGTGACGTTCTCGCTCGCGCTGAGCCAGGACCAGAAGGACATCCGCGACTGGGTCCATGGCTTCGCCGCGGACGTGATTCGCCCGGCCGCCGCCGAGTGGGACGAGAAGGAGCAGACGCCGTGGCCGATCATCCAGGAGGCCGCGAAGATCGGCCTGTACGGCTTTGAAGGGATCGCCCAGTTCTTCGCCGACCCGACCGGGCTCGGCTTGCCGATCGTCAACGAGGAGCTGTTCTGGGGCGACGCCGGCATCGGCATGTCGATCATGGGCACCTCGCTCGCCGTCGCGGCGATCTTCGGCCAGGGCTCGGGCGAGCAGATCGGCGAATGGATCCCACGCTGCTTCGGCACCGTCGACGACGTCAAGGTCGCCGCGTTCTGCGCCTCTGAGCCGAACGCCGGCTCGGACGTCTCCGGCGTGCGCACGATGGCGAAGTTCGACGAGGCCGCGAACGAGTGGGTGCTCAACGGGCAGAAGGCGTGGGCGACGAACGGCGGCATCTCAGACGTCCACGTCGTGATCGCCTCGGTCGACCGTGAGCTCGGCTCCAAAGGCCATGCGGCCTTCATCGTGCCGATGTCCGAAGCGAAGGGCATCTCGCAAGGCTCGAAGGTCTCCAAGCACGGGCTGCGCGCGTCGCACACGGCCGACGTGTTCCTCGACGACTGCCGCATCCCGGCCGGCTACGTGCTCGGCGGCAAGGAGAAGCTCGACGAGCGGATCGCACGCGTACGCGAGGGCAAGAAATCCCAGTCGCAGGCGGCGATGCAGACGTTCGAGGCCTCGCGCCCGACCGTCGGCGCGCAGGCGCTCGGGATCGCGCGTGCGGCATACGAGTACGCGCTCGACTACGCCAAGGAGCGCGAGCAGTTCGGCCGCAAGATCATCGAGAACCAGTCGATCGCCTTCACGCTCGCACGGATGAAGCTCGAGATCGACGCCGCGCGCCTGCTCGTCTGGCGCGCGTCGTGGATGGGTCGCAACCAGGTCCCGTTCGAGAACGCCGAGGGCTCGATGTCGAAGCTCAAGGCCGGCGAGGTCGCCGTGTGGGTCACCGAGCGCGCGATCCAGATCCTCGGCGGCAACGGCTACACGCGCGAGTTCCCCGTCGAGCGCTGGCACCGCGACGCGAAGATCTACGACATCTTCGAGGGCACTGCGGAGATCCAGCAGCTCGTCATCTCACGAGCGATCTCGGGGATGCACATCAAGTAGCGACCAGGACCGGCGCGGCTCCCGCCGCGCCGGACGGCGGCAGCGCGGGCTCAGATCTGCTCGATCTCGGGCGCGTCGGTGCGCAGCAGTGCCGGTTGCTCGCCTGCGTGCGCCGACGCTTCGGCACTCAGATCGGCGTTGAGCTTGTGCCACGGACGCTTGACCGCGAGCCATGTCGCCCCCGCGCCGAGCAGCACGGCACAGAGGATCCAGCCGAGCGCGGTCGTGCCGACGCCGACGTACTTCAGGCCCGAGGCCGTGATCACGAACGTGATCGCCGGGCGGATGTAGCGATCCGGGGCGCTCGAGGAAAGCATCGAGCCGATGAACACGGCAGGGACGCTGCCGATGATCAGCGATGTCGTCACGCCGAATTCGACGTGGCCGAAGGCGAGCGCCCCGAGTGCGGCCGCGAGCGTCAGCGGCACGGCCTGCGTCAGGTCCGTACCGACGAGCTGCTTCGCGCCGATCATCGGATAGAGAAAGAGCAGCATGATGATCATCAGCGAGCCCGAGCCGACCGACGTCATGCCGACGACGATCCCGCCGACCATGCCGATCGTAATCGTGCGCAGCGGCCGCGGCTCGATCTCGTGGATCTGTGCCGTGCGGTCCTCGCCGGCGCGGCGATCGAGTGCGTAGCGCAGCACCATCGCGCTCGCGCCGATCAGCAGTGCGATGCCGAGCGCCAGCTCGATGTTCTTCTGCGCCGTTTTGGCATGGCCCATCAAATGCAGCAGGTATGCGCCGACGAACGCCATCGGAACCGAGCCGAGCACCATCCAGCCGACCAAGCGCAGGTTGACCGTGCGCTGGCGCAGATGCACGGCTGCGCCGATCGGGCGCATCAGCACTGCCGCGACGAGGTCGCTCGAGATCGCCGACGACGGCGTGACGCCGAACAGCAGGATCAGCATCGGCGTCATCAGCGCGCCGCCGCCCGCGCCGGTCATGCCGACGAGGAAGCCGATCACTCCGCTCCCCAGGACGATGTATGGATCTACGTGCATCCTCTTGCTCCCTGCGCCGGGACAGTAGCGCCTGAGCGCCGTCACGGCGAGCCGGAGATCCGCCGGCTCAGGGCGGCTCGCTTCGCGCGGTTGCGTGTCTCCAGGCGCCCGCACCGGGCGCGCGGGCGCTGGAGACGTGCTCAGCCGGCCGTCGGTGCGAGCTGCCCGCCGCGCCCGAGCTGCGTCACGCGCTCGAGCTCCTCGGCGTCGCCGAGTGCCCAGTTGAGGCGCTCGATCAGCTGATCGGCGGCGTGCCCCGTGCTCAGATGAACCGCGGAGACGCTCTCTTCGAGCAGTACCGCCTCGCCTGTCGGCTCGTCGGCCTTGACGATGATCTTCGCCATCGTTCGCTCCTTTGCTTTGACAGAGGGGAAAAGAGGGACGGCTGGACCGGGCCGGTGGCCCGGTCCAGCCGCGAGGGAGATCGCCCGGATTGCTCCGGACGTGGAGACGAGGAACCTCAGGTGCCTCGACATCGCCCGCTCACGCAGGCCGGCGCTGAGACGACGCCGGCCAAACCACCCGTACGGAGGGGGACATACGTGGTGGCCGGAGGTGCGAGAACGGACATTGTTCATCAAATATATCGACAATATCGCAAAAGCAAGTCGGATTTCGACAATTTTCCGTCAAGGACACGTCGCGGCGGTTCAGGGCCGGCGCCGGGGGAGTGGTGAGCGCCGTCGTGCACGGCACCGCGCGACGTCGTGCGTAGCGGCGCTACCAGGCCTGCTGGGTGTGGCAGTGCGGACAGGCGACCGTCGTCGAGACGGGTGCGCGGAAGCTGAAGCCGCACTCGCACACGTAAGCGGCTTCGTCGAGCGGACCGCCGGCGCTGCGAACGCGCTCGACTGCCGGGTCGGCGGCGCGCGGGCTCGCGGGGGCGGCGGGCATCGGCGCCGGCGGCGTGCGTCGCGGGTGCTCGGCGCGTGTGCGCCTGCGTTCGCGCAGCGTGTCTGGGAGGCTCGCTCGCATGGCTCTATGTGAAAAGACCCTTCCCACTGCAAAAGGTTTCGCCCTGCAGCCGGGATTTCCTCGGCCGCGAGCCTCGCGCGCCGCGCTCCGGTGCCCGGCCGCCGGTGGCACGGCGGGCAAATGGGTTTGGAATACTGAGTGGCGTGAACCCCTCGCGTAAGCGAACGGTGCGGCTGGTTGTCGCGCTGAGCGCGGCCGTCCTGCTCGCCAGCGCGCTGATCTACACGAGCTTCAGCGCGGCGAGTCCGGCTCTCAGCCCGACGCAGCTCCTCCGCCAGGCCCAGCCGGGACGCAGTTATCAGGTCACCGGGACCGTCGTTCACGGCTCGGTGCGCCACGAAGGCAACGGCCTGGACTTCAGCGTGACCGACCGAGCCGGCGGCGGCACGGCGATCCCGATCGCCTACACCGGCACCGTGCCCGATCCGTTCCGCGAAGGCCGCGAGGTGATCGTGACCGTGCAGAAGCAGGGCGGGCGCTACGTCGGCGAACGTGACTCGCTGATCACGAAGTGCCCGTCCAAGTACAAGACCGCTCCGGCGGGCGAGAAGCAGAACTACTAGGTGGCCGACCTCGGCCGCATCTGCCTGCCGCTGGCACTGCTCGTCTGCGTCTACGGCATCGGCGCCTCGATTTACGGCGCGCGCACGGGCCGGATCGAGTTCTCCGACTCAGGCCGCCGCTCTGTCTATGCGCTTGCGATCGTCCTGACGGTCGCCTTCGGCGTGCTCGAGCTCGCGTTCCTGCGCAACGACTTCGCGTTCAACACGGTCGCCGACACGTCGAGCCGCACGACGCCGACGTTCTACCGCGCCGCGGCCGTGTGGTCCTCGCAGGAAGGCTCGCTGCTCTTGTGGGCGTGGCTGCTCTCGCTGTGGTCGAGCCTCGCGCTGTTCCTCGTGCGCCGGCGGATGCGCGACGTCGCGGCGTACGCGACGGCGATCCTGCTCGGCTTCGGCGCTTTCTTCATATCGCTGATGATCTTCTACGCATCGCCGTTCTCGACGACGAGCCCGGCACCGGCCGAAGGCGTCGGGCTCGATCCGCTGCTGCGCTTCCCGACGATGATGATTCACCCGCCGATGCTGTACTCCGGCTACACGCTCTGCACGATCCCGCTGGCGTTCGGGATGGGCGCGCTGCTGGCGCGTCGCGTCGACGCCGACTGGATCAAAGCGATCAGGCGCTTCGCGTTCGCAGCGTGGCTGTTCCTCGGGATCGGCATCCTGCTCGGCGCGCGCTGGTCCTACTCGGAGCTCGGCTGGGGCGGCTACTGGGGCTGGGACGCCGTCGAGAATGCCTCGCTGATGCCCTGGCTGACCGGCACGGCCTTCCTGCACTCGCTGATGATCCAGGAGAAACGCGGGATGCTGAAGGTGTGGAACGTCTCGCTCGTGCTCGCCACGGGCACGCTCGCGATCATGGGGACGTTCCTCGTGCGCAGCGGCATCCTCAACTCGATCCACGCCTTCGGCGGCGCGACGCTCGGCGTGCCGTTCGTCGCGTTGATCGGCGTCCTGATCGCCGGCTCGATCTATCTCGTCGTCTCGCGCCGCGACATGCTGCGCTCGCAGCATCGGCTCGATTCGCTGCTCTCGCGCGAGGCGATCTTTCTGGGTAACAACATCGTGCTCGTCGCGCTCTGCTTCGTGATCTTCTGGGGCACGTACTTCCCGCTGATCTCCGAGGCGTTCACGGGCACCGAAGCGTCAGTCGGCCCGCCGTGGTTCGATCGCTACACGGTGCCGCTCGCGCTGCTGCTCGTGCTCTTGAGCGGCATCGGGCCGGTGATCGCGTGGCGGCGCGCGACGCTCGCCAACGCGCGGCGCAACTTCGCCGTACCGCTGCTGAGCGCGCTCGCGACGCTGATCGTGCTGCTCGCCGCCGGCGTCGCGCACAAGGCGTTCGCGATCGCGATGTTCTGCTGTGCAGCGTTCGTGCTCGGCAGCATCTCGCAGGAGTTCTTCCGTGGCACGCGCGCGCGACGCGCGATGGCCGGCGAGGCGCTGCCGGTCGCGCTCGTTGCGCTCGTTCGACGCAACCGGCGCCGCTACGGCGGCTATGTCGTGCATCTCGGGATCGCCGTGCTGTTCGTCGGCGTCGCCGCCTCGTCGTCCTTCCAGCACGCCGTCGAGCAGCGCTTGCCGGTCGGCGGATCGACGCACGTCGGCAAGTACACCGTGCGCTACGTGCGCCCGACCGCGACGATCACGCCGAAGAACGATGCCGTGCACACGGGCTCGACGCTCAACATCGGCGCCGTGCTCGACGTCAGCAAGGGCGGCCGTCACGTCGCCACGCTGAGCCCGAGCGAGGGCTTCTACGACTCCGGCGAACCGGCTCAGGGCACCGTCGGGCATCTGATCGGCGGGCAGGCCGTCAGCCACATCAGCATGAGCGCCGGCGTCACGCGCGACGTCTGGACGGCGATCGCGCCCGACATCTCGACGCCGGCATTGCAGCGGATCGTCTCGATCGGCAACCGCACGCTGCCGGCTGACGAGGGCGTCGTCGCGCTCGGCGTGCTCGCCCGCGAATACCTCAAGCACCCGCCGGCGGCACAGTTCCACTTCATCGTCTCGCCGCTCGTCATGTGGATCTGGATCGGCGGGCTGATCGTCCTCGGCGGTGGTTTGATTGCGATCTGGCCGGCCCCGAGCGCGGTGCGCCGGCGGGTTGCGATGCGCTCGCGCGCAAGGACCGCGCGCGGCTTGGCACGCGCCTGAGGCTCGTGTGATGGCGCCGCCGGACACAGCGCGAGCGCGAGGCGCTGCGTGGAGATCCTGATCGCGATCATTGCCGGCGTGCTGCTGGCGGTCGTCTTCGTCGTGATCAGCGCCCCGCTGCGCGCCGCACGCGACGTCGAGGACGGGGACGTAGGCGCGAGCACCGAGAGCGAGCAGGCGCTGCAGGCCGCCGCGACGGGCAGGGGCTACGAGCGGGCCGAGCTCGAGGCCGCACGCGAGACGAAGTACCGCGAGATTCGCGACGCCGAGCTCGATCTGCGCACGGGCAAGCTCTCGCGCGAGGACTACGACGCGATCGACAGCGGCCTGCGAGCGGAGGCGCTCGAGCTGCTCGACCGGCTCGAGGCGCTCGAGCCGCTCGAGCAGAAGCCTTCCGGCGAAAGTCTGACGCCCGGCAAAGCTAACCCTGAGCTAGAGGCTTAGCTGGTTACTTCCGGGAAGGTGGTTGCGGAGGGAAGGTGGTTGCGGAGGCTCCCCTGGGGTGGGGTGTAGTTACTTCCGGTGGGCGTGGCCCGTGCCCAGCCTAAGCGTGGCTCAGGCCCAGGGACGCTTGAGCAAGACGATCGCGTTGACGATGAACAGCACCGCGAAGAAGATCGTCCAGCGGTTCAGGTTGCGCTCGACCATCGAGCCGCCGCCGAGCGGGCCCGTGCCGCTGCCGACGCCGAATGCGCCCGACAGGCCCGAGTCCTTGCCGGAGTGCATCAGCACGAGGAACACGACGATCACCGAGATGATCACCTGAAGTACGGAAAGAACCGTTTCCACGGCGAGCAGATTAGCGCAGGAACGGCCTTCTGGTACACGAAGAAGGCCCCGTGGGCGCATCGTCGCAGTCGTTTTGCTGTTTCTCTCCTGAGCTACGCTTAGGCTTCGGGGTGGCGCGTGCGCTCAGCAATCGCGCGGGGAACGCCGACAACGGATTGTGGACGCGATTACGAATCCTTTACGCCTTCGTGCTTGCCTGCCGATATGAATTCCGTTGGGCGTACCCCGCGTTTGTGGGCTAGCTGCGCCGACAACGAATATGGGACGACCACAAGATGACCCAGCGCGACGCATGACGCCTGCCCCCGGAGCACGCAGGTGGGCTTGGCGAGCGCTGCTCTCGGCGCTTGCCGGCAGCGGCCTGACGGCCGCAGGGCTCGGGCCGATCCCCGCCGCGCTTGCCGCCGAACCCGCCGCGAGCGGCTCATCCGAAGGCAGCGTGACCACGACGCCGAGCCAAGGCGTCGGCGAAGAGACGACGAGCACGCAACCGGCGACGACGACCTCGACGCCGGTCGCGAGCACCCCCGCGCCGGCGCCGACGACGACGGCTACGACGACTCCCGCGACCACTCCGGCTCCGGCGAGCGAAGCCTGGCACGGCGGGATCGAAGTCGAAGAACCGTCGAAGCCGAAGGTGAAAGGCCCTGCGGTCGTGCTGCAGCGTCGCCAAAAAGTCACGGCGTCCAAGCCCGCGAGCTCGTCTGTCACGCCGACGCAGCCGGCTTCGACGCAGGCTCCGGCCAACTCGAACGTAGCCGTCGCGCCACAGGTCGTCGCCGCGCAGGAGGAAGCGCTCGCGGCCGAGCTGGCCGGCTCCGCCGCCTCGGCGCAGGCGCTGTCGTTCTATCGCATCCCCCTCTTCCTGCTGCCGATCTATCAAGCCGCTTCGGTGCAGTACGGCGTGCCTTGGCAGATCCTCGCGGCGATCAACGAAATCGAGACGAACTACGGCACCGACCAGTCTGTCTCGACGGCCGGCGCCGTCGGCTGGATGCAGTTCATGCCGGCGACTTGGATCCAGTACGGCGTCGACGCGCTCGACGCCGGCTACGCCGACCCGTACAACCCCGTCGACGCGATCTTCGCCGCCGCTCGCTACCTGCGCGCGGCCGGTGCCGCGACCGACCTGCACGGCGCGATCCTCGCCTACAACCACTCCGAGGAATACGTCAAGTCGGTGCTGCTTCGAGCAAAGCTGATCTCGAGCTACCCGAAGAGCGTCATCGCGACGCTCACCGGTCTGACCGATGGCCGTCTGCCGGTCTCGGGCAAGCAGGTCGCATGGGGCGGCGCGCTCTCGACTGCGCAGGCGCCGTCGAGCGTCGCCTCGGGCTCGAACGCTACCGCCGGCGCCGCGGCCGTCGCGAGCAAGCCGGCCGCGAAGCTCTCGGCGCCGACTCGCGGAGCCGCTGCGCCGAGCCCGACCGTCGCGTCGGCCCCGTCCGCCACCTCGGCAGGTTCCGCGAGAGCTGGGAAGCACGCGAACGTGCTGCAACTCGTCGACCTGATGAGCGCTCCGAACGCCGAGATCGTCGCCGCGCAGGACGGCCGGATCGTCAAGCTCGGCGACTCGCAGAAGCTCGGCAAGTACCTGATCATGCGCGATGTCTACGGTGACGTCTTCACCTACGCGGGCCTCGGCAGCATCGCCTCGCACTACCCCAAGCCGAAGGCGCCGACGGCGAAGAACGCCACCGCGACGGCAACGCCGCTCGCGGGTAGCGCGAACGCGGCCGAAGCGAAGCCGACGCTGCCGGCTACGGCCGGGCATCACGCGCCCGTCACGCTGAGCGTCAAAGCTCCGAAGAAAGCACACGACGCCGCTTCGTCCGCGAGCGAACCGGCTCCCGCGCTGAGCGGCAAGGTGCGGCTGTTCGCCCATCCAGGCAATCCCGACGCGCTCGCCTCGGCGGCCGACAAGCGCAAGCGCGCGTCGCAGTCGAACCGTGCCGGGCGGCTGCTGCCGCTGCGCGCCGGCTCGATCGTCTCCAAGGGCACCGTGCTCGGCCGCGTGCGCACGCCGAGCGGCGCGCACGACGGGCACCTGCGCTTCGCGATCCGCCCGGGCGGCGACCAGAGCACGGTCGACCCGCGGCCGTTCCTGGAGAACTGGCAGCAGCTCGGCGCGGCGCTGCACCCGCAAGGCGTGAACAACGGCGAAGCCGACCTGCTCGGGGCGACCGCGAGCGGCGTCTTTTTGATGTCACAGGACGAACTGCAGCGCACGGTGCTCTCGGACCCCGGCATCGACATCTACCAGTGCGGTCGCGAAGACATCGCCGAGGGCAAGATCGACAAGCGCGTGCTCGCCGTGCTCGAGTACCTCTCGCGAATCAACTTGAAGCCGACCGTCAGCGCGCTGGAGTGCGGGCACTCGGAGATAACCGTCTCCGGCTTCGTCTCCGAGCACTACACCGGCGACGCTGTCGACATCTCGGCGATCAACGGCATCCCGATCGCCGGCCACCAGGGCGCCGGCTCGATCACCGACGTGACGATTCGCACGCTGCTGACGCTGCAGGGCGAATTCGTGCCGCACCAGATCATCAGCCTGATGAAGTACCCCGGTGCGCCGAACACGCTTGCGATGCCAGAACACTGGAACCACATCCACGTCGGCTTCCACCCCGCCGCCGGTCAGCTGCCTGCGACGCCGGCTGCGAGTGGAGCTGCGCATTCTGCGCGGACCGCCAAGAGCACACCGGCGCCGATCGTCGTCCCGAGTGACCTGAGCACGACCCAGTGGAACCAGCTCGTCGCCCGGATCGGCTCGCTGCCGGCGCCGAAGGTGGCCGCGAAGCGCAGCGCCTCGGCGGTCAACGACCGCAAGAGCAAGCGCAAGTAGAGCTACCAGGGCCGGCCGGGCGCGTTCGCCCCCGGCCGGGCCTATGCGCCCGGTGGCGCTTCGCCCGGCGCCGCACCCGCGGGACCTTGCGCGCCGACGCCCGGCGCTCCCTCACCGCGTGGCTGCGCGCCGCCGCTCGGCCCGAGTTCAGGAGCGCACTTCGCGTCGGCGGCCTTGAACGAGGCGCTCCTCGTGTCGATGCCCTTCGTGTCGAAGATCGGGCCTTTGCCCGACGTGTTCGGTTGCGGGAGCTTCACGCCGTTCTTGCGCATGCATGCGGCGAACTTGGCGAATCGCTGCGCGCCGCCGGCGGCAAAGCCTTTGCCGCCGCGGAACTGCCCGCCGCCGCACTTCTTCAACGCAGCCTGAAGCTGCGCGCGCGTCACGCCGCTGGGAAGTTTCGCCGCGCCGCCCGCGCCGCCCAGGCCGAATGGCCCGCCGGCTCCCGGCGCCCCGCGCTGGCCGGCCTTGACTTTCGGCAGCGTGATGCCGTTCTTCTGCAGGCACGTGCGCAGCGCCGCCCCGCGCGCGCCGAACTGACCGCCGGGGCTGCTCGCGGCCTTGGTCGTCGTGCTCGCATTGGACGAGCTCTTCGATGAGGACCCTCCGCCGCATGCCGCGAGCAGCACGCCGGCGAGCAGAACCAGCAATGCGCTGGTCGCCGCCGGTCTAAGTCGATTGCTGGTGATTGGGTGCATCTGGCTCCTTTTCGATGTTCGAGTGTGGGATCGGGCCCAGAGCGCGCGCAGCTCGTCGCCTATCCCTGGCCGAAGAGCTGTCGTTCTCCGCCGGTGGGTCCGCCGCTGCCGCTGGAGCCCGAGGAGGCGCCGCCGGCTGCGCTACCGCCGAATAGCGCCGAGCCGCCACCGATCGCGCTCGCGACGCTGCCGATGCGAATCGAGCTCGCCGACACGGCGCCGCCGGCCGAGCTCGTGCCGGCGACGACCACCGTTTCGCCGGGGTGGATCGCTTTGATGCTTGCTTTGACCGTCTTCGTCACGCTCGCGCCGGACGACGCCGTGACCTTGACCGTGTTGCCTTCGCTAGTCGTCACGTAGAGCATGCCTTTGTCGACGTATGCGACTTGGCCGACAGTTGCCGAGGCGCCCGCGCCACCACCGAGTCCGCCAGCGTTCGCGGGGGAGCTAGTAGCTGCGGTTCCCGCGGCCGTACCTGACCCTGTACTGGAGCTTGAGGCAACAGCCGAGCCGGCGCCGCCGGATCCTGTGCCGCCGCGCAGCGCTGCGAGACGCGATGCGAATGCGCCGCCGCTGCCCGCCACGGCTGTCGAGCCGCCGCTCTGGCCCTTCTCGACAAGCACTCCGGCGATGAAGCCGCAGGCGATCGCGAGCGCCGCGAGCAGTGCAAGCGGGAGCGGGGCGAGCACGCGCCGGCGCGGGCGTGGCGGCAGCTCCTGCGCCTCCTCGAGCCACCCGTCGCGCTCTGCCGGCTCGTCGCTGATCGGTCGCTGCTCTGGCATCGGAAGCTCCTCGGTGGGGGAAGGTGTGTCACTCAAAGCGCAGCGCCTCGATCGGTCTGAGCGAAGCTGCGCGTGCGGCCGGATAGGTCCCGAAGAACAGACCCGAGAGTGCCGCGGCGCCAAAGGCGAGGAAGATCGAGTACGTCGCGACCTCCGGGTGCACTCCGGCGATCGGGAACTGGCTGCCGATCACGCCGACGAGCACGCCCGCGATCCCGCCGATCAGCGAGACGAGCACGGCCTCGGTGAGGAACTGCGTGAGGATGTCGCTGCGCCGCGCGCCGATCGCCTTGCGGATGCCGATCTCTCGTGTGCGCTCGGTGACGCTGACGAGCATGATGTTCATCACGCCGATTCCGCCGACGAGCAGCGAGATCGCCGCGACCTCGCCGAGCAGCGTCGTGAAGACGCTGCTCGTCGAGCTCGAAGTTTCCAGCAGCGAGCCCTGGTTGAGCACCTCGAAGCCCGGTTCTTGGGTGTTTTTGATCTTGTGGCGTTCCTCGAGCGTTTGCGTGACCTCTGCTTCGGCGACGTTCAGCGAGGACTGCGATCTCGCCTGCACCGTGATCGAGTCGATCGAGCCGAAGCCCGTCAGCGAGTCCTGCACGGTCGAGATCGGCGCCATCACGACGTCGTCCTGGTTCGAGGCCCCGTTCGAGCCCTTCGCGGCGAGCACGCCGACGACTTCGAAGTTGCTGCCGTTGAGCTTCACGCTCTGCCCGACGGCTCGCTCGCCGGCGAAAAGCTCTTCGACGACCGTCTGGCCGATCACGGCGACGCGCTTGTGCGAGCGCACGTCCGCGGCCGAGAACGATGCGCCTTCGCTCAGCTTGTAGCTGTGCGCCGGCAGGTACGACGGCGTCGTACCGATCACTGACGACGGTTCGTAGCTCGAGCTGCCGAAGACGAGTTTCACGCTCGAGGCGTTGACGACCGGCGAGGCGCTCTGCACATCCGGCGCAAGCTCGTCGTTCTGCAGCGCTTCGGCATCGGACTTCGTCAGCGACACGCTGCCCGAGCTGCTCGCCCGAGCGCCGCCGCGAGCTCCGCCGCTCATCACGATCAGCACGTTCGTGCCGAGGCTCTCGATCCGCGATTGCACGGCCTTCGAGGAGCCGTTGCCGACCGCGATCAGCACGATCACCGAGGCGACGCCGATCGTCATGCCGAGGATCGTCAGGCCTGAGCGCAGCTTGTTCGCGACGATCCCGCCCCACGCAATCCGCAACGTCTCGCGCCCGATCATGCGTGTGCCCCGGCGGTGCTGCCGGCCCCGAGGTGCCGGTCCTCGACGATCTGACCGTCGCTGAGACGGACGATCCGCCTGGCCCGTTCGGCGACGTCCGGCTCGTGCGTGATCAGCACGACAGTCCGCTGTTCGTCGTTCAAGCGCGCGAAGATCCGCAGCACGTCCGCCGTCGAGCGCGAGTCGAGGTTGCCCGTCGGCTCGTCGGCGAGGATCAGCGACGGGTTCGTGACGATCGCACGCGCCACCGCGACACGCTGCTGCTGCCCGCCGGAGAGCTCCGAGGGCTGGTGGTGCATGCGGTTCGACATGCCGACCGAGCCGAGTGCGCGCTCGGCTCGGCGGCGGCGCTCAGGCCCCTTCAGACCGGCGTAGGACAGCGGCAGTTCGACGTTCGCGAGCGCGCTCGTGCGCGGGACGAGGTTGAAGCTCTGAAAGACGAAGCCGATCTTGCGGTTGCGCAGATCGGAGAGCTCGTCCTCGTCCATCTGCGCCGCGTCGACGCCGTCGAGCAGGTAGCGCCCGTCCGTCGGCGAGTCGAGGCAGCCGAGGATGTTCATCAGCGTGCTCTTGCCGCTGCCCGAGCTGCCCATGATCGCGATGAAGTCGCCGCGCTCGATCCGCAACGTGACCTCGCGCAGCGCACGCACCCTGATCGAGCCGAGCTCGTACGTGCGCGTCGCCTCGCGTAGCTGGATCACCGGCGGCGCCGGGCGCTGTGTCGTGCCCTCGCCGCCGTGCCCGCCGCCGGGGCCTTCTTGCGATCGCGCAGTTGTACGCGCGACGAGCGGCCGCAGCCGCCGAACGCGACCAGCTCCGCCGCGGCCTTCGCGCGACGCCCGGCCCATCTCAGCCACCCGGCCCGCCGCCGAAGCTGCCCGCGCCACGCGCGAAGCCTCCGCCGGGCGTGCCGCCGGCGCCGGAGGATAGGCCGCCGGCCGCGCCGAGCCCACCGCTCGTTGCGCCGCTGCCGGCGAGCCGCGAGGCGAGGCTGCTCGTGCCGCTCGTGCTCGCGAGCGGCAGCACGACGCGTTCGCCGGCCTTCAGCCCGCTGCGGATCAGCGTCGAGCTGTCGCCGGCGAGGCCCGTCGTGACCGAGCGGCGTTCTTGCTTGGTGCCTTTGAGCACGGTGACCGAGCCGCCCGTGATCGCGCTCGTCGGCACGTTGACGCCTTCTGCCTGCGCGACGACGACTTCGGCGGTCGCGCTCATCCCGGCTTTCAGGCCGCTCTGCAGCTGATCGAGCGCGAACGTCACGTCGTAGCTGACGACGCCGCCGTTGCTCGTCGGGAGCGCCGCGACTTCGCTTACGTGCGCGGCGAGCTTCGCGCTTTTCAGCGCTTCGACGGTCACCGTCGCCGGCTGGCCGGCTTTCACGCTGCCGACTTCCGACTCGCTCAGCGCAACGACGAGCTTCATCGAGCTGAGATCGCTGAGCACCGCGAAGGACGAGCTCGAGGAGCTCGACGAAGAGGAGGCGCTGCTCGAGCCTGTCGCGCCGCCCGCCCCCGCCGAGGAGCCGGTGCCCGAGGAGCTTTCGCTGCTGCTCGACGCCCTGCTCGTGCCGCCGCCGGAGACCGTTTCACCGACTTCGCCGCCGAGTGAGGCGATCGTGCCGTTCTCGGGCGCCAGCAGGCGGGTGTCGGCGACTGCCTGTTCGTCGCTCTTGACCGTCAGCCGGTCGCTGCGCACCGCCGCCTTTGCCGAGGCGATGTTCGCTTCGCGGGTCGCTGTGCTGATGCTCGTGCTCGTGCTCGAAGAGCCCGACCCGGGGGACCCCGATGTGGCTTTGGTTTCTTTCGCGGTAGTCGTCGTGCTCGGCTTGCTCTTCGTCGCGGCGGCGATGCTCGTCGTCGGTGCCGTGGATGTCGCTGCAGCGCGCGCAATCGCGATCGAGGCCGTCGAAGCGTTCGCGCCGGAGGCGCCCGACGCCGAGGAGCCGCTCGTGCCCTGGCTCGATGATTCGCCGTCGGTTTCTTCCTCGCTCGCGAGGTCGGCTTCGGCCGACTGCAGGCTCGCCTTGGCCTGTTCGAGCGTGACTTCTGCGCTCTGCGGATCGAGCGTCGCAAGCAATTGACCCTGCGTCACGTGCTGTCCCTGGGCGATGTCGATGCTGCTCACGGTGCCGCTCGTCTTGAAGCCGAGGTCCAGTTCGCTCGCTGCAGCGACGTTGCCGCTGCCCGAGACCGTCGACTGGACGACGCCGCGCTGCGCCGTGACGATCCGCGTCTGCGTCGAGCGCTGCCCCGAGGCCGGGCCGACGAGCAGCACCGCGGCGACGATCGCGCCGGCGAGCAGCGCGCCGAGCGCATAGACGATCGATGGTGGTCCGGTGCGTGCTTTCATGGCCTGTGACGATGCTCAGACGCCGCTGTAAGACGCACCGAAGAAAGCCTCAAGCGGGGATAAAGGCAGGCGCAGACGATTCCTACGCGCTGCTCGGCCGAACGCCGAGAGGCTGCGGTTGACGCCGGGCACGTCTGCGATGATCTGCCGCGATGGCGACCCACGGCGGCATCGACCTCGGCGGCACGAAGATCCAGACGGTGATCGTCGACGACGATCACGAGGTACTCGGCTCGGCGCGGCGTCCGACGCCGACGAGCGGCGGGCCGAAAGACGTTGCCGCGGAGATGGAGGCGGCGCTGCGCGAGGCCGCCGAGCAGGCCGGCGTCGAGCCGGCGTCGCTCGCCGGCGTCGGTGTCGGCTCGCCGGGCACGATCGACGGCGGCGACGTCACGAGCGCGCGCAACTTGCCCGACTGGGAAGGCAGCTTTCCGCTCGCCGCAACGCTCTCGGATGCGCTCGGGACGCCCATCAGGCTCGGCAACGACGTGCAGGTCGCGACCGACGCCGAGTTCGCGCTCGGCGCGGGCAGGCCATATGACTCGCTGCTCGGCGTCTTCTGGGGTACCGGCGTCGGTGGCGGGATCGTGATCGACGGCAAGCCTTGGGTCGGCCGTGGCGCGGCCGGCGAGATCGGCCACATCGTCGTCGAGCTCGATGGCGCGCGTTGCACGTGCGGGCGGCGCGGCTGCATGGAGGCCTACGCCGGCCGCTCGGCGATGGAAGCGCATGTGGCGAAGCGCGTCGAGAAGGGCGAGAAGACGGATCTGTTCAAGCTGATGAAAGAGCGCAACCGCACGCGGCTGACGAGCGGCATCTGGTCGCGTGCGCTCGAGCACGAGGACGAGCTCGCGACTGCGATGATCGAGCGCGCCCTGCGCGCGCTCGGAGCCGGCGTCGCCTCGGCGTGCAACGTGCTCGACGTCGACTGCGTGATCATCGGCGGCGGCCTCGGTGTCCGCCTCGGCGAGCCCTACGCCAAGCGCATCGCCGAGGAGATGCTGCCGCACCTGTTCGCGGACTTCCGCCCGCCCGACGTGCACGTCGCGGCGCTCGGCGACCTCGGCGGCGCGATCGGCGCGGCGCTGCTCGTCGAGGGCGATCGCGCGAGCATTCCGGCGCCCTGAGCGCCTCACGCCGGCGCAGAGCGCCTCACGCCGGCGCAGAGCGCCTCGCGCCGGCGCAGAGCGCAAGGCGTGTCGGCCCCGGCGTCGCCCGCCTCGCGGCGCGCGAGCCGCCGCTATGGCCCGGGGAGCGCTATAGCCCGGCGAGCGTGATCACGACGAGGCCGAGCGACAGTGTCGAGGTGACGGCGACGGTGACCGCGGCTGCGCCGTCCAGCGCGCCGCGGCTGCGCCGCTCGCCCATCAGCGTGCGCGAGCGCGACAGGCGCCAGACGAAGAACAGGTTGATCGGCAGCAGCAGGCCGTTGACGACCTGCACGCCGATCAGCAGCGAGATCACGGGCACGCCCGGGACGATCGCGACGAGCGCGCTGATCGCGATCATCGCGGTGATGATGTTGACGAACACGGGCGCCTCCTCGCGGCGGCGACCGACGCCCTTCTCGTAGCCGAGCGACTCCGAGACGACGTACGCGGTCGCGATCGGCAAGATCGCCGCCGCGAGCAGGCTCGCGCCGAGCAGGCCGATGCCGAACAGCACCTCGGCGTACTGCCCTGCGAACGGGTTCAGCGCGCGCGCAGCATCGGCCGCCGAGGAGATGTTGTGGATGCCGTGCGTGTAGAGCGTCGCGCCTGTCGCGATGATGATGAAGCCGGCGACGAGGTTGGCGAAGATCGAGCCGGCGACGGCCTCGCGCTGCTCGCGCTTGAGCTCGTCGACGCGCACGCCGCGCTCGACGACGGCCGACTGCAGGTAGAGCTGCATGTATGGCGTGATCGTCGTGCCGGCCGTCGCGATCAGCAGCAGCAGGTACTCAGAGCTGAGGTGGATCTTCGGCACGGCGATCGCTTCGCCGACGGCTCCCCAACGCGGGTGGGCGAGGATCGCCGCGACGGGGTAGGCGAAGAACGGGATCGTCAGCCAGATGAACACGCGCTCGGCCGAGCGATAGGAGCCGCGGACGATGATCAGCCAGATCCCGACCGCAGCGATCGGCACGGAGACCTGCACGGGGATTCCCGCGAGGCCGAGCGCCGCACCGATTCCGACGAAGTCGGAGATGCAGATGCCGAGGCACGCGACGACGACGGCGCTCGTCGCGAACACCGACCAGCGAATCCCGTACTCCTCACGAACGAGCTCGGCGAGGCCCTTGCCCGTGACGACGCCCATCCGCGCGGCGAGCATCTGCACGATCGCGAGCGAGATCGTGATCAGCACGATCGTCCACAGCAGGCCGTAGCCGTACTTCGCGCCGACGGAGGAATACGTCGCGATCCCGCCCGCGTCGTTACCCGCGTTGGCCGCGATCAGCCCCGGCCCGAGCAGGCCGAGCAGGGCGATCAGGCGCGCGCGGCGAGAGCTAAGCCGGGCAGGCAGACGCGGTCGGCCACGGGTGGCCGACCGGATACGACGCATGACGGGCGGTACTCGGACCGCCATCGAACTGTCCGACGGAAGCGCTCATCGGCGCCAGTCTATTCAGTCCTCGCCGAGCAGTCCGAAGCGCCGGCGCCAGCCGCGCGGAAGCATCGCCTCGAGCACGTCGTCGACGGTCACGACGCCGACCATCCGGTGCTCGTCGGCGACCGGAATCGAGGTCAGGTTGTAGTCGGCCATCTGTCGTGCGACCTCCTCGAAGGAGGCGTCCGGCTTCAGGCACGGCGTCTCGTGCTTGACGAACGACTCGAGCCGCTTGCTCGGCTCGGCGCGCACGAGCGCCGTGACCGGAACGCTTCCTTCGAGCGCTCCCTCGTTCGAGTTGACGAACACCGTCGTCAGCAGCTCCGGCGCGATCTCGCTGCGGCGGACGGCCGCCAGCGCGTCGGCCGCCGAGGTGCTTCCGCGCAGCAGCACGAACTCGGGGCTCATCAGCCCGCCGGCCTCGTCGGGCTCGTATCCGAGCAGCGCGCGTACCTTGATGCGGTGGCTGACGGGCAGCAGCGCTAGCACCGGCTCGCGCCGCTCCTCGTCGAGCTCGCCGAGGATGTCCGCCGCGTCGTCGGGTGCCATCCGCGAGAGGATCTGCGCGACCTGATCGTCGGGACGGTCCTCGAGGAACTCCTGCTGGTGATGGTCGTCGAGCTCCTCGAAGACGTCTGCCTCGAGCTCGCGATCGTCGTCGCCGACGGCTTGGATGATCTCCTCGCCCTCGCTGCGCGAGGCCGCCTCGACGAGGTCGGCGATCTGCGCCGGGTGCAGCTTCGCGAGCTTCGGGTGCGGGACGCGCAGGCGCACCGTCGGCACGTGCCCGACGAACGGCTCGACGCCGGCCCAGTCGAGGAACTCGCCCGTCGCGATGTGCGCGCCGAGCCCCTTCGGTAGCAGCCTGCGCAAGCCGCCGCGCGGACCCGTGTCGACGCCGACGACGCGCCACGAGCCGGCGACGAGCGCGAGCTCGATCTCGTTTGCGCGCACGAGCCGCGCGCCCTCGACGTTGATCAGCTGGCGGTCGAGCAGGTCGCGCTTGAGCAGCACCTCCTCGGCGCGGCGCTCGAAGCGGCGCAGGTCTAGCTTCGCCTTGCGTAGCTCGACGCCTTGCGCGCCGATGTCCGAGACGCGCTCGACGCCGACGTAGGACGTTTTGCCCGCGACCGAGACGAGGAAGCCGGTGATCGGCGGGTAGCCGACGCCGCCGAGGCGCACGATCAGGTCCTCGACCTTGCCGAGGCGCTCGCCGTCGGCGTCGCGCAGCGGGCTGCCGACGACCGTCGAGAGATGCAGGATCGGCGGCGCTTGCGCGGCGGGCGCGTCTGCGGTGCTCATCGTGTGAGAGATGGTACGCCGCCGCGCCGCGGGCTCGAGAGGCGCGGCTGCCCGCTCACGGGCTCGCTCCCCCGAGCAGCCGCCGCAGCGCAGCCGTGAACGAGCCCGCGCCGAGCCCGGCCGGCTTGAAGCGCTGCGGCGCCGCGCCGGTGCGGTAGAGCAGGAACGACGGCGTGCCGGCGATCTGCAGGCGCAGGCCGAGCTGCTTGGCTTCGCTCAGCTGCGCGCGCACGGCCGCCGAGCCGCGCGCGGCCAGCGCGCGGTCGACGTCGACGCCCGGGATCGCGCCGGCGAGCGCGCGCAAGTAGGAGCCCGTCACATAGCCGCTGTTCTCGAGTCCCTGGTTGGCGTACATCAGCGCGTTGAACTCGAACAGGCGGTTCTGCTCGCCGACTGCGAGCGCCATCCGTGCGGCGAGCAGCGAGTCCTTGCCGATCGGGTCGAGCGCGCGGAAGACGAGCAGCACCTTGCCCGGGCGTACGTAGCGGCTGACGATCTGCGGCAGCGCTTCGGTCGAGAACTGCGCGCAGGACGGGCACTGCAGATCGCCGAGCTCGACGAGCGTGACGGGCGCGTGCCGATCGCCGAGCTCGATGCCGCGTTGCGGGATGCCCGCGTAGGGGCCCAGCACCTTGCTCGCTCCCGGCACGGGCTTGCCCGGTCGCAGATCCGACGTGCTGCCGCTCGCGAGGATCGAGATCAGCACGACGGCGACGCCCGCGATCATGACGAGCAGCGCCCCGAGCTGGTAGCGCCGCGTCCGCACGGAACGCTGCGCCTCGAGCTCCGGCGGCGGGGGGCGGCGGGCGGACACGCTCCTCTTCTATCGCACCAGGCAGCGCGTGGCGCTGAGCGGTCGCATCGAGGCCTTGCCGAGCGCTTATCTTGAACAGGTGCTCCCGTTCTGGCTGTCGATCGGCCTGCTCTCGCTCGCGCAGGGCGCGATCGTCGCGCTGCCGAGGGCGCCCGATGTGCCTGCGTTGCGGCGCCTGCGCGACAGGCGCTGGGCCGCGATCCCGCCCCTGTCGGTGATCGGCTTCGTGCTCGTCGCCGCCGTCGCCGAACGCGCGAGCGCGCAGGGCTTGACCTATCTGGCGCTCGTCGCCGTGCCCGTGCTCTCGGCGCTCGCGCTCGGCTGGCTGACGCCCGGCGCGCGTCCGGCGCGGGCGCTGCTCGTTCCGGCGCTGTTCGCGCTGGCGTGGGCCGATCGCGGCGCACTCGGTGGCGAGGCGGCCGCGCTCGTGCTCTCGGCGCTCAGCTGCGTCGCGCTCGGCGTGCTGCTTTCGATCGTCACGCCGCCGCGCTGGCTCGCCGGCGGAATCGTCGCGATGGCGCTCGCCGATGCGGCGCTCGTGATCGGCGATCTGCTGCAGCGCCCGAACAACGCGCTCAACGCGGCCCACCCGCCGGCCGGCCTACCGCGGCTGCAAAGCGCGATGCTCGGATCGGCCGTGATGGGCTATGGAGACCTGTTCATCGCCGCCGCGCTCGGCGGCCTGCTCGCGCTCGCCGCCGGACGGCGGCGTCAGACGCGGATCGCCTCGCTGAGCGCCGCGTTCGCGCTCTGCTTCGACCTGCTGTTCTTCCTCGTCGACGAGCTGCCGGCGACCGTGCCGATCGCGCTCACGCTGATCGTCGTGCTGGGCGCGCGCCGGCGGAGATCCGCCCGTGCGGCGCCAGCTCGAGCGCCTGCAGCGTCTGCGGCGCATCCGCCGCCGTCGCAAGATCCCCGATCGGCTGCGGCTGCTCGGCCGCAGGGCGGTCGCTGAGCGGCTCCTGCGCCTCCGGTGCCAGGCGCGCCGTGACCGCGCGCGCCGTCGTCTCTACCGCCGCCGGCGCCTGCACTTCGCGGTCTGACGCCGCACCTGCTTCCTCGATCTTTCGCACCTGCGGCACGACGCGCGCGTCGAACGAGCCGACCGCCTCGTTGTAGGCCGTGATCGCCGAGTCGAGTTGCTTGCCGACCTTCGCGAGCGGTTCGACGAAGCGCCCGAGCCGGCGGTGCAGCTCGCGTGCCGAGTCGGCGATCTCGCGCGCGGAGTCGGCGATGCGCTCTTCGCGCCAGCCGTGGTGCGCAGCCCAGAGCAGGCCGATCAGCGTCGTCGGCGTCGCGATCAGGATCTGCTGCTGCACGCCGTATTCGATCAGTGCCGGATCGGCGCTGAGCGCCGCCTGGTAGATGCCGTCGGAGGGCACGAACATGACGACGAACTCAGGCGTTCCGTCGAGCTGGGCGTGGTAGCCCTTCGCGGCGAGTTTCGCGATGTGCTCTCGCGTCTGCCTTGCATGGCGCGCGACGTGCAGCTCGCGCTCGTCATCCTCGTCGGCCTCGAGCGCCGAGAGGTAGGCGTCGAGCGGCACCTTCGCGTCGACGACGATCAGCTTGCCGCCGGGCAGGCGCACGAGCATGTCCGGGCGCAGCGCGCCGTCGTCCGTGCGAATCGTGCGCTGCTCGAGGAAATCGCAGTGCGAGAGCATCCCGGCCATCTCGACGGCGTTGCGCAGTTGGATCTCACCCCACGAGCCGCGCGTCGCCGGGCGCCGCAGCGCGGTGACGAGGTTGCCCGTCTCCTGGCGCAGCGTGCCGACGCCGTCGCCGAGGGTCCTGACCATCTGCGCGAGCTCGCCGTGCGCCTGGCGACGCTCGCGCTCGAGCCGCGAGATCTCGCCCTCCATCCGCCCGAGCTTCTCCTGCACAGGCTCGACGAGCCCGCGGAATTCGCGTGCACGCGTGGCCATCTCGCCGCTCGCGCGCTCCTGCTCGATCCGGCGCTGATCGGCGAGGCGCTGGGCGAGCGAGTCGCCCGTCTGCGCGAGCACGTCGGCCGAGATCGACTTCAGCTCGTCGCGCACGCGCTGGCGATTCGGGCGCGCGAACGCCAGCGCGCAAGCGGCGCCGACGGCGAGTCCGAGGATCAGCAGCAGGACGCTCATCGACTGTCAAAGGTCGCACGCTCGGCGGACGCGATCGTCGGCGCGGGAAGGGCGAGATCGCTTCGCCCGGCGACGAGCTGAGCAGGTCAGACCCCGGAAAATGCACACGCCCGCCGCGATAAACCCCGCTTGACACCTGAACTGCCCGTGGCTATCCTCGGCACGTCCCCGGGCTCGCGCCTGGGAATCGACAGAGGGATAATTCCATAGAGGGGGCTGCGCTCGTTACGGATCTGTGCCGACGGGCCCCGTACGAGGAGGATGTGAGATGTCAGCCATGAATGGCTCGTCGCGTCGCACGCGGAGAGGACTGCTCGGGTGCTGCATGGCACTTGCGCTTGTGCTCTCGGCGATCGTGTTCGCGCCCGTATCCGCGCAGGCCGAATCAGAGCCCGCCACCACCACCTACTTGGCCCTCGGCGACTCGATCTCGTTCGGGTACACCGAGGAACGCTTCAACAACCACAAAGCAGCCGAGTCGCCTTCGTTCTTCGAAGAAGGCGTCGCGAACGACTTCGCCAAGGACCTGAAGAAGACGAGCGAGGTCGGCAAGAGCATCCGGCTCGTCAACGACGCCTGCCCCGGCGAGACGTCGAACGGCCTGATCGGCGAAAACCCGGCAGTCGGCGGCAAAGAATCGACCGAGTCCTACGAAGAAATCGAAGGCATGCCCAAAGAACAGTTCCCGGCGGGCGGCTACCAGGGCCTCGGCGACTACCACCCGTGTGCATACACGTTCCACACGCACCTGCCGCTGCACAACGGTGGCTACGTGCAGGGCGGCAAAGAAATCTCCCAGCTCGAGGAGGCCGTCAGCACGGTCCAGGGTACGAAAAGCCCGGTCAAGGCGATCACGCTGAACATCGGCTCGAACGACGAGCTCGCGGCGATCAAGCAGTGCGAAGACGAAGTCGCCGTCGAATACGGCACGACCGGCAAAAGCAAATATGGCGGCTCGCCGTCGGTTGCCGTGATCACGTGCATCACCGAAACATCGGAAAAAGTCACGGTGCCGCACATCCTCAACAACCTGGCGACGATCATCACGGTGATCCGCGAAGCGGGCTACAAAGGCCCGATCGTGCTGCTCGGCTTCTACAACCCCGACACGTTCATCCTTCCGGGCAGCGACGCGCTGCAGGCCGGGACGAACGCAGCAGTCGAAGCGAACATCATCAAAAACTTCCCGAACGTGACGTTCGCGAACCCGTTCCCGGTGTTCAACGCCGGCTCGGCCTCGATTCCGGGCAAAAAAGCGAGCGCTCCGAAGGAGAAAGAAGCAATCTGCAAGTACACCGAAATGTGCAACCCGAACGACCCGGGCGGCTCTGAAGGCAAGGGTGATATCCACCCGACGATCAAGGGCTACAAGGCGCTTGCCAAGCTGGTCAACGCGGCTTACCTTGAAAACGCAGGTAAAGAAGAAGTCTGATTCGCTGAAGTAACCGTTGTAGGAGGAATCCAGAGGGGCGTCCGGCCTAACGGCTGGGCGCCCCTTTTGCGTTTCGTGTACCTCCGCCTCGAGCGCGCTCGGCGACGTGCGTGCCTGCGCCCTTCAGCTCGTCGGCCGCGTGCCCGAGCATCGTCAGCATCGCCGGCGCGGCCGGCACGAGACGCGCACCCTCGGGCGTCGCCGCGATCACCTGGCGGACCGGCGGAGCGGGGGAGAGCGCGCGGATCGCGATGTCCTCGCGCACGACCGACAGCGCGAGCTCGGGGATCAGCGCGACGCCGACGCCTGCCGCGACGAGGCCCTGGACCGTCTGGTAGTCGTCGCTCTCGAACGTCACGCTCGGCTCGAAGCCGGCCGCGTGGCAGGAGCGCACGACGTGGCGCGCGCACGGGCTCGAGCTCGACGTCTGCACCCACGACTCGCGATCGAGCTCCGACAGGCGCAGCTTCGCTTTCTTTGAGAGCCGGTGCTCGCGCGGCAGCGCGAGGTACATCGGGTCTTCGAGCAGCGGCGAGCGCGCCATGCCCTCGAGCAGCTGCGTGTCCTCGGCGAACTCGAACAGCAGCGCGAGGTCGAGCTCTCCGGCGCGCAGGCGCGGGACGATCTCCTCCGGCTCGCCCTCGGCAATCGTCAGCTCGACGCCCGGGTAGGCCGCGCGGAAGTTCGCGATCGCGACCGGCATCAGCGTCGAGCCGGCTGTCGGGAACGAGGCCATCCGCAGCCGCCCCCCGCGCAGGCCCGCGATCGCCGAAAGCGCGGCCTCGGCCGTGTCGAGGCGCGCGAGGATGCCCTCGGCGTGCCCGACGAGCGTCTGCCCGGCCGCCGTCAGGCTGACGCCGCGCGGATGGCGCTCGAGCAGCGCCATGCCCGTTTCGGCCTCGAGCGCGGCGATCTGTTGCGAGATCGCCGACTGCGTGTAGGACAGCGCCTCGGCGGCATTCGACAGCGAGCCGCGATACGCGACCTCCTTGAGCACCTTCAATCGTGCGACGTTGAGCATAAGTCCATCTTATAATAAATATAAAAAAGATCACTGGAACTGATGGCAAGACCGTGCCACAGTGATCTAGAAGCAAGCGACAGACAAGAACTTCAAGGCCCGTCACCGACGCCGGCCAGACGACAGAGGAGCCACCATGTCCACGAAGATCATCGTTTCCTACGACGGGACCGCAAACGAGGACGACGCGATCGCCCTCGGCCGCGTCTTCGCCCGCGCCGGCGCCGAGGTGGCGCTTGGCTACGTACGTCACTCCCAGGAGCCCGACCTCGACCGCGAGAAGCTCGCCCAGAGCGAGGCCGAGGAGCTGCTCGCACGCGGCGCCGCGCTGTTCGGCGACGCCGGTATCGCCAAGCACGTCGTGACCGACCGCTCGACGCCGCAGGGCCTGCGCGCACTCGCCGAGCGCGAGGGCGCGAGCGTCGTCGTGTTCTGCTCGGACTCGCACACGGCCAACGGCCACGTCGCGGTCGGCAACTCCGCGCAGCAGCTGCTCGAGGGCGGCCCCGTCGCCGTCGCGATCGCGCCCGTCGGCCTCGCCGACCGCGAGGTGAGCGTGCAGTCGATCGTCGCGATCGGCGACGCAGACGGCGGCGCGCGCGCGACCGTCGACGCACTCGCCAACGCGCTCGGCGCGCAGGTCGCGCCCGTCGCCAACGAGGACGCCGGCCTGCTCGTCGTCGACTCTCGTCCAGAGGCGGAGCAGGGCCGCGTCGCGATCAGCGCCTCGGCTTCTCACCTCGTCGAGATCGCGACATGCTCCGTGCTCGTGCTGCCGCGCGGCGTCGCCGTGCCGTTCGGCCAGCGCGCAGCCGTCAGCGCGTAGCTCAGAGGCGCGTAGTTCGAGCAGCGCGTAGTTCAGAGGGAGGCACTGCGCCCGCTCCCGGCGGGCGCCCGAACCCGGCGGGCGGTGCTCTCAGCGTGAGCTGGGCGGGCCGTCCGCCCTTCGCTTTCTCGCGTAGGCGATCAGCGCCTGCGCCACGTCGAGCGCGCCGCCGAGCAGGTGGCCGACCGGTCCGGTCCACAGCCACGTCTCTACGCGTCTGTGCAGGGGTGCGCGGCTGCGAGCCTTCATCCGGCGGCACGGTATCGTGGCGGCCGTGAGCGCCGAGCTGAAGACGACCGTTGCCGAGCTCCCCGACTCGCGCGTGCGCGTGCAGGTCGAGGTGCCGCCCGCTGAGGTGCAGCAGCGCCTCGACGGCAAGGCGCGCCAGCTCGGGCGCGAGCTGAAGCTGCCCGGCTTTCGCCGCGGCAAGGTGCCCGCGCCGCTCGTGATCCAGCGCGTCGGGCGCGAGGCCGTGCTCGACCAGGCCGTCCGCGATTCGCTCTCGCGCTGGTACGTCGAGGCGATCGCCGCGGCCGGCCTCGTGACCGTCGGCGATCCGAAGCTCGACCTCTCCGACCTGCCCGGCGAGGGCGAGGCGCTCGAGTTCTCGATCGAGATCGGCGTGCTGCCGAAGGCCGAGCTCGGCGAGTGGCAGGGCGTCGAGGCGCCACGCCGCGAGCCTGTCGCCGAGGACGAGCAGATCGACCGCGAGGTAGACGCGATGCGCGAGCGCCTCGCGCGCCTCGAGACGGCCGAGCGAGCGGCCGCGCAGGGCGATTTCGTCGTGATCGACTACCTCGGCTCGCTGCGCGTCGGCGATGACGACGGGGAGCGCTTGGAGTCGTTCGAGGGCGGCGAGGGGCGCGACCAGCTCGTCGAGCTCGGCGGCGGCAATCTGATTCCGGGCTTCGAGGAGCAGCTCGTCGGCGCGAGCGCCGGCGACGAGCGCGAGGTCGCGCTGACGTTTCCCGCCGACTACCCCGCCGAGCAGCTCGCCGGCCGCGACGCCGTCTTCGCCGTGACCGTCAAGGAGGTCAAGCGCAAGGAGCTTCCGCCGGTCGACGACGATCTCGCGATCGACGCCGGCTTCGACAGCATCGAGCAGCTTCGCGAGGACATCCGCACGCGGCTGCTCGAGGCCGACGAGGCGCGCGCCGAGGCCGAGTTTCGCGAGGCTGCGCTCGACGCGGCCGTCGCCGGCGCGACGGTCCCCGTCACGCCGGCTCTCGTCGAGGCGCGCGCGAAGGAGATGTGGGAGCGCATGCTGCACTCGCTCTCCCACCGCGGCATCTCGCGCGAGGCCTACCTGCAGATCGCCGGCCGTCCCGAGTCCGAGATCTTCGCCGACATGTCGGCCGACGCCGAGACGGCGCTGCGCCGCGAGGCCGTGCTGACGGCGATCGTCGTCGCCGAGCAGATCGAGCCGAGCGAGGAGCAGCTGCTCGAGGCGATCGCGCCCGTCGCCGAGCGCGAGGAGGCCGAGCCGGCGAAGCTGCTCGAGGACCTGCGCTCCGCCGGGCGCCTCGACGAGCTGCGCGAGGACCTTGCGGCACGGCTGGCCGTCGAGCTCGTCGCCGATCGAGCGACCGCGATCACGCCCGCCCAAGCAGAGGCGCGCGAGCAGTTGTGGACGCCCGGCCAGGACAGCGAGGGCCGGCCCGGCGAGGCGGAGCCCGCCGAGGCGTCCGGCAAGTTGTGGACCCCCGGCGATTCGTGACGGCCGGCGAGCTAGCCTCTTAGAGGAATCCGGGCAACGAAGCGAAACCAAGGCGAGGAATATGAGCCCACTTGTCCCAATGGTTGTCGAGCAGACCTCGCGAGGCGAGCGCGCGTTCGACATCTACAGCCG